>NZ_BAAAQX010000010.1:0-313276 GCF_039531895.1 Nonomuraea monospora
CCCCACCGCCCTGCCCCGCCCCGCCGCCGCCCCGTCCCGGTCCGCCGCGCCGTCCCCACCCTGCGGCCCCGCTCCGCCCCGCCGTGCCACGCCAGGCCGGGCCACGCTGCGCCACGCCACGCCGCGCCCGCGCTGCGTGTCCTGTGCGGTGCTGCGTGTGCATGCCGTGCCGGGTCGCGTCGTGCCGAGTGGCGTGAGGGCACCGGATCTTGCAGGACCAGCGCTGCGGCCGGGTGCCGACGGGGCGGGCCATTGACGCGTTGAACAACCAAGCGCATGCTTGGCCCGTGGCTGACTCAACGAGATCGACGAACGCTCTGACCCCCCGCGGCCAGAGCCGCCGCGCGTTGTTACGCGGTGCCGCCGTGACCGGCGGCGCCCTGATGGCGGGCGCCGCGCTGGCCCCCGCCCCCGCCCGGGCCGCGGCCGAGTACGACGTGGTGGTGATCGGCGCCGGCGCCGCCGGGATGACCGCGGCGCTGACGGCGGCCAAGCGCGGCCTGAGCACCGTCGTGATCGAGAAAGCACCCACGTTCGGCGGTTCGGCCGCCCGCTCCGGCGCCGGCATCTGGATCCCGAACAACGAGGTCATCCTCGCCGCCGGCGTTCAGGACACCCCCGCCAAGGCCGCCACCTACCTGGCCCGCGTCGTCGGCGGCACCGTGCCGGTCGAGCGCCAGCAGGCGTTCCTGTCGGCGGGCCCCGCGATGCTCTCGTTCGTGATGCGCAACAGCCCCCTGCGCTTCCGTTTCATGGACGGCTACTCCGACTACTATCCGGAGCTTCCCGGCGGCATGCCGAACGGCCGCTCCATCGAGCCCGCGCAGCTCGACGGCAACATCCTCGGCGCCGAGCTGACCCGGCTGAACGGCCCGTACATCCCCACCCCCGCCGGCATGGTCGTCTACAGCGCCGACTACAAGTGGCTGACGCTGGCCGCCGTCAACCCGAAGGGCCTGGAGGTGAGCGCCGCGTGCCTGCTGCGGGGCACCGAGGCGGCGCTGCGCGGCGAGAAGCCGCTGACCATGGGACAGTCGCTGGCGGCCGGCCTGCGCGCCGGGCTGCTGGCCGCCGGCGTCCCGGTGCTGCTGAACACCCCGCTGCTGGACCTGATCGTGGAGGGCGGCAGGGTCACCGGCGTCCTCACCCCGTCCGGACCCGTCAGGGCGCGGCGGGGTGTGATCGTCGGCTCCGGCGGGTTCGAGCACAACGCGGCCATGCGCGCCCGCTTCCAGCGCCAGCCCATCGGCACGAGCTGGACCGTGGGCGCCGAGGCGAACACCGGCGACGGCATCGCGGCCGGCGAGCGGGCCGGCGCCGCGCTCGACCTGATGGACGACGCCTGGTGGGGCCCGTCCATCCCGCTGCCCGACGAGCCGTACTTCTGCCTGGCCGAACGCACCCTGCCCGGCTGCGTCCTGGTCAACGGCAACGGCGTGCGCTTCGTCAACGAGGGCGCCCCCTACAGCGACGTCGTGCACGTCATGTACGACCGCAACGGCTCCGGCGCCCCGCACATCCCCGCCTGGCTGATCGTCGACCAGAACTACCGCAACAAGTACCTGTTCCGGGACGTCGCCCCGCTCCTGCCGCTACCCGACGCCTGGTTCGACAGCGGCGCCGCCTACAAGGCCTGGACCGTCGAGCAGCTCGCCGCCAAGATCGGCGTGCCGCAGGCCGCGCTGCGCGGCACGATCAACCGGTTCAACGGGTTCGCCGTGACCGGCAGGGACCTCGACTTCCACCGCGGCGACAGCGCCTACGACCGCTACTACGCCGACCCGCTGGTCAGGCCGAACCCGTGCCTGGCCCCGCTGTGGCTGGCGCCGTTCTACGCGTTCAGGATCGTCCCGGGCGATCTCGGCACGAAGGGCGGGATGCGCACGGACGCCCGCGCGCGGGTGCTGCGCGCGGACGGCTCGGTCATCCCCGGCCTGTACGCCGCCGGCAACGCCAGCGGAGCCGTCATGGGCCACAGCTACGCGGGCTCGGGCTCGACCATCGGCCCCGCCATGACCTTCGGCTACGTGGCCGCCAACGACCTCGCCAACGCCCGCTGAGCTACCTGCCGGTGGTCGAGGGCGGGCTCCGGGTCGTGCTCGCGGTCGGGCTGGTGGCTGGGCTGCCCGGCGGCGCATCCCACATCGGCAGGTTCGCCACGATCGCGGCGACGACCACCGCCAACGCGACCAGCCCGAGGAACAGAGGGATGCCGAGCCGGTTCCTGAGGTCCCTGAACTGGCTGAACAGGTTCTGCTCCGGGGGCTCCTGCTCGTCGGGCAGGATGTCGACCAGCACCCGCCATGCTCCCAGAGCCTCGGACTGGCGTCGGCTGAGAACCCCTGTGCGCAGGACCAGCAGCGTGCCGGACAGCCGGTCCAGCGTTCCCTGGCTGCGGAGTGCCGCGAGTTCGCCGGCCACCTGCTCACGCGCTGTCTCCGTGTCGTCGTCGACGCGGGGTCTACGTGTGGGAGGCGATTCGGACGACGTGTGCCCGCCCTTCACGTCCTCCAGCATGTCGTTCCAGTCCTCAGGCTCCAAGGCGAAGCCGGACCCGCCGTCCGGCCCGTAGACCACCGGCAGCCGGTCGGAGAGGTCGCCCCGCAGGGCCGCGCAGGTGACGGAGAGGATGGCATCGGTGCCGTCATCGGTGTTGTCAGCGAAGTCGGCGGCAAGCCGGTCCGCGCTGTCGTGGGTGCAGCCGAGCACGTTGACCCGGATGGCGCGCTTGCGCGAGTCGACCGGGCGGCCGGCCGGGATGAGGCCGGTGATCAGGAGGAGCAGCCCTTCGCTCCGGAAACGGTACAGCAGCAGGCCGGGTCTTTCGTCGTCGAGCAGGGTGAGGAACGACGAGCCTTTCCGCCACCCCTTCTCGAGGAGCCGCAGCGCCCTGAGATTCTTGTGCCCGATGGGCAGCCATCGGTAGTCCTCCGTGGTGCCCGGACCGCGCGTCTGCACCAACCAGCGGGCGCCCATGTCATCGTCCGTCCAGGTAGGGATGGCTCTGCAGGACGCCGAAGCCGTCGTCGCTCTTGCAGCCGGTGGCGAACTCCCGTGCGGCCTCTACCATGGCGGCGTCCGTCCCGATGGCACGTTCCCACCACGCCCGCATCACGCCGCGATGGTCGCTGTCGCGATACTTGTTCACCACGAACCGCAGCGCGTACCGCAGGAGCTGGTCGGTGTGGAGTGGCGCGTACCGTGCGCCGACGGCCTTCACCCGGAATTCGAAGACGGGGTTGAGGTGTTGCGGGTCCTCTTCCAGCCGGTGGAACACCACCGAGCCGACCGTTTGCACGGGGGTGATCACGCACCCCACACGCTCGCGGAGCTCTCCGGAGCTGATGTAGTTGAGCAGCGTCCGATATTCGTCGACTATTTTGGCCTTGAGCTCCTGTGCGCCGGGCGGTTTCTCCACATAGGTTTCACATTTGAGCGGGGCAAGAATGATCAGCCGATCCATTCTCACCTGCAGCATGCGCTTGATCTCGTCGGTGACGATCTGGGGAATGTTGATGAGGTTGTGATAACGGCCGTTGCGTTCGATGAGCGCGGCGGCGTCGATCGCCACAAGGATGACGTGAGCGCGTTCGAGTGCACGCTGGAGCTTTTCGTCATCTAGATTGTCCGGATTAAGTAGATATTTTCCGGGATAGTCGGTGAATCGTAGTTTGAAGAGAGGGGAGCGACCCTTGCGGCCGACGTCGAAGGCGTAGTCCCGCAGCTCACCGGTGCCCTGGATACCGCCCTGCACCCGCAGGCCATCCGCGATGCGCCGGAGGTCCTCGATGTAGCCCTGCAGGCTCACCGAGGTCTTACGGTCAGTGGGCGTCACCTGAAGGTCCGTGGCGCCGATCACCTGCCCGAACCGTTCGTACATCGAGGCCAGCAACGTGGTCTTGCCCACCCCGATCGAGCCCAGCATGGTGACGTCGATGATCGCGTCCTCGCCGATGCGGCCGGTGATCTTGCGCCAAGGGGCGCTGCTGAGGCGTTGCCGCCTGGCTGGCTTTTCGCTCACTTCTCCTCCTCCTCGTGATCCTGGTCGAGGAGCGAGGCCAGCGCCTGTACGGCCTCGTCCCACACCCTCAGATGGCCGGCTTGTTCGGCCAGGGCGGAGAATGCGCCGCTCCACAGCTCTGCCCTGATGTCCTGGTAGAAGGCGCGCCATTCGTCCGTGCTGCCCTCCGCGCGCAGAACGCGGTCGCGGAACTCCTCGACGATGGAGAAGACCGCTCCGTTCGGCTCCGTGGTCAGCCCGTCGAGGGCCGTGTCGCAGCGATCCAGTGCCTCCTCGTAGGAGATCCGCAGCATCTCCCGCATGGTCTTCTCGTCGACCAGGGTGCCGTCCGATGGCAACGCCATGGCCGGTGAGTCGCCGTGCAAGCCGTCCAGGCACGGCCGGATGCGGTGCTGGACGAAGCCGCGATAGTTCAGCTCGAACTCGGTGAGCATGGTGAGCGCGTACTGGATCTCGCTCTGCCGGCCCTGCCGCAGGGCCGGCGGGATCCGCTCCGCCACGTCCAGCAGGAACTGCCTGCCTTGCTCGCCGCTCAGCGGTGCGAGGCCGCCCGCACGCGCGAGCAGGGCCGCCACGTCCTCGTGCATCTGCTCGACGCATTCGCGCAACCCGTCGTGCAGGCCGAGAAAGTGCCTGGACAGATGAGCGCGCGTCTCGTCGAGCAGGTGACTGTAGGCGGCCTGCCGGGTGCCCTCGACGGCGAACCGGGTCCTGATGTCCTCCGGCGCGGGAATGCCGTCGTCACTGCGGGCCAGCGCGAGCACGGCTCGCACGCTCTGGCTGAAGGCCGTGTCGCGCAGCCCTCGTTCCTCCCTCAGCCGGTCGACCAACTGGTCGAGCTCGGCTGACAGGCTGGTGTGCGCCTGCTTGAACAGGGACTGGAAGGCGGGGAACCACATGCTCGCCGGCTGGGCGAGCGCGTCGAGCCGGCGCGCCTGGCTGATCAGAAGGGTGATCTGGCGGCGCAGTTCCGCCATGGTCCGCCTGCGCGCCCGCAGCAGCATGCGGTCGAGCTCGCCGACATGCGTGAGCAGGTAGTCGACCACGGGCTCGAACGCCGCGGCGACGGCCTCGGCGTCGGAGCAGTCCACGATGTCGGTGCCGGCCACCTTGATCGCCGAGCCGGGGATCTGGTCGCGGAACAACCTGGCGTTGTTCAGGTTGTCCTGATCGACGCTGCGCCGATGGTTGAGCAGCAAAAACGAGCGTTTCTCCATGGGGATGTCCGGCAGCGCGCTCTGTGCCAGGTCATACAGGTCGATGTCGGTGTCCTGGATGGCGTCCCGCTCGGGGGAGGGCCGCCGGACGAACAGCACCACGTCCACGTCGTCGCTGAGCGCGCTCAACAGCAGCCGGGAGTCACCGAGGTTGGTGTCGCCGAGCCCCGGCAGGTCGATCGTGCCGATGCCGCCGAGGTCGTCGTGGGGAAAGGCGGTGGTGATGTGGACACGGCGCACCGCGCGGAAGGCGTGGTAGCGACGGTTTCCATCCGGGTCGTCCTGGGCGACGAACTCGCGGATCTGGTCCGCGGTGATGCGATGCGGGGAGGACGTCCCCAGCCATCGCCGGTATTCGGTCAGCGTGGTGCGGAAAGACGACAGATGGGTGTAGGCGCTCTCCTTGCGCGCCATGTCCTCCTGTCCGTCCCTGTCGAGCGGTGGGAGCGGGCCGGCGAAGTCCTCCAGCGACGCCGGGGAGCGGCCGAGGCGGAGGCGTTCGAAGTAGGGCGCCACGACCTCGTGCAGGAAGGACTGCTCGGTGTGGAAGAACACGTCCGCGTACGTGCTGGCCCCTGGCGCGTGCCTGACGACGCTCGGCACGCCCGTGCAGAACCCGCCGCTGCCGTCGGGGATTTCTCTGGTCGTCAGGCCGGTGAGGCTCTGCAGCAGCCTGCTCTTGCCCTGGCCTGCGCGCCCCACGACACCGATGTTCAGGGTGGTCCGGCGAAGCCTGGCCAGGACGCGCTCGAGTTCGGCCCGTTCCCTGCGCACGCCGAGCATGAGATCCTTCAGCGGCTCCGCGAGTGCGCTCAGCTGGTCCCTCGCCTCGTCCTCGACCCGCGTGACCATGTCGGCCCTGATGTCCTCCAGGCGGGAGAGCCCTTCGGCCAGTGAAGCGAGCCGCCGCTCCATTTCTTCCGCTGCTGCCGCACTTGTGGCGCGTTGCGCCTGGATGGCAGCGATTTTCGCAGCCCTTGTCATGATTCCCCCCAGTTCTGAGCTCACATTCGATGGCCTTCATGTCGCTGGGTGCCGAGGTAACACACGAACGCGCCCCAGTTCACCACCGGCTCTCCGGCCGCGTGACGTTCCAGCTGAGCGGTGCGCAGGGCGTCAGCCGGCTGATGCCCCCGGCTCAGCAACTCGTAGAAGCGGATCATGAGGTCGCGGGTGGGCAGATCCGGCACCTTCCACAGGCTCGCCACCACCGCTCCGGCCCCGGATCGCAGGAACGCTGCCCGGAGGCTGATGTGACCGTCGACCGCGTCGAGGTCCCCGACACCGGTGTCGCACGCGGACAGGACCACCAGCGCGGTGCCTGACAGGTCCAGAGCGCTGACGTCCGCCACGGTGAAGATCCCCGTTTCCGCCCCAGAGCCGGGAACGCCGTGTGCCAGCCACATGTTGGCGCCGGCGAGCGCGAGGCCGCTACGCAGGCTGGGGTGGCGGCGGAGGTTGACGAAGCGCCCTGTCAGCTCGCTCGTGGTGCCACGCAGGCGGCGATCCGTCTCACGGGCCGCCGCCTCGCTCATGCCGGACAGCACATAGCCGTGCGTCGCCAAGTGCAGCAGCCGAGGAGACCGGGTTTCGCGCAGCCGGCCCTTCAACGCCTCGTCACCCCGCAGAACGACCGCCCGTGGCCCGAGGAGGCAGGCGATGCCGTCGGCCTCTCCGGCGGTGCCGTCGAGCGGCCCGAAGAGGAAACCCGTCTGCCCGGGCTCCACACTGCCGAGATCGTAGTCGGGGGCGGCCATGACCAGCTCCGGCCCCGGCTCCGCACGGGGACCGCCGTCCGTGGCCAGATCGTCGGCTGTGACCAGGTAGTCGAGGGCGAACATGGTCAGCAGCGGGCTTCCAGCGGGGTCCACCGGCAGAACGCCGATGGGCACGTGCAGCAACGGCCCGTCCAGAACCACCCGGATGCGCCGGCACCCCGTCAGGGCGGGCAGCAGAGGCGCCACCAAGAGCTGAGCCAGGGCTCGGAGGTCACCGGCGGGCGCGGCCAGAACGGGCTTGAGATCGCGAAAGGCCGTTGCCCGGTCCGGTCCTTCGAGCGTGACTCTGGCGCGCAGCGCCTCCTGGTCGATCCGCGCCGCAGGGCCCAGGTCGATGACGGCGGTCTGCCCGTCCAGCGGTCCCGCCACGAACGCTACGTACCGTCCTTCGACGCCCATGATGTCCACCAGCCGCTCGTCGGCGGCCAACGCCCGGCGAGCGGCGGCCACGGCGGTGGACGCCAGGGGCCGGGCCAGCACGCCGGGCCGGCACTCCCGCCGGAGGAGGGTCTCCAGCTCGGCCTGCCTGCCTTCCAGGGCAGGCAGTTCGGTGACGTGCCCCATCCAGGCCGGCCCGGCCGTCGCCGCGCCCGGCCGCCTGCCCGCGGCCTGGTACCGCTCCTGCAGGCGGTGAGCGATCCGCGCCATCACGGCGTTGAGCTCGGTCTCGCAGGGATGGTGCATGCCGGGTAGCCGCCAGGGGGACCACAGCAGGTGAGGCAGCCGGCGCCGCCAGGTCGCCACCTCCAGGGCCTCTGCCATCAGGGCCTCTGCCGGAGTTGACCGGCTCGCCGTCCACCATGACAGGTAGCGTTCGGCGTACCGGCCGAAGGTCTTGATGAAATCGCGGCGCTGCTGGTCGTTCAGCGTCGTGGCCCCGCCCGACTCAAGCCACGCGCCGACGGTGCACAGGGCATCGCGCGTGGCGCGCAGAGCACGCTCGCCGCTCGTGGCCAGGCTGATGGACATCATGGTGGCCGCCACGTCGGGATGGGCGTCTCCCAGCGCCGCGCGCTGCTCCGCCAGTGCCTTCTCGAACTGCGGCAGGGCGTCTTCGCCGCGTCCGGCCGCCACTCTCGCGCAGGCCACCAGGTAGGTCCCGACCTGATCGTCCCCCAGCGCCCGGGCGGTCAGCACGGCCTGGGCATAGGCGTCGGCGGCCGTGCCGAGATCACCGGCCAGCTCGGCCAGGTAACCCACCCCCTCCGCGGCCATCAATCCCCACCTATCAGGCGGATGCAGCGACCAGATGCGTAGCGATCGCCTGTAGTGGGCGGACGCCTCCTGGTGTCGTCGCTGCTGGCGCAGCTCTCCCGCGAGCTCGCACTCGGCCGCCGCCACGTCGGGATGGGACGGCCCGCGCAGCGCCCGCAGGAGGCCGAGCCGCTCCTCGAGAGTCGTCACGCACTTGGCAGGACGGAGATGGCGCAGGCACTGGGCGTACGTCCACAGGACCGCGGCCACCGCCTCGTCATGCCCTCCCTGACCCGAGTGGAGGATGGCGAGCGCCTCGTCGAAGAGCAACTCGTACCCGAACTTGGTCGCGGAGCCTGTCTGGCTCGTCATCGACAGGGCCCGGGCATGACGCACCAGGGCCGGCACGAGCTCGGCATCACCGGCAGGCAGGCGCTCCCGGCACCAGGCCAGGGCTTCAGCCGTCGCCTGTACGGCTTCGGCGGCGTCTGCCCCGGCCAGCGCGTCATCGGCGCGCGCTCTCAGCACCTCGTAGTCCCCGCCGGACGTCATGAGGGTCCTCTCGGGGTGCCCGGATCGCCGTGGCAGACGAACGCGCCCCAGAAGAACGGCTCAGGATGGCTGTCGCGCAGCCTCGACTGCGCCGCACGAAGCGCGTCCGCCGGGCTCAGCCCCGCCATCAGCCGCTCGTAGAACATCTCCATCAATTGCCGGGTCTCCGCGTCGGGCACCTGCCACAGGCTCGTCACCACCGTGCGCGCACCGGCGAGGGTGAACGCGCGGCGCAGGCCCAGCACCCCTTCGACGGGATGTTGCGCGCCCAGGGCGGTCTTGCAGGCGGACAGGACGACCAGCCTGGTGCCGTCCAGATCCATCCCAGACACTTCCTCCGCCGTGAGGATGCCGTCCTCCGCCTCGGCCGGCAGCACACCGCCCGCCAGCCAGGTGTTGGCTCCGGCCAGCGCGAGCCCAGAGCGCAGGAACGGGCTCGCGCTCGCGTTCGACAACCGGCCGAACCCTTCCGGCAGCTCCGCGAAGCCGCTCGTCAACGACGGCTCCGGCCTGTCCTGACCTTCAGGGCCGGGCAGGGAGAAGCCGTGCGTGGCGAGGTGCAGGATCGCCGGGCGCCGGCACGACCTGACGGTCCCCTCGTTGGCGTCCCTGCCTGTGACGGCCTTGACACCCAGCAGCTTCGCGACCTCCTCACCTTCCGCCGCCGCGCCCGGCAGCGCCGCGAACTGCACGTTCAGCCGCCGTAGGTCGTGAGCGGCCGGTGACCCCCGGTCCGCCGCCTGTTCCTGGGGTGGGTCGGCGGTGGACTGCCACCAGAAGTCCGGGTCCGCGACGACCAGCGGCGCCGTGGGCTCCTGTGCCACGGACGCCGAGAGCCGGACCAGGTCGTGTGCCGTGCCGAGGTAGCTGATCGCGTACTCGTCGGTGAGGCGCCGGTCCGGGCCGAGGGGGAGCACCTCCCAGGGAAGCCGGGACAGATCGCCGTCCGGGCAGAGGAACAGGGACCGGTCGTCGCCGAGTGCCGTGCGCAACGGGTCGAAGACGGCGGATCGCAGGCTCAGACCCGCGTCGAGCTCGCTCTGCCGTGCCGGCGCCGCCACGAGAGGCCGGAGGTCACGAGCATCGCCGGACCGAGGGGGAGGCGGAGCATCGCGGGCACCGTCGATCGTGAGGATCGCCTGCCGATAGGTCGCGACCAGGCGGTCGATCTCGTCGGCGTCGCCGAGATCGACCAGCCTGATACCCGCGTGCGGCCGCAGCACGAACGCCCAGTAGCGGTGCCGGTTCGGAAGCCGGGACGCGCCCGTCTCGGGCGGGGTGTCCGGCAGCACTTGGAAGCGGACGAACTCCACCAGCGCCGAGTCCTGCGGAAGCAGCGCCATGACCTGCTGCCCGCTCAAGCTCGACAGCCGCTGCTCCAGGCGCAGCTGAGGCACGGCGCCGACCAGCTCGGCCTCCAGCCGTTCCTTTTCCTCACGCCAGCCGGTGAGAACCGCGCTGTGAGCCTCGCGGCCCTCGGGGCCGGGCCCGCTCAGCGTCCCGCCGGCGATCTTCGCCTGCAACGAGCGTAACTGCTCGATCTTCGGCCGCAGCTCCGGTCTGCCCTTGTCGTCGCTGCCCGCACGCCAGGCGCGTTGCACCTCGCCGTCGATGCCCTTGCGGCGCAGGACCAGGTCGAAGGCGTCCGCGACCGCCTGGTCCGGCATTCCCGCGGCACCGACCAGAGACAGCAGGACGGACAGGCGCGCGTGCACGTTCTCCAGCAGTTGCAGCCGCTGCCGCTCGGCGGCGATCATGAACACGTCGAGCAGCAGGCGAGAGGTTCCCTGCTCGGACTGCTGAACCAGGTCGAGGGCGCCACGCGGGTCGTCTGCCCACGCGGTCAGGATCGCCAGGCAGAGCGTGACGGTGACAGAGTCCGGATGCAGAGGGCCGGCGACCCGTTCGAGGATCGATCGGCTCTGCTCGAAGGCGCGGCGCGCCTCGCCGAGATCGCCGCGAAGGGCGGCCACGTTGCCCAAGCCGGCGAGGCACAGCGCGTCCTCGTGGGTGGCGCTCTCATCACCGTGCGACACCTGCCGCAGCACCCGCTCCGCCTCGTCGAGCCGGCCTTGGCGCGCGTACACCGCGGCGAGAGCCCGGGCGTTGGCCGTGATGTCGGGATGGTGGGACGGCAACTCGTTCCTGAGAATCTCGCCCGACTCGGTGAGCAACGCCTCGGCGCGCTGAGAGTCGCCGGTCTCCTCATACAGGAGGCCGAGATTGCCCAGCGTGCGGGCATGGTCGGGATGCCGTCCTCCCAGAGCCGCCCGCTGGGTCTCCACCGCCTCCTGACCGAGCCGGATCGCGGTCGGAAGGTCCCTCATCTCCCGATGGACCTCGGCGAGATCGGCCAGTATCTGCGCGCGCACAGCGTCGTCCGGCCGTTCGGCGAGCTGGATCTCCGCGAGCGCGTCACGCAGAGCGGAGATCGCCTGCGGGTACCGGGCGAGGTCGGTGTGGATCACGCCCAGAACGCCGAGTGCCCTGGCCACGGCGACGTGGTCACGACCTGGCGCCTGTCTCGCCTGCGTCACCAGGTCGCGCAGCAGCGCTCCGGCGCGGTCGCGGTCGCCTGTTCTGTAAACGGCCACGGCCAGGTGGTAGTGGCTGGAGGTCCGCTCAGGCGAGTTGACCTCCAAGCCGTCCGCCAGGCGCCAGGCGGCCTGCGCTGGGCTCAGTGCCGCCGCGAAGGACGCCCCGACGAGCAGGCGCACCGTCGTCCGGTTGAGCTCTCGCACCTGGGCGGCCAGGGCACGGTCGGACGCGCGCGGCGCGGCCCGCAGCAGCCGGGCCGCCATCCACGTCTCGAAGCACGGCACGCCGGCACGCGCACAGTCGAGCAGACCGTGCAGCGCCTCCTGGACGTGCCCCTCGCTCATCCGCCGCTGCGCGGTGTAGAAGAGCAGCTGGCAGGACTTCTCGTCGTCGTCGGCCAGTCGCGCGACCTCGTCAGGGCCGGTCCGGCCAAGTGTCTGGGCAACGAGCGCCGAGTACCACGGGTCGGCGATCTGCGCGGGCAGCTCCGTGAAGATGGGCTGGGAGATCGGCGCCGCCGTGTCGCCGGGGGCGGTGTCCAGCGTCTGGCACATCAGGAACAGTTGCAGGGTCTCGTGTGTCGCCTCCCGTGCGTTGAGCTGGATCGCGTCCCGTACGCACGCGCCGTAGTCGCCTTCGGCGAACTCGGCGGCGATGGTGCCGAACAGCCACTGATCGTCGGGCGACCACTGGCCGGGCGCGCCGCCGACGGCCTTGGGGCGCTTCGCCGTCTCCGGCAGGAACGATTCCAGGAGCTGGAACGTCGGCGTCAGCTCGGGCAGCGGGTGTGGGATGGGGAGGTCGTCTTCCCATGACGTCTCCCCGCTGGTCAGGATGCGGTTCGGCAGGTCTTCGATGGCCTTGTGCTGATTGGTCGCCTCGTACAGCTCAAGCAGCACCGCGAACGTGGTGAGCATGTCCGGGTGGAGGCGGTCCAGCACGCGTGCCTGGATGTCGGCGGCGCGGGTGAGGAGCCGCTCGGCCTCGGCGAAACGGCCCTGCGCCAGGCGCAGGCGCCCGAGGGCGCTCAGAGTCTGGGCGAACAGGTGATGGTCCTCCCCGTATCGTTCGCGCTGCCGGTCGAGAGCCTGCAGATGCAACCGCTCCTCGGCTTCGTGATCGCCTCGTGCGCCGCGGACGCCCGCCAGGTCGACGAGCGCGGCGGCACCGAGCCCGGCGTCGTCGTCAAGGTCCTCGACGCCGTCGAAAACCTGCTGGAACAGGAGCTCTGCCTGTTCCTGACGACGTTGCCGCGACGCGATCCTGGCCAGCCCGTGCAGGGCGGCGGCCCTTTCCGCTCGATGCCCCGGTGACCGGTCCAGGCTGTCGGCCGCCGCCTGGTAGAGCCGGTTCGCCTCGTCGAGGTCGCCGATCTTGTCGTGGAGATGGGCGTCGATGATCAGAAGCTGCGCCAGTTCAGGATCGTCCTCCTGTAAGTGCGCGGATCCGGTTCCGAGCGCTGTGGGCATCAGCTCCATCGCTTCGGCGAGCCGGTCGGCCGCGGCGAGCGCATGCAGTTGAAGGCGCAGCCCTCGCGTGCGGCGGACGACGTCCTCGCCCGCGAGCCGGGACGCCTTCCTGGCCTGGCCGATCGCCGCGTCGAACCGGCCCTCGGCGATCGATGCCTCCGCGCGGGCGAGGAGGACGTCAGCTTGTTGCCCCGCCAGTTCCGGCCGATCGTCGAGGTCGAGCTCGGCCAGGTCGATCTCGGCGAGTCGTGCCTCAGCGCAGTCCACGCCCTGGCTCAGGCAATCGAGCAGGCGTTCCCTGGCCGTGGCGAAGTCGCCGACCGTGAGAAGCCTGGCACCGGCGTAGTAGAGCGCCTGGCAACGCCGCTCGTCGTCCGTCGCGGACCGCCAGACCGTCTCCAGATCGGCCATGCCGAACGTGAGCTGCAGCAGCTTCCTCTCCCAGGGGTCGGGAAGGGAGTACAGGATCGGGAGCCGCCGCTGATCGAGGTCGGCTCCTTGGCCCAGGCGGTAGACGCAGATCGGCATCAGTTGCCCGAAGACGAGGTGGCTCGGCGGCTCCCATCGTGGGTCGTCGCGTCTGGCGGCTGCGGCGCAGCCTCCGTAGTCGCGGGCCGCGTACGCCGTCAGACATTCAGCGAAACGCTCTTCGTCGGAATTGTTCATGTGTTTCCCCCTTTCGCCGCCATAATGCGACGGCAATTGCTGCCGGAAAATGCGTTTTCTTGCGTATTGCCCCGGCAAGAAATCCGGCCGCCATGCAGCGATCACACCTTGAGCACCTCGTACCTGAAGGAGAAGTCCTGGGCCCGCATGAGGCCGGTGGACGGGTGGTGGCCCAGGCAGAAACCCTCCGCCTGCAACAGCGACGTGCGATAGAGGCCGATGCTGTCGCCGACCGCTGCCGACAGCAATTGATAGGCGATGTTGACGATGGTGGCGGTGGCGCCGAGCGCGGTCACCGCCGCCAGGATCTGCGGTGCGGCCATCGCCAGGCCCGCCACGTCGACGACCGCCTGCTTGAAGTCCATCGATCCCAGGCGCTCACTCAGCATGTCGCTGAGGTGGAGGCTGTCCTGCCGGTCGCGGGACACCCAGAGCGCCAGGTCGAGGTAGTCGACGGCAGGCCCGTGGTAGAGGAGGAGGTCGTCGAGTGGGAGCCGGTCACCGTCGCGTATGCCGGAGAATCGGACGGTCTCCGCGCGGTACGCGGGCAGCTCGCCATCGGCCCCGGTGAGCACCAGCGCGTCGATCCGCACGTCCCCGCCACGTAGCGCCCGGTTGCGATGCACGACGAGCTCGCCGAGCCGTAGCGCGACCGGGACGGGGCCGCCGCGTGCCCGCCCCTTGTGCGGGATGCGCAGCGAGCGGTCGGGCCGTTGGTCGATGAGGAACGAGGCGGTCTCACGGGAGACAGCCGGAGCGGGGTGGAGAAGGAAATCGAGATGCTCGACCGCGTAGCGAACCGGGCGGGCGTGCTGCTCGGCGGGCAGTTCCCTGCTCATGCCGGCCATGGTCCGATGCAGCATGCTCTCGAGCACCGACGAGGCGGGCCTCAGACTCGCGCGTACGGCGGCCTGGCCCTTCGCGCCACGGGCAGCCGCCTGCTCCACGGCGGCGAGGTCCTGCTCCCGGTCGGCCACGACGACGAGCAGCGACTCCGGCCGGGGCGCGTCCGCCGGCACGCCCTCTGCCCAGGACAGCGGCAGACCGGCCAGCCCCGCGTCGGGCAGGTGCCCGACGGTGTACTCGCTGCCGCCGGCGAGCAGCAGCCCGTACGGATCGCCATTCGTGATGTGCGTGACACCACCGGTGATGCCCAGGTCGAAGAGCCAGAAGTACAGGGGCCGGTCGCCGTCGTTGCGGAGCAGGACGTAGATCGGCTCGCCGGTGTAACAGACGGCGCCGCCGTCGGGCAGCCGCTCCGGCGCACCGTCGCTCACCCGGCCCCATTCCACTGTGTACGGGACCATCAGCTCGGCGTCACCCGTTCCGCCGGGCAGGGTGCGCAGAGTCGCGCTGCGCGCCAGCTTGGACACGTTGCCGACTGTGGCGGCGACGCCCTCGGGGGAGGCGGGTCTGGGCCGGACCAGCTCGCCGACCTCGTCCCGCAGCCGGATCTCGCCCGGCTCCTGCGAGACCTCGACCGTGCACAGGACCGCCGCTGTCCCGGCCGTGGCGAGGCGGACGTGCGGCGCGGCGTCGAGCGCCGCACGCATGTCGTCCGCCACGGGACCCTGCCCGTGCACACTGACGGCGTACCGGGGCAGCTCGCGGCGGACCAGACGGGCCCGCATGCGCTGCGGCAGGGCGGGGGGCGGCGAGCCGGAGGTCACGGCGGCGACGGAGGTAGCTCCGGACACTGTGCTCACGGTCACGTCGGTGAGCACGGAGTCCTGGTCCGTGATGAGCGCATAGCCGTCACCCGGCTCCACGCCGAGAAGGTGCCCCCCGAGGAGCCGAATCCGGCCGTCCGGCAGTCGCTCGGCGTCGAGCAGGTCTTCGTGCGTCTCCTCCGCGAGGTCGAAGGGCAGCCGCCACGGGTTGCCCTCGACGTGCGCGCGCTGGCCGGGAGCCAGGGCGAGCACGCGCTCCTCGACCCGTCTCATGATGGTCTTCCAGCTCGCCCTCGTGCCGATCGCCTCGGCCTCCTCCGCCTCCCGCAGGGCGAGGCACAGGGATTCGGTGAAGACACCCGTGGTGACGCCCTGGGCGTTGGTGTACTCGAAGGCCGTCTGCCAGCGGCGGCACGCGGCCAGGCGCACGGCGAACGGATTGGCCTCGGCGTGCCGTTGCCCCAGGTCCCACCCCTCGGCGCTCAGCCGGCGCAGGTGCTCGGCGACGACCTCGGCAGGTACCGGATGGGCCAGCGCCCTGGGCCGCAGCCGCGGGTCCCTGGACATGCGGGCGGCATGGCAGGAGTCGATGATGGCGGTGACGTTGGGCGTGACGGAGGTCAGCCGGGCCTGCAGCACCGACAGTTCGACGTCGGTGATGCCGCCGAACCCGTCGCCGGCTGTCCCGTAGCCCCAAGGGACGATGAACTGGACATCGGGCAGACCGGTCTCGGCCGTGGCGGCGTGCACGCCGTGGCCGCTGAAGTAGAAGACGACGGCGTCCCCCTCGCGCACGTCGCGGATCAGCCCCTCGTACGCCTCGATGATCCCCTCTCTCGTGGCCGCTTCGCCCTCGCACCGGCGGATCTCGAATCCCCTGCGGCCGAGCAGGTCCGCCATCGCCGCCACGTCGGTCCCCACGCCTGTGAGGCCCTCGGTCTCGGCTCCGGCCAACAGCGCCAGACGTCCCATGCCTTCCTCCAGTCCTAGGTGAGCCACAGTTCTCTCTACGAGCCGGGCCGGAACCGGGCGGCAAGCTGCGCACGCGAGCGGATGCCCAGCTTGCGGTAGATCCGGCAGAGATGAGCCTCGATGGTCTTGGGGCTGAGGAACAGCGTCTCGGCGGCCTCGTTGTTGGTGGCACCCGCGGCGACGATCACTGCTACCCGGTGTTCCTGAGGCGTCAGCCCTTCTTGACCGCCGTCCAGGACGGGTCGCACCTGCTCGCCGGTCGCCCGTAGTTCGTCGGCGCTGCGCCGCGCCCACACCGGGGAGCCCAGCGCCAGGAACGCCTCGTAGGCCTGACGCAGGTGCCGGCGCGCATCACGGCGCCGGCCGGTGCGGCGGAGCCGTTCCCCGAAGCAGAACTCCGTTCGCGCCCTGTCGTAGCGGGAGCCGGCGTCACTGTGCAGCGCGAGCGCGTGCTCGAAGAACTCGGTGAACATCTCGTCGTCGGCCATGAGGCCCCTGCACCGCCAGGCCAGCGCCGCGTCGCCACCGGGATCGAGGTGTCCCGACTGGTGGATCACCTGCTCGGCCAGCTCGCCGGGGACGGCGCCGAGCGCGCGCACGTAGGCCTCGACCAGATCGGAGCCGGACGGGCCGTGGAAGACGAACGCGCTGCCCGGCCGGGGATTGCGGTGGGCGGCCTCCAGATGCGCCAGAGCCGCCTTCGGCCTGGCGAGGCTGAGCTCCTGCAACCCGAGGGCGTTGTGTGAGTCACGCGGGAACCGCAGGTCGGATGAGTCCCGCAGCGCCGAGGCCGCCGCGGCGTGCTCACGGCAGCCTCGTTCGTCACCCTGATGTGCCTCCACGAGGGACAGGCAGCTCAGCGCGAAGTACGACCACAGCGGGTTGCCTGTGCGGCCGGCCAGCTCGACCGCCTCGCTCGCCTGGTCGCGGGCCGTGGTGAAACGGCCGGATGCGAGGTGGGCGTACGCGGAACCGTACAGGGCCAGGGGCAAGGTCCCGAACGCTGCCCGGGTGCGCAGCTCGTCGACCAGCGTGGTGGTGAGAGTCCGGGCAGCGGGCAGGTCGCCCACCCATACGTGGGCGAGGGCCAGGAACACGGCGTATTCCAGGTCCTCGGTGGAGACGCCGCGTTCGTGGACGGCCGCGACGGCCTCGCGGAGCATGCGCAGGCCGTCCACCACGTGCCCGGTCTGCAGGCACGCCATTCCGACGATCAGGCCGCTGACCATGCTGATCCCCGCGGGGGCGGCCAGTTCCGGCGTCATGGCGGCGAAGGCGTGATCGCTGGCGCGTACGGGGTCTCCCGCCAGGAAGGCGGCCATGGCCGCGTCGGCGTAGGCCGGGGCCGCGGCCGGGGACTTGTGCGCGGCGAGGGAGTCCGCGGCGGCGCGCAGGAGGGCGGCGGCCTGGTCAGGATCGCCGCCGGTGAACAGGTGGAAGCGCCCTCGCGTGCGGTCGGCGTAGGTCGTCGGCTCCTGGGGACCATTGGCCCGCGCCTTGTCCAGGAGCAGCGCGGCATACCCTGGGCGGCCCGCGCGCCTGGCGTGGTCGGCGGCCAGATGCCAGCGCCTGGACCGGTGTCCCGAGTCCGGGCTCAGCTCCGCCGCGCGGTCCAGCTGCTGGGCGGCGGCCGCGTGCCCGCCCCGCCGCCGGGCGATCTCCGCGGTTTCCTCCAGCATGTTGGACACCTGCTCGTCGGCCGCAAGGCAGGCTTCGGCCAGGTGCCAGGCCCGGCGTTCGGCCAGGCGCGGCTCTTGAAGGGCGTCGGCGAGCACGCGGTGCGCCTCGCGGAGCTCGCGGGGCCGGGCGAGGTCGATGGCGGCGGACCGTACCAGGGGATGGCTGAAGGTGATCCTGTGTCCGCTGAGGGAGACCAGATCCGCGTTCTCCAGCGCTTCGAGCGCCGAGTCCGGGACGCGTGCCAGCCGAAGCGCCGAGAGCACGGGGCCGAGCTCACCCTCACCGTGAACCGCCGCGACCAGCATCGCCCGGCGGGCCGCCGCGTCGAGCGAGGTGACGCGCGGGCCGAAGAGCCGGCCGGCCGAGGCGGCCGACGGCAGCGGGTCCGGTAGCGGGCCGCGCCCGGCGAGCTGGCCGTCGTCGAGACCGCGGACGATCTCGGCCAGGGCGTCTGGGTGGCCGGCTGCCTGGCGGGCGATCTCGACGGCCACGGCGGCGTGTGTCTCCCGGTCCCGCGCCGCGGCGGCGATCACCCGAAGCGAGGCGTCCCGGCCGAGCGGACGCAGCCGCAGGACGGCCAGGCCGATCTCCCGGGTGTTCCCGGGATCGTCCTGTGGCCGCCCGGCCACCAGCATCGCGACGCCTTCAGCCCGCAGACGCCGGGCAGCGAACATCAGCGCCTCGGCCGAGGAGCGGTCGAGCCATTGAGCGTTGTCCACGCACACGAGCAGGGGCCGGCGTGCGGCCGACAACAATGCCAGGAAAGCGGCATAAATCGGATAGTGGTTCTTGTCTGTCGTCAGCCGTAACGACAAAGCATCAATCAAGGCATTTCGTTCCAAGTCCGGCAAATCCTCAATATCGTTTCTCAGGGGGCGGATCAATAGGGACAGGGCTCCGAAGGGGACGGCCGCCTCAGTGGGGGAGCAGTCGGCGACGAGTATGCGCATGTCCGCCGCTTGGTCGCGGGCATACCGCAGCAATGCCGTTTTCCCTAGCCCAGGCTCGCCGTGGATCAATAGTGCCGCGCCATGGCCGCGCTGAGCACGATCAAGGGCGTCCACTATGGCGCCCGTCTCGGATTCCCGCCCGTACAACACGGCTCAAGCATGAGCGCATTCATGATCTAAAGCCAGCTTTTATACGTATCAATGCGTACTACCCGGCATTTCAAGGAATAGGGATTTCCCTGTATCGATTTCGGGCGCTGTTATCGGACGCTGGTCCCGTGAACCTCCATCGAGATGACGACCTCGGGCCGCTCTCCCAGCGGCTGCTGGGGCTGTGCGACCGGCTGCTCGGCTCGCTCACGCAGCCGGACCAGCGCGCGACGGTGACCGGCGTACGCGACCGATTGTGCGAGCCGCTGCGTGTGGCGATCGGCGGTCGGGAGAAGGCCGGCAAATCGACGCTGGTGAACGCGTTGCTGGGGCGGCGGGTGGCGCCCACTGCGGTCGGGACCTGTACGAAGGTCGTGACCTGGTATCGCTACCACCATCACGAGCACGTCGACGTCCAGCCCTACGAGGGGCCGGCGATCGTGTTGCCGCTGCGCAGCGGGCGACTGCCCGTGGCCGAGGAGATCGGCCTTGAGCACCCGCGCATCTCCCACATGACGGTCTACCTCTCGCACGAGCGGCTGCGAAGCGTGACGATCGTCGACACGCCGGGACTGGAGTCGTCCGACGCCGGACTGAGCGCGCGCACCCATCGGTTGCTCGCCCTGGACGGCGCCTCCACCAGGGCGATCAGCCAGGCGGACGCGCTCATCTACCTGTTCCAGCAGCCGCGCAGCGACGACATGCTGCGGCTCGAGGACTTCCGGGACGCGCTCGCCGGGATGTCCGCGCTCAACGCACTCGGCGTGCTCAGCCGGGTGGACACACTGGCAGGACACGTTCCTGACCCGTGGCCGGATGCCAGGAGGA
Source organism: Nonomuraea monospora (assembly GCF_039531895.1). Classification (NCBI taxonomy): domain Bacteria; kingdom Bacillati; phylum Actinomycetota; class Actinomycetes; order Streptosporangiales; family Streptosporangiaceae; genus Nonomuraea; species Nonomuraea monospora. The sequence goes on from NZ_BAAAQX010000010.1 coordinate 19,686, forward strand.
TCGCCACCAAGTACGCTCACCGCTTCCGCATGCTGGTGGCCGACGTGCTGCCGGTCGTCGGGCTGCTCGGCGAGGCCGCCGGGGCGGGACTGCTCACCGAACGCGACGCGGACGACCTGCGCGCCCTGGCAGCGCTCACCGCGGGAACCCGGCGACGGCTGCTGCTCAGCGCGGATCTGTTCGTCCGCGAGGACGCGGCGCCCGTTCCGGCGGCGCGGCGCCGGCACCTCCTGTCCCTTCTCGGTTTGTACGGGCTCCGACAGGCACTCGGGCAGATCGACTCGGGCACCGGATCGGCGGCCCAGCTCGTCCGCGCGCTCCACGAGCTCTCCGGGGTCCGGGAGGTGGACACGTTCATCGGACGGTCGCTGACCCGCAGAGCCGATCCCATGAAGGCGGTCACCGCCATCAGGGCGCTGGAGTCGCTGGCCTACGGAGACCTCACCGGGCTGCGGGGAGAGCTGGAGCGCATCCGCCTCGCCCCGGACATGCACCAGCTCGAGGAGATGGACGCGATGCGCCTCATCGCTACCGGCACGGCCCGCCTGCCGGCGGAGCTGGAAGAGGACGCACTGCGAGTGATGACCGGGACCGATCCCGCCGCACGGCTGGGCCTCCCCGCCGGTGGTGGCGCGCAGTCGATGCGCGATACGGCCCGCGCGGGAGCGAGCCGCTGGCAGGCCGCCGAGAACCGGCCGGGGATCAGCCGGGCCGCCGCGCGGGTGGCCAGGACCGTGAAGCTCTCCTACCTGCATCTGTACGCCCAGGCCGACGCGCACGGCCAGGCCGAGGAGGCGATCCCGTGTCGTTCCTGATCACCTGGGTGTGGGTCCTGCTCGCCGTGACGGCCTTCGCGGCAGGGCTGTGCCTGGGCGGGCTGCTCAGGCAGCATCGCTGGGCCACGGTCCTGGCGCCGCACACCGCGTCCCACGCCAGGAATGACCGGCTCGTCCTGGCCTGCATCGAGCTGGCCGACCAGCTCACCAGCGAGGCTCTGCGCGCTCAGGTGCATCGGGCACTGGCCGACGTCGGCGTCCACGCGATCGCGGCCTGCGGCGAGCCGTTCTCCACGCTCCGCCATCGGGCGGTCGACCGCGAGCCCACCGACGATCCCGGCCGTCACGGCCTGGTCGCCGCCGTGGTGCGGCCCGGCTACGAGAGCGGGCCAGAAGTGCTCCGCGAGGCCGAGGTCACCGTCTTCGACCACACACGTACGAACGAGGAGAACCGGTCATGAACGATCCGATCGCTCGCCTCAGGGAGCTGACGACGTCTGTCGCGGCCCTGTCCGACCAGGCCGGGTTGCCGGAGGCCGCCAAGCGGCTGTGTGCCGAGCGGGACGCCGACGGCCCACCGGCCACCACGGTGGTGGTCGTGGGCGAGACCAAGCGAGGCAAGAGCTCACTGATCAACGCGCTGGTCGGGCGGCCCGGCCTGCTACCGGTGGAGGCGGACATCGCCACCGCAGTGCACATCACGGTCCGCCACGCCCCTGAGGAGGGCGCCTGGGCTCACCTGGTGGACAGGTCCGAGCCGCTGGACATCGGGGTGGCCGGGATCCCCGCCTACGCCTCGGCCGACGGGAACCCGGGCAATGCCAAGGGTGTACGCTCCGTCACCGTCGGCCTGGACGCCGGCTTGCTCAGCCGCGGTCTGGATCTGGTGGACACCCCCGGGGTGGCCGGTCTGGAGGCGGGCCACACGGAGATCACCCTTGCCGCGCTGGCCACGGCGGACGCGTTGCTGCTGGTCGTGGACGCGTCCGCGCCTCTGACGGCAGCCGAGCTGCGATTCCTCGCCCGCGCCACGGAGCGGGTCGAGTACGTCGCCGTCGTGCTCACCAAGACGGACGTCCATCCCGGGTGGGCGAGCGTGGCCGAGGCCAACCGGGAGCTGCTGCGCCTGCACGCGCCCCGCTTCGCCGGCGCCCCTGTCGTACCGGTGTCGAGCAGGCTCAAGGCCGAGGCCGACCTGGCCATGGCCGAGGGCGAGGCGGACATCGCCGAGCAGCTCCACCGCGAGAGCGGCTTCGACCGGCTCGAACGCCTGCTGGCCGACGACGTGATCGGCCGGGCCGAGCGGCTACGGGCGGTCAACCTGATGCGGCTGATCCTGACCGTGCTGGATCGGATCGACCACACGCTGTCGGCCCGGCTGGCCGCGGCCGCCGGTGACCCGTCGGGCGGTCTCGGGGCGGAGAGGCGGCGCTACGAGGAGCTCACCAGACTCTCCGCCCGCTGGCGCCAGGACCTGGCGGCAGGCTTCCAAAAGATCGGCGTGGACCTGCAGAGCGAGATCGCCCGGCACCTGCAGGAGCTGTCGGGCCGCTGTGAGCGGATCATCGTGCAGGCCGCACCGGAGCTGCTGGAGACCATGCCCCGGGAGCTCGGCGACGCCGTGGACGGACGATGGGCCGATCTCAACACCTTCGTCAGGACGAGCGCCGAGGAGGTCGTGGCCGAGATCCTGCTCCGCGAGGACGCCCAGATCGACATCGACGACCTGCCGATGCCGGGGCGGCTGCGCAGGCTTCCGCAGGTGACGGCCGATGAGCCGCAGCCACCGGGCGAGGACGGCTTCGGCGACCTCCTGTCCGCCGGCTGGCCCGTCCTGGGAGTGTTCATGGCGAGCAGCACGCTGCTGTCGTCCGTCTTGGGGCCGCTCGGGCCCGCGGCCGCGCTCGTGGTGAGCTCGGCGATGTTGCGGCACCGATACAACGAGCTGACGCGCGTACGCACGCAGCGCGAGGCCCGCCTGTTCGCCAAGGAGAGGCTCGAGCTGATCAGGCGCGAGATGACCGCGCAGCTCAGCAAGCACGTGATCGATCTGCGCCGCCGCCTCGAAGGCGAGATCGCCACCCGCCTGGACAGCCGCAGACGCCGGCTCCAGGCCGACCTGGAGTCGGCCTCCTCAAGACCGGACGCGGCCGCCACGGAGGGACTGCGAGGCCGCACGCGCGAGCTCGCCGCACATGCCGGGCGCCTGAAGGCCGCGCTCGGCTCAGGCGACAACCGCTGATTGGAGTGAGTCATGCAATGGCAACTATCCGTCGACTTCGGAACCACGTACACGGTGGCCGCCGTTTCAACCGGCGACGGGCCGCCGGAGGTGCTGGAGGTAGACGGCTACAACCGCATGCCGTCCCTGGTCATGCTGCATCCCGAGGGTCGGCTGCTGGCCGGTCGCGCCGCCGTGAACGAAGCCGGGCGCTACCCCGAACGGGTGGAGCGGACACCGAAGCGGTACATCGGCGTCACGGAGCACCTTCCGCTGGGCGGCGAGATGGTGCCCGTGACCGACGCGGTGGCGGCGGTGCTCGAACGCGTGGTGGTGGAGGCGCGCAGGCGCCACAACGGCACATTCCCCGAGCGGCTGGCGCTGACGCATCCCGCGCGGTGGACCGAGGGCCCACTGGAGTGCCTCAAGGCAGCCGCCGTCGCCGCGGGCCTGCCCGCCGCGTACATGGTGCCCGAGCCGGTGGCCGCAGCCCTGGCCTACACCGAGGTGCATCTGAGCCACGGTGACCACGTCGCCGTCTACGACCTCGGCGGCGGCACCTTCGACACGGCCGTGCTCCGCCGCGAGCGGCAGGGGTTCGTCGTCGCGGCGGCGCCCGGCGGCAACCCGCACCTCGGGGGCGAGGTGTTCGACGAGCGGCTGCTGAACCTGCTCGGCCGGCAACTGGCAGAGGTCGACGGCGCCCGCTGGGAGGCGCTGTCCGCGCCGCCGGACCGACGCTGGGCCCGCGCTCACGCCGACTTCCTGACCCAGGTGCGCACGGCCAAGGAACAACTGTCCGACCGCGTCGACGCGACCTTGTACGTCAGCGCGTACGACCGCGACCTGCTGGTCACACGGGAGGAGTTCGAGAGCCTCATCCGCGTGGATCTGGCGGGCAGCGTGGCCGAACTCCTGCGCACGGTGCGTTCGGCTGGCCGCGCCCCGGAGGACCTGGCAGCGGTCTACCTCACCGGAGGTTCCAGCCGCATCCCCCTGGCCGCGGGCCTGGTGCACGAGCAACTGCGGCAGATGCCCGCCACGAGGGGAGACCCGAAGAGCGTCGTGGCGCTCGGCGCCATCCGCGCCCTGACGCCGGCCCGCGCCGACACGCCGCCCCCGCCCCCGCCTACGTCCTCGGTGAACGGGACCGTTCACTCCGGCCCCAGGCCGGTGGTGCTGCCGCCCATGCCGAACTTCCTGGTGCCGGCGATCATCTCGACGATTCTCTGCTGTGTGCCGACCGGCGTGGTGGCGATCGTCCACGCCGCGCAGGTGAGAGGCAAGCAGAGCGCGGGCGACATCGCGGGCGCCCAGGACTCGCTGAAGAAGGCCAAGGCCTGGACCTGGGCCTCGGTCGGGCTGGGCGTTCTCGTGGCCCTGTTCTATCTCGTCGCGATGCTCAGCGACCCCTACCAGTACTGAAAGGAGACGACCATGTCCGAGGAATTCCCTGAGCTCTACGAGGTGTCCGTCGAAACCGACGAGATGACGCTCGTGGGTTACATAACTGTCGAGGAAGTCCCCATGGATGCCCTTCCGGAGTCCACGGAGGATACCGGTCAGGAATCGGCTCCCGAGCCTGTCGACAGCGGGGAGCTCGCCAAGAGCCTCAGCGACGCGTCCGCGGCGCAGCACCGTGCGGCGATGCAGGTCATCGAGAACATGAAGTTCTGAGTCTTCGGGATTCCACGACGGAGGAGATGGTGGCCGTGGAGAAGGTCGCGTTGCTGATCGGATCGGAGATCCTCAATCTCAGAGGCCCGCACCATGACCTCGACATCATGCAGCGCCTGCTCGAGTCCAGGGGGTTCGAGATCCGCCGGCATCAGGAGAAGACGGCGACCCGGGACGCGGTGGTGGCGGCCTACCGCGAGTTGATCGAGGACGCCACCTCCGACCACTGCGTGGTCGTCTACGCGTCCGGTCACGGTGTACGGGCCCAAGCAGGGCCGGGCGACTCGCCGGCCCTCGATCACCGTTTGTGGGTGCCCACGGACTTTCCGGAGTCCACTCCGGACGACCTGCGCGGGATAACCGCGACGGAACTCTCGCTCCTGCAGTGGGAGCTCACCGGGAAGACGCGGAACGTCACGACGATCTGGGACTCCTGCTACTCCTCGCGGATGTCCAGGGACGTGGGGGTCGTGTCGCGTGCCCTGCCCCGCGCGCAGTGGGCCGATGTCGAGGCGCACCTGATCAGGCGCGGAGTCATCGAGCAGGTCCGGAGCAGGCGCGACGCGGTGGGGAACCCGTGGGCGGTCCGCCTGGTGGCCTGCGGGCCCGAGGAGTCGGCCTACGAGTACGAGAACCGCGACGGCATCGTGGTCGGCGCGTTCACCGAGGCGCTCAGCGACACCCTGGAGGAGGTCGGTGAAGCCGGGCTCACCTGGGCCGAGATCATCCGCCGGGTCCGCTACCGCGTACGGCGCCTGTTCCCGAACCAGTGGCCGAGGGCCGAGGGCCCCTACGATCGGCTGCCCTTCACCACCGACGTCCCCGACCTCACCGGAGTCCTGCCCGTCGAGGTGGATCTCGACGGGCAGGTGAGGCTGGCCGCCGGGCGGATCGCGGGGGTGGCGCCGGGGGACGTCTACGCCGTGCAGCCCGCCGGAGCCCCCTTCAGATCGCTGGAGACCAGCCTCGCCAGGGCGACCGTTACCCAGGTCTCCTCCACCGACGCCGTGGTGGAACTGCAATTTCTGGGCGGCGCCACCGAGTTGCCGCGCAACGCACGGGCCCATCCGGTGGAGCTGTCGATGCGCAGGAGGCCGGTGGCCGTCGTGGGAACCGGCCCGGAGGCCGAGACCGTGAGCGCCGCCGTCGCCGAGGCGAGCCACGTGCGGATCGCGGAACCCGCCGAGGCGGACGTGCCCGTCAGTGCACACGTCAGCGGCGGGATCGTGGAGTTGCGCGATCCCCAGGGAGCGCTGACCCTGCCGCGGGACGCCACCGCGATGACCGGCATCGTGCGTACGGTCCGGGATCTCAACAGGTACGCGCGGGCCCTGACGCTTGAGGAACTGACCTCAGGTACGGGCACCTCCGCGCTCGATGCCTCGTTCGAGGTGGAGTTCGGGCGGGTCGTCGACGGGCAGCCCGTGCCGATCACCGCTCCAGGCAACATGGTCTTCTGCCAGGAGCACCTGTACGTGCGGATGCGCAACACCAGCCCCAGCCGGCTGTTCTTCTTCATGTTCGACGTCGGCGTCAGCCGGAGGATCAGCCTCAGCACCAACACCAACCCCGAAGGTCTCGCACTCGACAGAGACGAGGAATGGTGGGTGGGCCGCAGCCCCGCGACCCGGGAGCTCGTCGGCCTGGAGCTGGAGTGGCCGGAGGGGTTCGCCGGCACGAAGCCGCGGCTGGAGACGATCATCGTGATTGTCACTCACCGGGCCGAGGACCTGAGCGTCCTGCAGCAGGAGGGCGTCCAGAAGGCGATCAGCGGCGATGAGTCGCCGCTGTGGCACGTGGTCGCTCAGGTCGCGCTGGGCGGTGGGCGCGAGCTCAAGGAGTCGGAGTCGGAACAGCAGTACAGTATCCGCTACGCGGTCCGCCAGTTCCCGATCATGGTGCATCCCGCTCCGCCGCCTCAGGAGGAGGCCACGCGATTCCGGTATGCGGATCTGCCCGACCGGTCCCTGCGTGCGCTGCCTCCGCAGCCGACGACGCCGCCACCGGCCGGGGTCACGCTCCGACTGACGGACCTGTCGGTGTCCGAACCGATCGCGGGCGGTGCGGCCCTGCGTGTGGACGCGCTCGTGCTGACGGGCTCACCTGACGGGAACGGCGGTCACGTCGCCTACCACGCCTTCACCGGCCTGGCCGGGGCGGGCGGCGTCCCGCAGGTCCTCTTCGACGGCCACGTACGCGATCATCTCGACCTGGCGATCTGGCTGTCTCCCGCCCGGGCGGCCCATCGGCCGCTGGCCGACCTGCTGGCCGGCCAGGTGATCACGCCATCGGCCGCCGTGGACCCGGCGATCGCCGCCATGACCGCCACCGCGAAGTTCATAGATCTGGCGCACGGGCTCCTCGCAGGGCAGGAGGCTGACGTAGTCGCGATCTACCGCACGTGCCTGCTCTCCGGGGAGGCCTTCGGCACCGTCACCGGTAGGGAGGCGGTGAGCATGCCCGGCGTCTCTCTCGCCTTCGAGGTTCTCCCGCGCTGACGAACATGCTGCGCGCCGAGCGGCCCCGCCGAGCCTTCGTACCGAGTGAACGGAGCGTGCTGTGACTCTTTTGTCAGCCGACCGGATGGTAGGCCGCGAGGACCAACTCGCCATGCTGCGGGACGCTTTCGGCGCTGCGAACGGCGGTGCTCCGGTCGCCTTCGTGGTCGGCGGCGAGGCCGGGGCGGGCAAGACCAGGCTGCTGCGCGACTTCACCGCCTGGGCCTTGGGCAACGGAGCCCGGATCCTGGCCGGCGGGTGCCTGAACCTGGGTGCCGGCGACATGGCCTACGCGCCACTGACCGAGGCGCTGCGCAGGCTGGTGCGCGAGCTCGGGGCGCCCGCCGTGCGCGGGCTGGCCGGGCGCAACTGGCACGAGCTCGGGCTGCTCCTTCCCGTCCTGATGGAGGAGGACCAGCAGGAGCCGTCCCGCGAAGGCACCCAGCGCCGCCTGTTCGAGGCGGTCCTGCACTTGCTCGACGAGCTCAGCGAAACGGGACCCGTGCTGTTCGCCGTGGAGAACGTGCAGTGGGCCGACCGCTCCACGCTGGACCTCCTGGTGTTCCTCATCCGCACGCTCCAGGAGGAGCGGGTGCTGGTGGTTCTCACCTACCGGACCGACGACCTGCTGCCCGGCCACATGCTCAGAGGCACGCTGGCCGACATCGAGCTCAGCGGCCGCTGCCGCCGTTGCGAGCTGGTGCGGCTCGACCGCGAGCGGCACCGGGAGCTGGTGGCGGCCATCATCGGTGGCGAACCTCCAGGAGACCTCGCCGATCGCGTGTTCGACCGTTCGGACGGCAACCCGTTCTTCACCGAAGAGCTGATCGCCGCGCGGGATCTCGGCGACGAGGGCGTCCCGATCGCCGTCCGCGACGTCGTGCTGGCCAGGATCGAGGCGCTCAGCGAGCCCGCGCAGGAGGTGCTGCGGGTGGTCGCGACAGTGGGGCGGCAGGTCACACACCCACTGCTGGCAAGGGTGTGCGATCTGCGAGAGCGCGAGCTGAGACGGACGTTACAGGAATGTGTGGGGCGGCAGATCCTTGTCGTCAACCCGTCCCGGCAGACCTACGGCTACCGTCACGAGCTGGCGCGGGAGGCCGTCTACGCCGAACTGCTGCCCGGCGACCGAAGCTGGCTGCACGGCGCGATCGCCGAAGCGCTCACCGAGGACCCGGCCCTGTCGCAGACCGACAGCCTCAACATGGCCGCCGAGCTGGCACACCACTGGGAGCAGGCGCACAACGTCCCCCAGGCGCTGGCCGAGTCCGTACGCGGCGCAGCGGCGGCGGTGTCCGTCTTCGCCTACGCCGAGGCGGCCCGGCAGTACGACCGTGCGCTACGGCTGTGGACCCGCGTGCCCGACGCCGAGGACCGCGCCGGGCTGGCCCGCGAGGACCTGCTCGTCCGGGCCGCCGACGCCTACCGCTGGTCGGGCCGACTCTCCGAGGCGGTGGAACTGCTCGACGAGGTCCTGGCCGGTGCAGGTCACGACGGCGAGGCCGCACGAACCGGAACCCTGCTCGAACGCAAGGGCCGCTACCTGTGGGAGCTGGGCCGGGGCGAGGAGTCGCTGCACGCGTACGAGAAGGCCACCAAGGTCCTGTCCGGCGAGCCGCCCTCGGCCGAGGTGGCGTGGACCCGGGCCGGGTACGCGACCGCGCTCATGCAGGCGGGACACTATCGCGCCGCCATTGGCCAGAGCGAGGAGGCGCTGCGGATCGCCCGCCTCGTCGGAGCCCGGGCGGAGGAGGGGCGGGCACTGAACACCATGGGCGTCGCCCTCACCCTGACAGGAGCGCCGGACGCCGGCACCGCCGCGCTGCGCACGGCCACGGACATCGCCGATGAACTGGGCGCGCTGGAGGACGTCTTCCGGGCGTACGCGAACCTGGCGTACGTCCTGGAGGTCACCGGCGAGCTCGAAGAGGCGCTCGACGTGGCACGGCGGGGCGTGGACCGCGGCCGGGACCTGGGGCTCGAGCTGACCGGAGGCGGCGCGCTGGTGGCCAACGCGGCCTCGGTGCTGGTGCTGCTGGGCAGGTGGAACGAGGCCGAGGAAGTGGCCGGCGCGGCGAGTGCCCGGGACCTGCCGCCGGGCTTCGACTTCTACCTGCAGATCGTCCGGTCCGAGATCGAGATCGGGCGTGGCACCTTCGCCGCGGCCGAGGAGCGGTTGAACGAGGCGGGCTCGGTCGCCGCCCGGCTTGACGAGCCGCAGTTCGCGGGACCGCTGCACGTGCTGTGGGCCGAGCTGGCGCTCTGGCGCGGACAGCACGCGCGGGCTCTCGGTTACGTGGACAACGGGCTCGCCGCCACGGCACACGGCGATCATGGTGGCTTCGCCCTGCGGCTGTGTGCCATGGGGCTGCGGGTGACGGCAGACGAGGCACGGCGGTTGCGCTCGCTGCCCAGACCTGACCAGGCGGCGATCGACCAGGTCGTGGACGTGGGCGCCCGGCTCCTGTCCCAGGCAGAGGCCGCGGCGCTCGGCGCGGAGGAGGCCCCGCTGCCCGAGATGTCGGCCACTCTGGCGCTGTGCCGGGCCGAGAGTGCCCGGCTGGCTGGCCGGTACGACGTGGACGCGTGGGAGTCGGTCGCGGAGTCCTGGCTGTCGCTGCGGCGCCCGTATCCGGCCGCGTACGCGCGATGGCGGCAGGGCGAGGCGGCGATCGAGCGCGGCGACCGCCGGGCCGCCGCGGAGCCCCTGGGCGAGGCCGTCCGCATCGCCGGGCGGATCGGCGCGGAGCCGCTGCGCGCCGAGGTCATGGCCATGGCCGTGGCGGCCCGGGTGAGCGTGGACACCGGCCAGCGGCCGCCGCCGCAACAGGTGCCCGACCCGTTCGGGCTGACCCGGCGCGAGCGCGAGGTGCTCAGGCACCTGGCGCAGGGGCAGAGCAACCGGCAGATCGCGCGAGCCCTGTTCATCACCGAGAAGACGGCGAGCGTGCACGTGTCGCACCTCATGGCCAAGCTCGGCGCCACCACCCGCGGCGCGGCCGCGGTGACGGCGCGCCGGCACGGACTCGTCGATCCCTGATCCTCATTCGATCCCATCGGAATCACCAGAGAGGAAAGCACCATGGCAAGCAAGATCCACCTGTACGGGAAGTCGTTCGACCTGCAGGAAGGCGCCGATCCCACGGCGCTCACCGAGGACATACTCAAGGCGATGGACCTGAAGAAGCCGCTGTCCATCGGGGTCGTCTACCACGGGAACCCGCTCACCATCATCTTGAACGGCGAGCGGCTCGACTTCGTCACCATGGACCTCAACGGGGCGATCATCGGGTTCCACTCCGGCTGAGGCCGGGCGCCTGAGGAGCGGACGGGCCGGGCCTAAGGGTTTCCGTAAGGCACGTTCGCTCCTTTCTCCCCATGACGCGGACGCGCTGGGGCGGGACGGTGACCAGGTGACCACCACACCACAGACCCGGCCGCGGCTGACCCCACGCGAACACAGCGTGCTCCGGCTGCTCGCCGAAGGGCTGACGGCCAAGGAGATGGCCCGGCGGCTCGGCGTCTCGCCTCGCACCGTCGGCAAGCACCAGGAGAACCTCTACCGCAAGCTCCGCACCTCCGACCGGCTCACGGCCGTGCTGAGGGGGTACGCGCTCGGCTTGCTCGCATTCCCGATCACCGCCCGCCATGACTGAGCCGCGGGAGGCCCCATGCTTCACTCGACCGATCTGCTCGTATCGCTGCTGTTGACGGAACGTCACGGTGACGATCTCACGCCTTTCCTGAGGGAGGAGGGCCGATCGACCGTCCTGGTCGCGATCCCCGAAGCCGAGCGCCCGCTGGTCGTCGCGGCCGGGGCGATCGCCGCCGGGGAGCCCAAACGCGCCCTGCGTGCCCTCGACGGCCTGCGGGGGCCCGTCGAGGTGCTGGAGGTGGCGGCGGCGCTGCGGCTGGCCGCCCGGACGGCCGACGTCCACCTGTATCCGGGCGGAGGGGCGCCTCAGGACATGCTGCCCGATGCCGGACCTGTCCCAGCGCCGGCGGAACCGGGAGCCGACCTCGTCGTCCAGGTCGCGGCACGCGTGATTCCGCTCGTTCAGTGGTCGAGGGCGGTGGCCGAGAACGCGCTCGCGGGCGCCGACGAGGACATGTCCGCCGTGTACAAGGAGTTCCAGGAGCTGGGCGAACGGCTGACCTCGCGGGACGCGCTCTGCTACCTGCGCCTCGCGCAAGCCGACGTGGCCAGGCGTGCGGGCAGCACGCAGGACGTGGTGGCCCCCCTCGCTGAGGCCCACCGGCTGGCGGGGGACGATCCGCTGATGAACGCGCATATCGCGCTCACCGAAGGGGACTGGGCCCTGGCCCCGGCCGCACATCCGGACATTCTGTCCCTGTCGCTGACCCGGCTTCCCATCGGGGTCGCGCTGCCTGCCGCCGACCCCACGTCGGCCCGGCGGCACTACCTGCGTGCGGAGGAGCTGTACGCGAGCGTGGGAGCCGCTGCCGGGCGCGCGGCGGTCACGCTGCGGCTGGCCTGCCTCATGCGCGAGGACGCGAGCGGCGATCCGGTGCCCCTGCTGCGGCAGGCCGCCGAGGCGGCGGCTGGCTCCGGGCGGTCGGCCCTGCGCCGCGTCATAGAGACGCACCTGCTCCTCGACCGGCTCGACGCGGGTGAGGACGTGCCCCTCGACGAGATGGACGCTCTGGCGGCGTGGAGCCGTGCCGAGGGCGGCGACGGGTTCGCGCAGGGCATCGCACGGCTGCTGCTGGCCAGGGCACGCAAGCTACGGGAGAGCGGACCGTCCCTGCCGGCCATGAGGGGCATGCGGCTGGCCCGGCGGCTCGCCGCCCTCGCCGGCGCCCCCAAGGAGCGGACCCTGGCAGGGCGCGACCTGATCGACCTGATCAGCGAGGCCAACTTCCGCTTCGCCTCGACCGTGCTGCTCGCGGGTGAGGCCGCGCAGCACGTGGCGGGGCTGGGTTCCGGATCCGTCGAGGCCCTGGCGTGGACGCGGGCCGCCGACGTGGTGAACGAGCTCGACAACGTGGCGGAGAGCAGCGCCGATCCGGATCTCAAGAGAGTCGCGGCCACTTACCTGAACGCGGTCGCGGATGCCGCGGATCGCATCCGACAGCGCCCCGCCAGGGTCGAGCAGGCCCTCGCCGCAACGCGCGAGGCCGCTCGGCAGGCGCGCCCGCTGATCCTGCGCTACGAGGGACGGCGAGATGAACAGGCGGGACGCCGCAGGGAATCCCGGATGCACCTCCAAGAGGCGCTGGAGGCGCTGCGCGACGACGACGTCATCCTCCGCATCGTCCTGCTGGCGGAGCTGGGCCGGCGGGACGAGGCCCACGAGATCACCATGACGCTGTTGAAAGCCGGGATGCTGCACCTGGACTTCGCCGTGTCGATCTTCCTCATCCTCGAGGACCCGGTGACGGCGCAACTCGCGCTGCAGGCCCTCGACGAGCAGGGCTGGCCACCACCGGCCAGGCGGCCCTGGCTCGACGCAGCGCGCCGCGCGGAGCTGTCCACCGCGCTCGGTCGTTTCGACGAGGCGGTCACGCACGGCGCCCGTGCCATCGAGGACTTCGAGACCAGGTCGGCCGGCCTCGTCAGGGAGGTGCTGCGTACCTCGATGACGGACGACGTCAATGTCGCCGCCATGTACCACTTCGGCGTCATGGCCCACCTCGGGCGGGCCGGCCAGGCCGATTCGCCGGTGGAGGCGGATCGGGCCGTCCGCGATGCCTTCCAACTCGCCGACCGCTGCCGCGGGCTCGTCGTCGACCTCCTGCGGGCGCTCGACGCGCTGCCCGACGGCGCGCCGCGCGACGCCGTCGGCCGGTGGCTGCGGGCGGGCTCCGCCTGGGCGGCAGCCTACGAAAGCCTGGCAAGGGAGGTGGCGTGGGCGGCGGCGGATCCGCCGCCGCCCGAGGAGGTCCAGCGCCGAATTCTGGCCGTCGAGGACGAGCTCGAAGCGGCGGAGTCGACGGTCGCCGAACTCGCGCCGCAGGTGCTCACCGGATGGCGGGAGAGACGGCCCGGCGCTGACTGGGACGAGGTGCGCGCCGGACTGACCGGTGACCGTGTCCTGCTCTACTATGAGGCGTTCGGACAGGACCTGGTGGTCTGGGCCGCCGGCTCGGACGGCATGCGGCACCAGCGCATGCGGGTTCGCGAGCGCGACCTGACCGCCGACGTCAGGGCGTTCCACCAATCGTGCGCGACCGGCTGGTACGACCAGCGGCTCGGTGAACGACTCACGGACCTGCTGCTTCAGCCGGTCCAGTCCATGATCGCGGACGACGGTCACCTGATCGTCGTGCCGCACCGCTCGCTGGCGCTGCTTCCCTTCCACGCCCTGCCCTGGCGCGGCAAGGTGCTGGGAGAGCGCAACCACGTCTCCCACCTGCCCTCGGCGGCGCTGCTCGCCCGCCCGGAGGCCGCACGCGCGCCGGATCTCAACGGGCCGGCGCTGCTGGTGGGCAACCCGGCGTACAGCCCTCAGCGTGGTCTTCACCCGCTGGGAGGCAGCGCCACCGAAGTGGCGGCGATCGCCGGCATGCTCAGCGACGCGAAGCTCCTCACGGGCGACGACGCCACCGAGCAGGCCGTCAGGGCACGGGCGCCGGGATGCCACATCCTGCACCTCGCTACGCACGGCCTCGTCGACGAGTTGGCGCCCCACGGCAGCTATCTCGCACTCGCCGGTGACGACCGGCTCACCGTGGGAGACCTCATGGGGCTCGACCTCGGCGCCGACCTCGTGGTGCTGTCGGCGTGCCATACGGGCAAGGGCACCGCCACCGCGGGCGGAGACATCGTGGGGCTGGTCCGCGCTGCGGTGACGGCCGGCGCGCGGCACGTGGTGGTGTCACTGTGGCCGGCCGACGATCAGGCCGCCGCCCTGCTCATGACGGAGATGTATCGGGGTCTGGCAGAGGGCGACGGCGTCACGCGGGCTCTCACCTCGGCCCGGCGCTGGGTTCGCACGCTCGACGAGGACGCACGGGATGCCGCGTACGAGACCCTGCGGCGCGACGTCGGCACAGGCGGGGCCTCCGGGGTGCGGGACCTTCGCCCCGAAGGGCCCGCTCCCGGCCCAGAAATAGGACTACCTTATTTCTGGGGTTCGTTCGTGCATTACGGCGTTTGAATCGAATACGTAATTTCACGAATTCCGGGGCCTGGAATTCGCGGCCATCATGGAATGGCGGGGGAAATTCTCTCGCCATTCCTGCTCGGGAGGGCACATGAATTCCAGCGACGCGAGAATAGCGGCGGCCTACACCACGGCACCTAACGGCACCGTCGCCGACGACACCCCCAACGCGGGTCCGCCCAGGTCGCCGACCTTCGATCTCGTCCTGCAACTGGAGGCGGGCAACGTACTCGGCCAGAGCGGCGGCGATTACACGCTGAACATCGTCGCCATCAACGAGAACACCGGCCTTCCGGTGGCCAGCCTGGTGCCGACGGGGAATCCCTTCAAGGAGGAGTTCAAGGCGCCGGCCTGGACGCCGAGTGGGAACGACTTCGTGCGCTCCGGCTCCAGTCCCGGGGTACTGCGGTACTCGATCACCGTGCCGAGCGGGGTGACGGGACGATTCCACTACAACGTGGACTTCGTCAGCTCCGGCTTCCAGGTGGTCGAGCTCGCCAAGACCCCGTCCTTCCTGCTGGTCTGAACCCGCGAAACCCCGGGGCGGCGCTTCCTCCGCACCGGGGTTCGCCTCAAGTGGCGCAGGTCACCTGGCCACCGCCTGGCGGTAGCCCTCGTCCGTGTGCAGCAGGTTGCGATGGGTGTCCTCCGCCGTGATGACGCCACCGTCCAGCACCAGCACCCGATCCGCCGCGTCCAGCAGCGCCGGGCTGCTGGTGATGACGATCATCGTGCGCCCCCGCCGCACCCGCGCCAGGTTCCGGGCGATGAGCTGCTCGGTGACCGCGTCCACCGCCGTCGTCGGATCGTGCAGCACCAGGATGCCGGGGCCGGCGGCCAGGGCGCGGGCCAGGGAGAGGCGCTGGCGCTGCCCGCCGGAGAGGTTCGCGCCGCGGTCGCGCACCTCGTGGTCGAGCCCTTCGCGGTGCAGGGCGACGACGTCGGTCAGCATGGACGCCTCGACGGCGTCCGCCACCGGCAGGCCGGCGCCCGCCGGGTCGAGGTTGGTGCGGACGGTGCCCGCGAAGATCTCCGCGTGGTACGGGTTCACCAGCAGGTGCTCGCGGACCGCCTCGACCGACAGGTCCTTCAGCTCGTGCCCGCTGACCCGCACCACGCCCTCGTAGGCGTCCGGCGGCACGTTCACGGCGAGGATCGCGGCGAGGTCGGCGGCCTCCCGCGCCTGGTAGGCGGCGATCGCCACGAACTCGCCCGCCGGCACGTGGAACTTCAGCCCGTTCAGCGACCCGTAGCGGACGCTGTCGACCTCCAGGTCGCCGTCCGCGGACGGCCGCCCCGTGCCCGGCGTCATGACCGGGGGAGCGGCCAGCACCAGGGCCATCCGGTCCGCCGACGCCCGGGCGATCATCACGTACTTCGGCATCTCCGAGAACAGCTTGAGCGGCTCGATGATGAACTGCGCCAGCCCCACCGCCATGACGAGCTGCCCGATGCTGATCTGTCCGCTCAGCGCCAGCCAGCCCGCCGCCAGGGTGACGGCCGCGGCGAGGATCGCGTTGAGCGCCAGCGCCGCCCCGGCGTACGCGCCGTTGATCCTGGCGACGCTGACCGCCTGGTCCTTCGCCTCGGCGCTGACCTTCCGGTACGTCAGGAACGCCGCGTGGTTGCCGCCGAACCCGTGCAGCGGGCGCAGGCCGGAGATCAGGTCGGCGACCTTGGCGCCCGCCCGCGCGACCCGCGCCTGCTGCTCGCGGGTGCCCTCGCCGATCCGCCTGGACAGCACGCTGAGGATGGTCAGGATCGCGACGGTGCCCACGATCACCAGCACCCCCAGCCAGAGGCTCGCGATGCCCAGCGCGACCGCCGTGATCACCACCGCGACCAGCGAGCTGATCAGCAGCGGCACCACCTCGATGATGTCGGCGGTCTGGTCGGCGTCCTCCGTGGCGATGGTCAGCACCTCGCCCGATTTGAGGTCCGTGTCCCTGGCCACCGGCTGCAGCCCGCGGTCGGCGACCAGCACCCGCCAGCGGTGCGCCTCGGTCGTGTTGGCCTTCTGCAGGATGCGCATCCCGAACCGCCACGACAGCGACACCGTCGTGATGATCACGGCCAGCGCCGCGATCGACCACCCGAGCGAGGCGAGGCTGCGCTCCTGCAGCGCGTGCTCGACGATCAGACCGAGCGCGATCGGGAACGCGGTCTCGCCCGCCTGGTACAGCCCCATGAGCAGGGTGCCGCCCGCCATGGCGCCCGCGTTGCGCCGCAGCGCGGTCCTGAGGATCCGGGAGCCGGTACGGGGCTCCCGCGGCTCAGTGCCGCTCATCGAGGTGCCGCTCATCGAGGTGCCGCTCATCGAGGTGCCGCTCATCGAGGTGCCGGGCGATCGCTTCGGGGGTACGCAGCGCGAACAGGTCGCGGATGGTGACCACGGGCCCGTACTCGCGGCGGAGCAGCCCGGCCAGCCGCACCGCCAGCATGGAGTGCCCGCCGAGGGACACGAAGTCGCTCACCGCGCTCACCTCGTCGTCGTCCAGGTCCAGTGCCTCGGCGAACAGCTCGCACACCGCCCTCTCCGTGTCGGTCGCCGGGCCGCGCTCGGCCGACGTGGTCAGCGCTCCCAGCGGCTTGGCCTCGGGCAGCGCCTTGGTGTCGGCCTTCCCGTTGACGGTCAGCGGGATGGCGTCCACCTGAGCGTAGTGGGTGGGCCGCAGGTAGTCCGGCAGCCCCGCCCCGACCTCGGCGGCCACCGCCGCGAGATCCGTCCCGTCCAGTACGAGGTAGGCGGCCAGCCGGTAGGCGCCGTCCACCTGCGGGTCGGACTGGGCGACGGCGGCGGCGAACCGCACCGCCGGGTGCGCCGCGAACGCCGCCTCCACCTCGCCCAGCTCGACCCGGTGCCCCCGGATCTTGACCTGCTGGTCGGTGCGGCCCAGGTACATCAGGTTCCCGTCGGGCCGCCGCAGCACGAGGTCGCCCGTGCGGTACATGCGCTCGCCCGGCTCGCCGAACGGGCACGCGACGAACCGGTGCGCGCTCTGGCCAGGCTGCCCGAGGTAGCCGCGGGCGATGCCGACGCCCGACACGTACAGCTCGCCGGGCACGCCGTCGGGCACCGGCCGCAGCCAGGCGTCCAGCACGTAGACGCCGGTGTTGTCGATGGGCACGCCGACGACCGGGTCCGGGCACTCGAACGTGCCGACGCCGAGGGTGTTGATGGTGTACTCGGTGGGGCCGTACAGGTTGTAGCCGACCGTCCCCTCGGTCTCGGCGAGCCGCCGCCACAACCCCGGCGTGACCGCCTCGCCGCCCAGCAGCACCAGCGGCGGACGCCGCGCCGGGTCGTCCAGCAGGCCCTCCGCGACCAGTTGCTGCGCGTAGGTGGGGGTCACGTTGATGACGTCGATGCGGTGGTCGAGGCAGTACTCGACCAGGCGGGGCGCGTCGCGCCGCAGCTCCTCGTCACAGACGTGCACCTCGTGGCCGTCCGCCAGCCACAGCAGCTCCTCCCACGACATGTCGAACGCGAACGACACGGTGTGCGCGATCCGGAAGACCCGGTGGCCGTGCTCCGCCAGCACCGGCTCGAAGATCCGGCGCTGATGGTTGATCAGCATGTTGGTGAGCCCGGCGTACTCCGTCACCACGCCCTTCGGCTTGCCGGTCGAGCCCGAGGTGTAGATCGTGTACGCGGGGTGCCGCAGCCGGTCCGGGTCACCGGGCGCGAACGTCACGAACGGCTCCGCCTCCGGGAGCGGCCGGTCCAGCTCGATCAGCTCGCCGCTGAGCCGGGGCGAGACGGAGCTGACGGTGAGGATCACGTCGGGGCGGGCGTCCGCGACGATCGCGGCGATCCGCTCGTCGGGGTGGTCCAGCTCCAGCGGCACGTACGCCGCCCCTGCCCGCAGCACGGCGAACAGCGCCACGATCGAGTCGAGCGAACGCGGGATCGCCAGCCCCACGGTCGTCTCAGGCCCGAGGCCGCGACCGGCGAGCACCCCGGCCACGGCCCGGCTGCGGTCCCGCAACTGCGCGAACGTCATGCTGCGGCCGTGCGAGACGAGCGCGACCCGGTCAGGATGGCGGTCGGCCGCCAGGTCGAACCGGTCCACCACCGTGTCGGTGCCGATGCCGGTGCGCTCGACCGGCGTCGGCACGGGGCCCAGACCGGGCAGCGCGCCCACGGGCCCGCTCCAGCGGGCCAGGTCGTCGAGCACGCGCAGGTAGTCGTCGAGGAGCCGGCGGGCGCGCGCGGTGTCCCTGTCGCGGTACTCCAGCTTGACCGTGAGCTGCTCGCCCGGCGTGACGACCCAGGTGAACGGGTAGTGCGTGGAGTCGTCGGCCCGCTCGGCGACGATGCCGTGGCGGGCGTTCCGCTCGGCGAACGCGTCCAGGTCGAGGAAGTTCTGCAGCACGAAGAGGTTGTCGAAGAGGGTGTCGTGCCCGCTGCCGCGCTGGATCTCGCCCAGCCCCAGGTGCTCGTGCTCCATCGCCGCCACCCTGGCCGCCTGCACGTCCGACAGGTACTCGCGCACCGTGTCGCCCGGCCTGGCCCTCGTCCACATGGGGACGGTGTTGAGCAGCACGCCGACGATGCCGGACAGGCCCTCGCCCTCCCGCCCCGAGACGGTCACGCCGAACACCGCGTCCGAGCGGCCGGTGTGCGCGCCGAGCAGCAGGCCGAACGCGCCGGTCAGCACCGAGTTCAGCGTGACGCCGTGCGCCCTGGCCGCCTCCCGCAGCAGCCGCGACCGCTCCGCCGTCAGCGTGTGCACCAGCGCGGACGGCAGCTCGTCCGGCAGGGACGGCGACGGGCCGGCGAGCAGCGTCGGGCCGGGCAGGCCCGCCAGGTGCTCCGCCCAGAAGCGTTCGGACGCGGCGACGTCCCTGGCGGCCAGCGCCCTGGCGTGCTCCTCGAAGCTCGGCGCGGACGGCACAGGGACCGGCGGCTGCCCGGCCACGATGGCCGCGTAGGCGTCGAACAGCTCCCGCAGCACGATCTCGCGCGACCAGCCGTCCCACAGCAGCAGGTGGTAGCTCAGCAGCAGGCCGTCGTGGCCGGGCAGCCGCACCACCGTCAGCCGGATCAGCGGCGCCTCGCCGGGATCGAAGCCCGTGTCGCGGTCCCGCGCGCACAGCGCCTCGGCCGCCGCCTCGTCCGGCAGCTCCACCGTGCGGACCCGCACCCGCCGTCCCGCCGCGAGCACCTGCACCGGGTTTCCGTCGGCGTCGGTGCTGAAACCGGCGCCAACGGACGGGTGCCTGGCGATCACGTACGCCATCGCCTCGGCCAGCGCGCCGGCGTCCAGCCGCCGGTCGAAGGTGAAGTAGCTCTGGGCGACGTAGTGCCCGGCGGGGCCGGTGAGCTGGGCCTGGAAGTACAGGCCGCGTTGCAGCGGGGTCACCGGCGCCGTGCGCTCCGCCGTGGCGCAGGCGTCCGCGACGCGCTCCAGCGCGCGCCGCCAGTGCTCGGCCAGCTCATCGGGTACGCCGTCGGCCAGCGTGAACGTGGCATGCAGGCTCCCCGTGGCGGTGTCGAGCCAGGCGTTCACCTCGGCGGCGTACGGGCTGCCCTGGTCGCCGCCGCTGATCCGCACCGCCGCCGCCTCGCTGGCCGGGCCCAGGTAGTTGAACAGCACCTGCGGGCGCGCGGCCAGCAGCGGGGCGGTCTGCGGGTTGAGATACCGGAGCCGTCCGTAGCCGGCGTGCCCGCGCTCGTCCGGCTGCCGCCCGGCCAGCTCGCGGGCCGCCGCCACCGGGTCGGTGTGCGGGGACAGCCGCACGGGCGCGATCGCGGTGAACCAGCCGACCGTACGCGTGTAGTCGTGGTGGCCGAGCACCGGGACGCGGCCGTGCCGCTCCAGCTCGAGCGCCAGATCGGCGGGCGACGCCTGGACGTGCGTGAGCGCGGCCCGCAGCGCGCCGCACAGCAGCTCGGTGAGGCCGACGCCGAGCGCGGCCGGTGCGGTGCGCGTCACCAGGGCCGACAGCTCGGGCGCCAGCTCCACCGCGACCTCCCGCGACCCGCTCGCCACCGGCAGCAGCGGGGGCGCTTCGAGCGTCTCCAGCCAGTGGCCGAGGTCGTCGATCGGCTGGGCCGACTGTGCCGCCAGCGCGTCGGCGTACTCGGCGTAGGAGGTGGTGGGGTGCGGCAGGGGCGTTCCGCGCAGGGCGGCGTTCAGGTCGTCCAGGAGGATCAGCCAGGAGACCGCGTCCACGGCGAGATGGTGAGCGGTGATCACCAGGGTGCGGCTCGGCTCCAGCCACGAGAACGCGATCACCTGCCCGGCCTCGGGGTCGAGCCGTCCCGCCGCCTCGTTCGCCGCCGCCGTGGCGTCGGGCGCGTCCGTGCGGACGACGGCGACCTCGGTGGCGGGCTCGGTGCGCAACGTCCACACCCCGTGCTCGGTTCGCAGACGGAGGCGGAGGATGGGGTGGGCGGACACTACGGCTTTCGCGGCGCGCTCCGCGTCCTGGAAGCCGGTGCCCTCCGGGGTCACGAGTGTTCTGGCCTGGGCGAAGCGTGCCAGGGAGCCGCCCAGCTCGCGTTGCCTCAGGATGATCGGCGTCGGGGCCAGCGGGCCGTCCGCTGCACGGGCCGGTGCTGCGGTGGGCTGGTCCGTGGCAGGCGGCGCGGTGGTGGCCAGGATCGCGGCGAGGGCTCGGGGCGTCTTGTGCAGGAAGAGGTCCCTGGGGGAGATCGGCAGGCCGAGGGCTCTGGCGCGGTTGACCACGCTGATGGCGATGATGCTGTCGCCGCCCGCCATGAAGAAGTCGGTGTCGGCGTCCGCCTCGGAGCCGGGCAGCGCCTCGGCGAAGATGCCGGTCAGCGAGGCGAGCGCCGGGAAGTCCTGCGCGCCCGGCGCGAGGACTCCGCCGGACACGACGGCACCGCCGGACACGACGGCACCGCCGGGCGGGAGGGCTCCGCCGGGCGCGACGGCTTCACCGGCCGCGACGGTGGGCGTCGTGGACGGGGTGGCGGGTTCGGTGCGGGACGCGTGTTCACGCAACGCCTGCCGGTCCAGCTTGCCGTTGACCGTCAGCGGCAGGGCGTCCACAGAAAGCACCCGCCCCGGCACCATGTACGCGGGCAGCTTCTCCGCCAGCGACCCGGCCACGTCACCGGCCGCCTCACCCACCACGTGCGCGACCAGGTGATCACCGCTGTCCGCCACCGTGACGGCCGCGTCCACCACCCCGCCCAGCTCCCTGATCGCGCTCTCCACCTCGCCGAGCTCCACCCGGAACCCCTTGAGCTGCACCTGGTCGTCGGCCCGCCCGGCGAAGACCAGCTCGCCGCCGAGCGTCCGCCGCGCCAGGTCGCCCGTGTGGTACATGCGCGAGCCGTCCCCCGCGAACGGGTCCGCCACGAACCGGCTCGCGGTCAGCTCCGGCCTGCCCAGGTAGCCGAGCGACACCTGTTCGCCGGCGACGTAGATGGCGCCGACCCGGCCCGGCGGCACCGGCCGCAACCGGTCGTCGAGCAGGTACGTGACCAGGCCGGGGATCGGGCCGCCGATGGGGCTGACGTCGTCGCGGGCCGCGAAGTCCGCGCCGGTCAGCACCCGGTGGGTGACGTGCACGGTGGTCTCGGTGATGCCGTACATGTTGACCAGCTCGGGAGAGGCGGCGCCGTACCGCTCGACCCAGCCGCGCAACCGGCCCAGGTCCAGCGCCTCGCCGCCGAAGACGATCACCCGCAGTGAGGTGAGCGGCTCGCCGGCGTGCCGGTCGGCCTCGATGAGCTGGTAGAACGCGGACGGCGTCTGGTTGAGGACGGTGACGCCGCGCTCGCGTATCAGGCGGTGGAAGTCGACGGGGGAGCGGGTCAGCCCGTACTCGGGCACCAGCAGCTCGCCGCCGTGCGCGAGCGCGCCCCACAGCTCCCACACCGCGAAGTCGAAGGAGGCGGAGTGGAACTGCACCCACACGTCGTCCGGGCCGAACCGCAGGTCGTGGCGGGTGTTCGCGAGCAGCGCCACCACGCTGGAGTGCGGGACGACGACGCCCTTGGGCCTGCCCGTCGAGCCCGAGGTGTAGATCACGTACGCCGGGTCGTGCGGGGCGGCCCCCGGTCCGTCCGTGGCGGCGGGCGGTGGTGGCTCGTCTCCTTGGACGAGCACGCGGGCCTCGATGCCCGCCCTGGCCGCCAGGTCCGTGAGGCGGTCGCGCTGGTGGTGGTCCACGAGGATGACGCGCGGGGCGGCGTCGGTGAGGACGTACTGGAGGCGTTCGTCCGGGTATGCCGTGTCCAGGGGGACGTAGGCGGCGCCCGCGGTGACGACGGCGATCAGCGCGGCGACCTGTTCGGCGGAGCGGGGGAGGGCGACGGCCACCCGTTCGCCCGGCCCGGCTCCGGCGGCGCACAGTGCGGCGGCCAGGCGGTCCTTGGCCTGTGCCAGCTCGGCGTAGGTGAGTGACCTGGTGCTGCCGTCCAGCGCGCACTGGGTGACGGCGGTGGCGCCGGGACTCCGGCGCGCGGCGGCGTCGAAAAGGCCGCCCAGCGTCGCCGGAGCGGGGCCGGGCAACTCGCCGTGCGCCCCAGGGGCCGCCCCCGGTGCCGCCGCAGGGGTCGCGATCGGGGCTGAGGTCGGGGTCGCGGCAGGGGCTGCGGTCGAGGCCGGGCGCCGGTCGAGCGCGCTCGCCAGGCCGCTCGCCAGGTCGTCCGGCCGCGTGAGCAGCCCGGTGAGCGTCCGCGTGAACGTGCCCAGGATCGCCCGCGCGTCCGCCTCCCGCGCCACCTCCCCGTCGTAGATCAGGTTGAACCGGGTGCCCCCGTCCGGCGCCCGCTCCACCACCAGCGTCAGCGGATAGTGCGGCGCCCCCTCGTTCACGACCCCGGTGATGGCCAGCGCATCCCCGCGCAGCTCGCTCACGTCGGTGGCCACGTCGAACACCACCAGCGTGTCGAACAGCGGCCCGCCCCCGGCCTGCCGCCCGATCCTGGCCAGCGACACGTGCTGGTGCGGCAGCACCGCGCTCTGATGCTCCCGCACCGACCCGAGCAGCTCTCCCGAGGTGGTGCCGCCGCCCCACCGGACGCGTACGGGAATGGTGTTGATGAACAGTCCCACCATGTCCTCGATGCCGGGCACCTGCGCGTCCCGTCCGGACACGGTGGAGCCGAAGACCACGTCCCGGCTGTGCAGGATGCCGCCCAGGGTGAGCGCCCAGGCGCCGTGCACGGCGACGCTCAGCGGCACCCCGGCCGAGCGGGCGGCGGCGTCGAGGTCGTGGTCCGGCTCCACGGCGGTGTCGGCGTACCGGCCGGAGGGGGTGTGGCCCTCGGCGACCAGCGAGGGGCCGGGCAGGCCCGCGAGCTGCTCGCGCCACACCCGGTCGCTCGCCTCGTCGTCGCGCCCGGCGAGCCACCGCACGTAGGCGGGGAAGCCGCCGAGCGGGCGCACGCTGCCGGGCGCGTGGTACTCGGCCAGCAGCGCGCGCAGCATGGCCGGCACCGACCAGCCGTCGGCGATGATGTGGTGCACGGTCTGCACGAGGACGTGCCCGCCGGCGGCCGCCCGGATGAGCGTGTACCGCATGAGCGGGCCGGTGGCCAGGTCGAATCCGGCGCGGCGGTCGCGTTCGGCGTGGTCGCGGATCTCCTCGTCCGTCATGCCGGGGTGTTCGAGCGTGGTGAAGGGCGCGACCGCGCCGCTCTCCAGCACCGAGATGACCCGCCCGTCGTCGAGCGCGACGAACCGCGCGGCCAGGTTCGGGTAGAGGGTGAGCAGCCGGGTGGCCGCCGCGGCGAGGCGGTCGGCGTCCACGTCGCCGTCCAGCGTGAGCAACTGCTGCTCGACGTAGCTGCCCGCCGAGTCGTCGTCGAAGACCGAGTGGAAGTACAGGCCCTCCTGCAGCGGGGTGAGCGGCAGCAGGTCGCGCAGGGCCGGGCCGTCGAGGGCGTCCACGTCGGCCTGGGTCAGGGGCAGCGGCCGGAAGTCGCTGGGGGAGTGGCCGCCCTGGTCGAGCGCGGCCAGGCCCGCGAGGGCGGCCAGGAAGTACGCGCCGATCGCGGCGGCGTCGTCGTCACTGAAGACGCCCTCCGGCCAGGAGATGGCGGTGACCAGCTCGTACGCGCCGGTGGGCCCTGGCTCGGCGATCGCGTTGAACTCCAGGGCGCGCGGCAGCCGCATCGCGGGGTCGCGCCGCTCGCCGAGCTGCCCGGTCGCCCCCGCGAGCTGCCAATCCCCGGACGTGCCCGCCTCGAAGCGGCCCAGGTAGTTGAAGAGCACCTGCGGCGCGGGCGCGTCGAACGCGGCGCCGGCCAGGTAACGCAGCACGCCGTAGGACAGGCCGTTGCCCGGCACCCGGGCGAGGTCCTCCTTGACCGCCTTCAGCGCGGCGGCCAGGTAGCCGGGATCGGTGAGGTCGGCCGCCGCGCCGGGGTCCACGACCACCGGGAACAGCGTGGTGAACCACCCCACGGTCCGCGACAGGTCCGGCTCTGGACCCGTCACGTGCCGCGCCTCCCTGCCGTGCCCCTCCAGCTCGATGTGCGCGAACGTCTGATCCTGCCCCAGGTCGCGGCGCCATCGGGCGAGGGCGACGGCCAGCGCGGTCAGCAGCACGTCGTTCACCCCGGCGTGGAACCGGGCGGGGATCTCGCCCAGCAGCGCGGCGGTGACCTCGGGCCCGGCGGTGACGACGCGCACCTGCTCGCGGGCGACGGTGTCGTCCCCGGACAGCGGGCGCCTGCCGATCGGTCCGTCCGGTCCCGGCAGGGGGCGGCGGTAGTGGGCGAGGTCCGCGTCGAACGGTGTCCGCTCCAGCAACTGCGTCCAGCGGCGGAACGACGTGCGCACCGGGGGCAGCTCGATCGGCGCGCCCGACGTGAGTTGCCGCCACGCCGTGGCCAGGTCGTCCATGAGGATCCGCCAGGACACGCCGTCGATCACCACGTGGTGCGCGGCCACGACGAGCTGGCGGGACGCGCGACGCCAGACGGCGGCCAGCATGGTGCCGCCGTCCGGATCCAGGGCGGAGACGGCGAGGTCGGCGCACTCGCCGGGCGGCCGGTCGCTCTCCTGCCACCTGACCGCCGCCCCCTCGGCCTCCGGGACGTCGAAGCCCCAGCGGTCGCCGCGCGTCAGCCTGGCCCGCAGCATGTCGTGCCGCCCTGCCAGGGCGGTGAGGATCGCGTCGAGCGCCTCCGCCGTCAGGTCCGCCGGGGTGTTCAGCACGACCGACTGGGCGAAGCCGTCCACGGCACCGGTGGTCTCGCCGAGCCAGCGCACGATGGGCGAGCCCGTGACGGGGCCGGTCGCGACGTCCTCGTGGTCGGTGGCGGAGTCGTCCTCGCGCCTGGCCACCGCCGCCAGCGCGCCCAGGGTGACGCTGGTGAAGATCTCCGTCGCGGTGACGTGCAGGCCCGCCTCGCGCAGCGCGCCCAGCAGCGAGATCGCCAGCAGGCTGTCGCCGCCGAGCTGGAAGAAGTTACCGTCCGCGCCGACCTCGTCCATGCCCAGCACGGACGCGACGGCCGCGCACACCACCCGCTCCTCCTCGGTGACGGGCGCGGCGATCGGGCCGGGACCCATCGACGGCTCCGGCAGCGCGCGCCGGTCCAGCTTGCCGTTCTCGGTGAGCGGGAACTCCGTCATCACCACGACGTGCGCGGGCACCATGTAGTCGACCATGTTCCGCGCCGCCCAGGCGGTGACGTCGTCAGGACGCAGGCCCTCGCCGCCCGCCGCCGGGATCACGTAGCCCACCAGGTAGGTGCCGCCCGCGGTGTTCTTCTTCGCCACGACGCACGCGTGCCGCACGCCGGGGTGCTCGGTGAGCCCGGCCTCGACGTCCTCCAGCTCCAGCCGCATGCCGCGGATCTTGATCTGGTTGTCGGCCCGGCCGAGGAAGTCCAGCGAACCGTCAGGGGTGAAACGGGCCAGGTCGCCGGTCCGGTAGAGGCGGGAGCCGTCCGACGCGAAGGGGTTGGCCACGAAGCGGGAGGAGGTCAGGCCGGGCGCGCCGGCGTAGCCGCGTCCCAGGAGGAAGCCGCCCACGTACAGCTCGCCACCCACCCCGACCGGGACCGGGCGCAGCTCGTCGTCCAGCACGTACAGCTGAGTGTTGGGGTTGGCCTTGCCGATCGAGGTGGTCAGCCGCTCCGCCGCGCCCCGGTAGATGACGTGGGAGACGCCGATCGTCGTCTCCGCCGGGCCGTAGCCGTGGTAGAGGGGGATGCCGAGCAGCTTGCGGAACCGCTCGTACAGCTCCGGGGTGAGCACCTCGCCGCCGCACCACACGTGCCGCAGGCTGTCCAGCCGCCCGGAGTCGCCCGCCATCTCCAGCAGCACGTCCAGCATGGACGACACGAGGTAGGTGAACGTGACGCGCTGCCCGGCGATCACGCTCAGCAGGTGGTGCGGGTCGCGTTCGCCGCCGGGCCGCAGCACCACCAGCCTGCCGCCGCGCACCAGCGGCAGGAAGATCTCGTTGATGGAGATGTCGAACGACAGCGGGGCCTTGAACAGCGCCGCGTCGTCGGGGCCGAAGCGCAGGATCTCGCCGGCCTGCCACAGCAGCCGCTCGCTGATCGCCTCGTGCCGGATCATCGCGCCCTTGGGCCGTCCCGTCGAACCCGACGTGAAGATCACGTACGCCAGGGCGGGCCCGGCGATGGGAATCTCGGGGTCCTCGGCGGGGTAGGAGCCGTAGCGCCAGCCGTCGAGATCGACGGCCACGGCCTCGGGCTCGCCCCCGGCGTGCTCGCCCGAGCGGTTGAGCTGCGCGACGAGCCCCGCGTCGGCGATGACGACCGCGCGGCGCGCGGCCGGCCAGCGCGGGTCGAGCGGCACGAACGCGCACCCGGCCATGAGCACGCCGAGCAGGCCGATCACCATGTCGGCCGAGCGCTCCAGTGAGATGCCGACGACCTGCTCGGCGGTGAGGCCGCGGCCGATCAGGTGATGGGCGAGCTGGCTCGCCAGGGCGGACGTCTCGCGGTAGGTCAGGGAGCGGTGCCCGTCCACCACGGCGACGGCGTCCGGCCTGGTGCGCACCTGCTCGCGGAACAACTCCACGATGGTCGGGCGGTCCCGCTCGGCCCCGGTGTCGTTCCACTGCGCCAGGGTGCGCAGCCGGTCCGCCAGGGTGGACGGGCCGATGGTGGCGAGCGGCCGGTCGGGGAAGTCGGCCAGGTCGTCCAGCGCGAGCTGCGCGTCGGCCGCCGTGACGCCCTCGGGGACGGCGATGCTCAGCCCGTCGTCGGCCACCTCCCAGCCCGCGGGCGCGCGCCCGCCGTCGCCCGCCCAGCCGATCACGTCGGTGAAGAGCGTGCCGGGGGCCAGGTCGAGGCCGTCGATGAGGGACGTGCCGGGGGCGCGGCCCTCAGTGCCGTTGCCCGCCGCCCAGTACGCCAGCCCGATGGCGCACGCCTCTGCCAGGGTCCTGTCGGGATGTTCGCCGATCCGCCGGCGCAGGCCGGCCAGCCGTGCGGAAGAAAGCGTGACGAGACGGGCGCTTGGTTCCAACATCGCAGACTCAGCCATCCCCTTCGGTAACCTCCATCTGATCGCCTATCCGGCGTCCCGCCACGCCCGCCACAGCCGCGCGTAGCGGCCGTCCAGGGCGACGAGCTCCTCATGCGTTCCCTGCTCCACCACGCGGCCCGCGTCCAGCACGGCGATGCGGTCCGCCGCCATCGCCTGCGTCAGCCGGTGCGCCACGAACAGCGCGGTACGCCCCCGGCACGCCGCCAGCACGGCCCGCTCCAGCTCGGCGGCGCCCTGGCTGCCCGCCTCCGCGGTCGACTCGTCCAGCACCACGACCGGCGCCCGGCCCAGGACCAGCCGGGCCAGCGCGAGCTGGGCGACCCTGGTGCCGTCCAGCCGCTCGCCGCCCTCGCCGACCACGGTGTCCAGCCCGCCGGGCAGCGCCTCGGCCCACGCGCCCGCGCCCGCCGTGCGCAGCGCGTCCCACAGCTCGGCGTCCGTCGCCTCCGGCGCGGCCAGCCGCAGGTCGTCGGCGAGCGAGCCGGAGAACACGTGCGTCTCCTGCGTCAGGATGCTCGCCAGGACGCGCGCCCCCGCCTCGTCCAGGTCGGCCAGGTCGGTCGAGCCGATGCGCACCGACCCGGCCTGCGGGGCGCCGATGCCCGCGATCAGCGCCGCCAGCGTCGACTTGCCCGCGCCCGTAGCGCCCACCAGCGCGAGCGAACGGCCCGCCGGGATCTCCAGGTCCACGTCCAGCAGGACCGGCCGCTCGGACCCTGGGTAGCCGAACGTCAGCCCCGCCACCTTCACCGGGTACGGTCCCGCGCCCGCCGGCGTGACGGCCGCCTCGCCCACCAGCCGCTCCTCGGTGGACTCGCTCAGCACCCCGACCAGCCGGGTCAGGCTCGCGCCTGCCTTCTGCGCCTCGTCGAAGGTGAACATGATGGCGCCCAGCGGGTTGAACAGCCGGTGGAACAGCAGCGGCGCCACCGACGCCTCGCCCAGGGTGACGGCCCCGGCCTCCAGCAGCACGTACCCCGTCACGATGATCAGGACCAGCCCGATGAACTCGGCGCGGTTCTCCCTGCCGACGAACCGGCCGAAGAAGCGGAACACCTCGATGCCGAGATCGCGCACCCGCCACGACTCGCGGGCGACCCGCTCGCGGAAGACGCCCTCCAGCCGGTAGGCGCGCACGGTGTCGATCCCGTTCAGCCCGCTGATCAGCGCCTGCGCGCGGTCGGCCTGGGCCTCCCGCTGCGCCCGGTACAGCGGCGCGGAGCGGGGCAGGTACCAGCGCAGCGCCAGCGCGTACGCGGGCAGCGCCCCCGCGCCCGCCAGGCCGAGCCGCCAGTCCAGCCCGAACATGCCCACCGTGGCGACCGCGACCAGCACCCCCGAGGACAGCACCGTGGGCACGGCCTGCCGGATGCCCTTCGACACCACGGCCACGTCGTCGCCGACCCTGGACAGCACGTCGCCGTGCCCGACCTGCTCGATCCGGGCGCTCGGCATGCCGAGCACGGCCCGTACGGCGCCTTCACGCAGCCGCGCCAGCATTTCCGCGCCGAGCCGCCCGATCAGGTACGCCGACGCCGCGGTGGCCGCCGCCCCGAGCAGCGCGGAAGCGACCAGCAGCACCCCGATCGTGACCAGGATCGACTGCGGCTCGCCCGCCGTCACCCCGTCCACCACCCGTCCGAGCAGCAGCAGAGGCAGCACCTGGAGCGCCGCGCCGGCGACCGTGGTGAGCGCGGCGGCGGCCGTCAGCCACGGGGCCTCGCGGCAGGCCGCGACGACCCAGCGGGTGGCCTCGCGGCCGCTCGCCGTGCGCAGGATCGCCGGTCCTTGCCCGGTGGCGCGGGTCTCGGCGGCGGTCACGTCCACGCCGCGGCGGACGGCGCCACCGGTGATCGCCGTGGGGTCGTCGTCACAGTCGTTGCCTGGAAGAGCATCCGGAATCCCTCGCTGTCCGCTGCACACTCGCCGAGCCAGGGAAACCGTAACATGCTGATATTAGGTAAGGCTAACCTTGCTTAACGCTACGACCGTGAGGACGGGCCGCATGGACGACACCTTCGCCGAATTCGGCTTACCCGGCGAACCGGGCACCGACGCGTTCTGGGCGGCCGCGGCCTCACCCGCGTGGAAGCCCGACGGCGCGGGCGGCTGGACGGCCCTGTTCCTGTGGCGCGGATCGTTCGCGACCGTCGACTTCGAGAGCTGGTCGCCGCCCGTCCCGCTGCGCCGGTGGGGCGGCACGGACTGCTGGTACGCCGAGGTGGCCGTGCCCGCGCGGCTGCGGGTCACCTACCGCCTG
Source organism: Nonomuraea monospora (assembly GCF_039531895.1). Taxonomy (NCBI): domain Bacteria; kingdom Bacillati; phylum Actinomycetota; class Actinomycetes; order Streptosporangiales; family Streptosporangiaceae; genus Nonomuraea; species Nonomuraea monospora. The sequence continues at coordinate 49,705 of NZ_BAAAQX010000010.1, forward strand.
CGCGCCGGGGACGCGGCCTGCGCCGACCCGCTCAACCCGGTGGGCGCCGGCGGCGAGCTGTCCATCGCCGCCGCCCCCGACGCGCCGCCGCAGCCGCACTGGCCCGCCGTCGGCGCCGCCGACGTCCTGCCGCTCCCGTCCACCCGCCTGCGCTGGACCAGCGAACGGCTCGGCGGGCGGCGCACCGTGCGCGTGCACCCGGCCGGCGGCGGCGGGCCTGTCGTGCTGCTGCTGGACGGGGACGACTGGCTGTACCTGCATCCGGCCATGACCGCGTTCGACTCGGCCGTCGCCGCGGGGGAGCTGCCTCCCGTCACGCTCGTCTTCGTGCCCGTCAGGGACCGGGAGGCCGAGTTCGCGTGCAGGCCCGAGCTGTGGGAGGCGATCAGGGACGAGCTGCTGCCGCTGGTGGCGGACTGCGGGGTGCCCGCCTCGCCGTCCCGGACGGTGGTCGCGGGGCAGAGCCTCGGCGGGCTGAGCGCGATGTACGCGGCGCTGGAGTTTCCCGGGCTGGTGACGGGGCTCGCCTGCCAGTCGCCGTCGTTCTGGTGGGGGCCCGGTGTCGACGGCCTGGCGGACCCCATGGACGGCCCGGCCGGAGGCGCCGTCGCGGCGCGCCTGCGTGGGCGGCCTGACCTGTCCGGGGTGCGGGTGGCGTTCGACGTGGGGGAGCACGAGGGGCGGATGTTGCCGCACTGCGAGCTGGTCGAGCGCCTGGCCGGGGAGGCGGGCGCGACGGTGCGGGTGTCGCGGTCGCCTTCCGGGCACGATCGGGCGGCCTGGCGGCACGCGCTGCTGCGGGACGTCGCCTGGGTGCTGTCGGGCGACGACGCGTAGATGACGACGCCTGGATGAGGGCGCGCGGCGGCCCGGGGCCGTCGGGCCGCCGCGCGGCTCTCAGGTGGCGGGGTGGCGGGTCAGGTAGCCGCCCATGGTCCTGAACACCTCGGTGGCGGGCAGGCTCGTGCCGTCCTCCGTACGGACGCGCTCGATCACCAGCCCGTGACTGCGCCCGCGACGGGCGTCGGCGCCCGCCACGATCACCACCCCGTCGCCCTCCCGGATGAACACCCGCCCCGGCGTGCCCCCGTAGATGCCCCGCGACACCGACGCCTTGAGCACCCGGATCCGCTCGCCCCGGTAGTGCGTGAAGGCGTTCGGATACGGGTCGGACTGGGCGCGGACCAGCCGTTCGATGTCCTCGGCCGGCCAGTTCCAGTCGATGTTGCTGTCCTCGATCGAGCGCTTGTGGAAGAAGCTGGCCTTCGACCTGTCCTGGGGCGTCCAGGTGGTCCGGCCCGAGGCGATGAGGTCGAGCGCTTCGGTGACGATCGGCGCGATCAGGTCGACCGTGCGGTGGAACAGGTCGGTGGCGGTGTCCTTCGGGCCGACGGGCACGGACCGCTGCACGACGATGTCGCCGGCGTCCAGCTCCTCGTCCATCATGTGCGCGGTGACCCCGACCTCCTGCTCGCCGTTGATCAGCGCCCAGATCAGCGGGGAGAAGCCCGCGTAGGCGGGCAGCAGCGAGTCGTGCACGTTGAGGGTGCCGTGGCGGGGGAGGTTGAAGATCTCCGGCGGGATCCAGGTCCGCCAGTTGTTGGCGACGATGAGGTCCGGCTCGGCCTCCTTCAGCCGGACCATGAGCTCCTCGTCGTCGGGCCGGTTGCGCAGCAGCACGGGGACGTCGTGCGCCAGTGCCAGCTCGGCCACCGAGTCGCTCCAGATCCTCTCGTAGGCGTGCTCGCTCCTGGGGTGCGTGACCACCAGCACGACCTCGTGCGCGGAATCCAGAAGTGCCTGGAGCGTGCGATGACCCCAGGTCTGGTAGCCGAACATCACGACCCGCATGGTGCCTCCTTGTCGGGGCGATCGGATTAGGTTAGGCTCCCCTTAATTAGGCCAGGCTAACCTAATTTGGGCAAGGTCTCCACCCCTGTTTCGTACCGGCGGAAAGGCGTACATGTCCTCAGCGGAGCAGCACGTCCACGACCTCGTAGGCATCGGCTTCGGGCCGTCCAACCTCGCCCTGGCGATAGCGCTACGGGAACGGCAGACGCGGACGGGCGACCTGCTCGACGCGGTGTTCCTCGAGAAACAGCCGGCCTTCGGCTGGCATCGGGGCATGCTGCTGGAAGGCACGACCATGCAGGTGTCCTTTTTGAAGGACCTGGTCACCATGCGAAATCCGACGAGCGAATTCAGCTTTCTCTGCTATCTGCAGGACAAGGGCCGATTGCCCGACTTCATCAACCACAAGACGATGTTCCCGTCCCGCTTGGAGTTCCACGACTACCTCGAATGGGCGGCGGCCCGCTTCACCGAGCAGGTCGAGTACGCCTCCGAGGTCGTCGCCGTCACCCCCGTCGAGCCGGCCGGGACGATCGAGCTGCTCGACGTGGTCGTCCGGCAGGGCGATGGCACGCTGGTCACCCGCCGCACCCGCAACCTCGTCCTCGCCGCCGGCCTCGAACCCGTCCTGCCGGACGGCCTGGTGAGCGACGACCGCGTCTGGCACAGCGACGAACTCCTCGCCAAGCTGCCCGCCCTGCGCGACCCGCGCAGGATCGTGGTCGTCGGCGCGGGACAGAGCGCGGCCGAGGTGACCGAGCACCTGCACGGAGCCTTCCCCGAAGCCGAGGTGTGCGCCGTCTTCGCCAAGTACGGCTACACCCCCGCCGACGACAGCTCCTTCGCCAACCGCATCTTCGACCCCGTCGCCGTCGACCACTTCTACTCCGCGCCCGACGAGGTGAAGGCGCGGCTGCGCGACTACCACGCCTCCACCAACTACTCGGTGGTCGACCTGGACCTCATCGACGAGCTGTACCGCCGCCACTACCAGGAGAAGGTCCAGGGCAAGGAACGGCTGCGCATACTCAACGCCTCCCGCCTCGCCGAGGTCGAGCGCGACGAGGACGGGCTGCGGGTCACCGTCGAGTTCCTGCCCACCGGCGAGCGCACCCTGCTGGAGACCGACGTCATCGTCTACGCCACCGGCTACCGGCCGTCCGACCCCCTCACCCTGCTCGGCGAGGTGGGGCGGCTCTGCGAGCGCCTCCCCGGCGGCGGCGTGCGGCTGGACCGCGACTACCGGGTCGTCACCTCCCCGGCGCTGCGCTGCGGCGTGTACGTCCAGGGGGCCAGCGAGCACACGCACGGGCTCACCTCGACCCTGCTGTCCGCCACCGCCGTCCGGGTGGGCGAGATCGCCGAGTCGGTGGCCGACCGGCTCAGGAGCGGCAGCCTCAGCTCCTACCTGCTGTCCCGCTCCACCTGACGGGCTTCTGTGGACCGGCGGGGCCCCTCGGGCGGACAATCGCGAGGGGCGCTCGCCGTGCCCGGCGGACGCGTGACGCATGGAGAGCCGCACGGAGGCCGCATGGAAGGCCGTATGGAGGGCCGCATGGAAGGCCGCCGCATGGAGGGCCGCGTGGAGGGCCGCGTGGAGGGCCGCGTGGAGGGCCGCGTGGAGCAGGCCGCCGCTGACCGGCCCTTCGTCCTTGATCCCACCGGCCGCGACATCCACGCCGAGGCGGCACGCCTGCGGGCGCTCGGCCCGGCCGTACGTGTCGAGCTGCCCGGCGGCGTCCCGGCCTGGGCGGTGTGCGGGCAGGCGCCGCTGCGGCGGCTCCTCACCGACCCCCGGGTGTCCAAGGACGCGCACCGGCACTGGGCCGCATGGATCGACGGCGAGGTCGGCGCCGACTGGCAGCTCGTCGCGTGGGTAGGCGCACGCAACATGTTCACCGCCTACGGCTCCGACCACCGCCGGTTACGCGGGCTCGTCTCCAGCGCCTTCACCGCCCGCCGCACCGCCGCGCTGCGGCCCCGGATCGAGGAGATCGTCTCCACGGCCCTGGACGACCTGCCCGGCGACGAGCCCGTGGACCTGCGCGCGCACTACGCCTACCCGATCCCGGTGAACGTGATCTGCGAGCTGTTCGGCGTCACCGACGACGGCACTCGCACTCGGTTGCGCCGGTGCATCGACGCCTTCTTCCGCACCGCCGCCGATCCGCGGGAGGCCGCGGAGGCGTACCCGCGCATCCAGCACATCCTGCGCGAGCTGATCGCCGAGAAGCGGCTGCACCCCGGCGACGACCTCTCCTCGGCCCTGATCGCGGCCCGCGACGACACCCCGCACCTACCGGACGGCGTCTTGGAAGGCGGGGCGGCGCACGACGGCGGCCCGCACCTCCCGGAAGGCGAGGCGGCGCGCGACGGCGGCTCGCACCTCCCGGAAGGCGGCTCCCGGTTGTCGGAGGACGAGCTGGTCGACACCCTCTCGCTGTTCCTCAGCGCGGGCCATGAGAGCACGGTCAACCTCCTCGACAACGCCGTCTTCGAGCTGCTCACCCACCCGGACCAGCTCGACCTCGTCCGCACCGGCCAGGTCACCTGGGCGGCGGTGATCGAGGAGACCCTGCGCCACCAGGCGCCCGTCGCCAGCATCCCGCTGCGCTACGCCGTCGAGGACATCGACCTCGACGGCGTCACGCTGCGGGCCGGCGACGCGATCCTCGCCTGCTACGCGGCGGCCGGCCGCGACCCGCTGGTGCACGGCCCCGACGCCGGCCGCTTCGACGTCACCCGCCCCGCCAAGGACCACCTCTCCTTCGGCCACGGCGCCCACCACTGCCTCGGCGCCCCGCTGGCCCGCATGGAGGCGCTGGTCGCGCTGCCCGCGCTGTTCGACCGCTACCCCGAACTGGCCCTGGCGGCCGAGGCGGGCCCGCCGGCGCCGATGGAGTCCTTCATCTCCAACGGGCACCGCGCCCTGCCCGTCCGGCTCGGAAAGGCAAGCCGATGACGACCACCACGCGGATCCAGACGCCGGGGAGGCGGCCATGACCGTCGTACTCGCGCCGCCCCGCCTCACCGACCAGGCCCGCCAGGACTGGGACCTGCTCCAACGCCCCACGCGGCGGCCACCCGCCTTCGACCCCGACCTGGCCGGACTGCTGCCCGAACCGGCGCAACGCTGGCTGCTGCACGCCATCGAGCCTGGCACGCCCCTGCTGCGGGCCGTCGTCCTGAGCATGCGCGGCACGATCAAGCTCGGCGAGTGGCACCGCTTCCACGCCAACCAGGCGCTGCTCCCGCTGGAAGGCTACGTCTGGGCGGGCACCGCCTCCCTCGGGCTGACGTCGGTGCGCGGCCTCGACCGGTACCGGGCGGGCGCCGGTGAGACGCGCTGGCGCATGTACGGCGCGTTCCCGATGGTGACGGGCGGCGGGCCCGACGTCACGCGCAGCGCCGCCGGGCGGCTGGCTTGCGAGCTCGTCCTCGCGCCCGCCGCCGCGCTCGATCCGCGCGTCCGCTGGAAGGCCCTGGACGAGCGCCACGCGGTCGCCGCCATGCCGATCGGCGGCGAGGACCACGAGGTGACGCTGGCCGTCGCGCCGGACGGGCGGCTGGACAGCGTCACCACGACCCGATGGGGCGCTCCCGGCGGCACCGCCTACCACGAGCACACCTTCGGGCTGGAGTGCGTCGAGGAGGGCACTTTCGACGGGTTCACGATCCCCGCCCGGGTGCGCGGCGGGTGGTGGCCGGGGACGGACAGGCGAAGGGACGGCGAGACCATCCACTTCGCCCTGGACGACGCGCTGTTCCGCTGAGCGAGCGGCAACGCTCGCACGCCACCCGCGCCCAAGCCCCGCCCGCCCTGCACGTCGCCGCGCCCTGCATGCCACGTGCGCCCAAGCTCTGCACGCCACGCACGCTCAAGCCTCGGACACGACGCGCGCTCAGCCTGGCACCCGCGCCTAAGCCCTGCACGCCACCCGATGCCCAAGCCCTGCGCGCCGCCCAACACCCGAAGCCCCGCTCCCGCCCTGCGCCCGGCCCCGCAGCCGCCCGCAGTTGCTCGAAGCTGCGGCGAGCCCGGGCGGTCGCCTATCCGGCGTAGGTCTCGAACTCGGCGATCCTCGGCGCGGCCGACGACCCCGTGATCCTGAAGGTGATCTTGCTGAGCGACGCCGCCGTGAACGTGATGGTCCCGGCCCCGCTCCCCGACTTCAGCACGGCCCCGGTGCCCGCGTTCAAAAGCTGCCACGCCCCGATACGACCCTCCGCCCCGGCAGCCTCACGGATGACGACCCGGGACACGGTCGTCGCGGAGCCCCACTTGATCGAGATGTCACCGGTGGAGCCCGACGGCGACCAGTAGGTGCTCAGGTCCCCGTCCCGCACGTTGCCGTAGCTTGTCCCGTCAGCCTTGCTGGAGCCGTCCGAACCGGCCCCGATACTGAGATTCGTCCCACCAGGAGTGGGAGTAGGCGTGGGCGTGACGGTCGGGGTGACCGTGGGAGTGACAGTGGGCGTGGGGGTCGGCGTCTGCGGCGTGCAACTACCGTTCGACACCTGCAAGCCCTTGTTCGCCCCGGCCGTCTGCCGCACGATGGCCGGCACGCAGCTCGCCCCGTCGAGCGTGTAGGAGTAGGGGACGCTGACCGAGGTGTTGGACTGCGGGTTCGGCCCGGCCGGGTTGTTCTCGCTGCCCGGGGCCGACCAGGTCACGTTGTCGAAGATGTTGCCGGCGACCTGCCAGTAGCCCGCCTCGCTGGTGTAGAAGGTGCCCAGGACGTCCTTGGAGTCCTTGAAGTAGTTGTTCTCCACCTTGGCGCGCGCCCCGGCCCGGGAGTTGATGCCCGACTCGTGCAGGCTCACGTACGAGTTGTTGTAGATGTGCGAGACGCCGCCGCGCAGCAGCGGCGTGCGGGAGTCGATGTTCTCGTACAGGTTGTGGTGGAAGGTGACGTAGCCGTTGGACAGGTCGCTCTCGCTCGACCCGATGAGCCCGCCGCGCCCCGAGTTGCGCAGGATGCTGTAGGACAGCGTCACGTACTGGGTGTCGTCCTTCATGTCGAAGAGGCCGTCGAAGCCCTCCGACTCGCCGCCGGAGGCCTCCAGGGTGGCGTGGTCGACCCACACGTTGCGCACGCCGCTCTCCATGCCGATGGCGTCGCCGCCGTTCGACGTGGGCGAGCCGGACTTCTTGACGTTGCGGATCGTCACGTTGCGGATGATGATGTTGCTGGCCTCCCGGATGTGGATGCCGAGCTGGTCGAAGACGGCGCCGCCGCCGACCCCGATGATGGTGACGTTGCTGATCTGCTTGAGCTCGATCACCCCGGCCGCGGTGTTGCAGCTCTCGCCCGACACCTTGGCGGTGTTGCCGTGGTTGATGGTGCCTTCGACCTCGATGGTGATCGGGGTGCTGCTGCTGGCCCGGCCGCACAGGGCCGCGTGGATCGCGGTCCCCGTGGTGGCGCGCACCGTCTGCCCGCCTGCGCCGCCGGTCGTCCCGCCGTTGCTGCTCGCGTAGCCGGTGGCGCCGTCGGCCGCCGCCGACGCCTGCGTCATCGGCAAGGCCACGGCGGCGGTGCCGACCGCCGCCGCGGCGGCCACCGCGGCCAGCACCGCGTGGAGTCGTGACGCGACTGCTCGTCTCATCCCTGGTTCACCTGCTCCTTCGACATCGAGCGCCTGCAGCGACACCGTAGGAAAGCGCTTTCCCCACTGTCAACGCACCGTGAAACTTTCATCGGGGCACCCTTGGGGGCACCGGGAGGCTCGCCCGGGCACCGTACGAGCGGCGGCGGCGAGCGTCCGACAGCAGGCCGAGGGGTGGTGAGCCCGGGTGCGGCTGTACGGCCGGAGATTCGAGTGCGAGAGGCTGGACGAACCCGTCGCCACGGTGCAGACCGGCCGCAGCTCCAGCGCCGTCCTGGTGGTGCGGAGCGAGGCGGGCGTCGGCAAGACGGCCCTGCTGGAGCACGCGCGCGACAGCACGGCAGGCTGCCGGGTGGCATGCACGGGCGCGGAACTGGCCTTCAGCGGGCTGCACCAGCTCTGCGCCCCGTTCCTGCACAGCCTGCGGCAGCCGCGCCGGGCGTGCCCAGGCAGACGATGCTGGACGTACTGCTGATCACCGCCATCATGCAGTTCCTGTGGCAGCCCGTCGCCGTCCTCATCGCCCACAGGGTCGGGGCGCTGCGCGTCATGACGAGCGCGCTGGCCGAAACATCACTCGCGCTCACCCGCCGCACCGGCTTCCAGCAGAAGCCCGCCGCCAGTCCTACCCAATTCCCGAAAAGCCGTCACGAAGCCGACCCCCTGTCCTGTCTCACCGGGAGACCACCCCACGCAGCGACAGGATCGACACCTTGCCACCCGCCAGAATCCGGCTCCGCATCCGCATGAGCGCGCGTCCCGTCGATGAGCCGCACCGCGTCTCCAGCCAGCTGGAGCTGCTGTTCGACCTCACGTTCGTGGTCGCGGTCGCCGCCATCACCGCCCAGCTCGCCCACCAGGTCGTCGAGGGACACGCGGCGGACGGCATCGTGCCGTTCCTCCAGGTGTTCTTCGCGATCTGGTGGGCGTGGATGAACTTCACCTGGTTCGCCTCCTCCTACGACACGGACGACGTCGCCTACCGAGTGCTGACCATGGTGCAGATGGCCGGCGTGCTGGTCCTGGCGGCCGGCGTGCCGGCGGCCGGCGAGCACACCGACTACCGGTTCGTCACGCTCGGCTACGTGATCATGCGGATCGGGCTCGTCGCCCAGTGGCTGCGCGTCGCCGCCGAAGACCCGGCGCGGCGGCGCACCGCGCTGCGTTACGCCGGCGGCATCACCCTTCTGACGGTGGCCTGGACGTACCACTCGTGGCTGGCGCCGCTGAGCATCGAGCTGCCGCTCTTCCTGCTCCTCGCGGCGCTGGAGCTGGCCGTGCCGCTGTGGGCGGAACGGGCCGAGCCCACCACCTGGCACCCGCACCACATCGCCGAACGGTACGGGCTGTTCACGATCATCCTGCTCGGCGAGAGCGTGCTCGCCGCGTCCAGGGGAGTGGCCAGGGCGCTGGAGTCGGACGCGGTCAGCGGCCCCTTCATCATGGTCGCCGTCTCCGGGCTCGTCGTGCTGTTCGCCCTGTGGTGGCTGTACTTCCTGGTGGAGGCCGGTGAAGGGCTGCGCGGGCGGCGCGACCGCTCCTACCGGTGGGGGTACGGCCACTACGGCATCTTCGCGGCCCTGGCCGCGCTCGGCGCCGGTCTGGAGGTCGCGGTCGAGCAGAGCGGGCACGCCGTCGCGGCCACGCCGCTCACCGTCGCCTTCGCCGTCGCCATTCCCGTCGGCTTGTTCCTGCTGCTGCTGTGGGTGGTGCACACGCCGATCGAGCCGGAGTCCGTCATCCATCCCGCCGTGATCGCTTGCTGCGCCCTCGTCGTCCTGGCGCTGCCGTTGACGGTGGCCTGGATCGGGGTGCACGGCGTGGCCACGGCCATCGCGGCGGCTTGCGTCCTGGCGGTCGCGGTCGCGGTCACGATCGCCCTGAGCCCGTCCCGCGAGCCCGCACGCGCCCGTCGGCCGTCCAATGCCGCCCGCTAGCTGTACTGCCCACCCAGCCCCGCCCATTCGCGGACGGGCTCGCCGCCCGCATCCGCCACCACCACCACGACCTGGCGGCCCTGTGGGTCAGGAGGTGTCGGCCCCCGGGTGGCGGTCGCGCCAGATCAGGAAGACGGCGCACGACACCAGCGCCCACGCCGCCAGCACCAGGAACGGCATCAGCCGCTGATGCCCGCCGAAGTACACGGCCGTGTGCTGGGCGTTGATCGAAGCCCCAGGCGGCAGCCAGCGCCCGATGGTGCCCAGCGGCGACGGCAGCAGCGGCCACGACACCGCCCCGCCCGACGACGGGTTCCCGAGCAGCACCATCAGCCCCCACGTGGGCGCCATCGCCCACCGCCGGACCAGGGTGTTGAACATCGTGAACACCATGCCAGAGGCGAACATCGTCAGCGCCAGAATGAACCACGACTCCAGCAGCGGCAGGTCGAGCGCGCCGAGCCCCCAGTCCACGACGGCCACGATGGCGAGCCCGCCCAGCGCCGCGTACGCCGCCGTGAACGCGATCCGCTGCCACGCGGTCAGCGCGCCCGCCTGGACGCTGAGCTGGACGGCGCCGATGAACCCGATCACCACCGCCGCGAGCGTGATGTAGAACAACGCCAGCCCGCGCGGGTCGCCCCGCTGCAGCGGCTTCATGTCCCGCACCGTCAGTCGTACGCCGACGCGCGGGGCGACCTTCGGCGCCGCCGTGGCGAGCAGCTCCGCCACCGACGCCCCTGACGCGCTCGACACATACAGCGTGACGTCGTCACCGGGGTGCACCACGATGACGCCGAACACCCGCTGCTCCTCGACCGCCTGCCTGGCCTGCTCGAACGAGTCGTCGAAGGAGAGCGCCAGCGAGGCGTTCAGCGCCTGCTCCAGGCCGGCGGCGAACGCCTTGCCGCGTACGGTCTGGTGGCTGACCCCCACCACCGCGACCGGCACGCGGTGCGGGGTGGGGTTCGCCATGGCGTAGGTGTAGGACCCGGCGAACAGGCCGGCGGCGGCGGCGAGGATCAGCACGAGCACGCTCGCGGGGAAGAACGGCGACGCCTTGAAGGCCGCCCACCGATGGCCCGTCCGGTCGTCCATGCCCACACACGCTAGGCACGCGAGCGCCGCCGCCCGGCCGCTGACACGCGCGCCTTGTGGAGGTTTGGCCTCCTGATTTGGGACGGTCGCGGCGGCGCGCGCGGTCAGGCCCCGGAGCGGCGGGTCGAGGCCTGACGGCGGAGAGACGCGCGATCAGGCTCCGGTACGGCGTGCGGTCAGGCTTCTGTACGGCGGTCGAGGCCCAGGGTGGCGATGAGATCCTCGTGCAGCTCGAACCAGACACGGTGGCAGGAATCGACATCGGTGCGATCCACCCAGGACCCCTCCCCGGCCTGGACACGCGCCAGCGCCGCCGAGAACCGGACGTCGTAGCCGAGGAACCGGTCCAGCACACTCCCGAGCCGACCCGCCAGAGGCTTCAGCGCCCGTTCGATGTCGGCCAGCTCACCCACGACGCGACTGTCCCAGACCTGGTCGGAATGGTCATTGACGGCGAGCCGGTCGCCGGGCGCGGGCCGGAGCTGCCAGTCGGTGCAGGCCCGCAACAGCAGCGCGTTCAACGGAAGAAACGCGCGGTGGACGTCGCGAACCTCCTCACCACCGCCGACGCTGTCGAGTTCTTCGGCGAGCCGACGCTCGCCCTCGGCCCGGCCCCGGCCAGTCAACGTCCAGCCACTGTCACCGGCGACGGCGACGTGCTCGACCCAGCCGTACGCCTCGGCGTCCAGCAGCAGCTCCTTCGCCTCGCCCGGATCGACCCCGAACCGCTGGGCGATCGCCGAGGTCTGCCCGAACCCGATGAGGCGCACCGCGTGCAGGACCAGCAGGTCGGCGGCGGATCGGGCCGTCACGAGTCGGCGTCCTGACGGGCGGTCAGGCGGGTGTAGTGCTGCTGGCACGCCTGCGGCGAGTTGAACCCCATCACCTGCGCCATCTGCGCCCACGTCAGCCCCGCGCTCCTGGCCATGAACAGCAGCGCGGACTCCAGCCCCTCGACCTCGGCGCGGGCGGCGGGCAGCAGGGTGAGGGCGCTCAGAACGTCGCCGGGGGACAGGTCGGCGTGGCGCCAGACGGCGAACTGCACAAGATCCAGCGCTGTGGGCGGGGCGGGGGAGGGGCGCCATGGGCGCGGTTCGAGCGCGTCCGCGCCCAGGCTCAGCAGCCGCTCGCTCGCGTCCTGCTCGCGCCTGGCCCGGGCGTGGTCGTCGTGCGGGCCGGTCTCCTTGCGTGCCATGCGGCCATGATGCAGAATCAAGAAAAAGTTGTCAACGAAATGTTGAAGGCAGGGTGGATGATCGTACCTCTCGAGGAGGCTGTCGCCGGGACGTGCGGAGGCAAGGCCGGCTCGCTCGGCGCCTTACTCCGCGCGGGCCTCCCGGTCCCCGTCGGCTTCGTCGTCCCCTTCGCCACCTACCTCACCGCCGTCAGCGAGCCTGACCTGGGACGGCCGGAGGAACCGGGCGTGGCGCGGCAGGCGATCGAAAGCCTCCCGCCGCCCGTCACCCTGCCCGTCACCTTCCCCGTCACCTTCCCCGTCACCCCGTCCGCCACCCTGGCCGAGGCGCTGGCACGTGCGCTCGAGCAGCTCGGCGATGCTCCCGTCGCGGTACGGTCGTCGGCGTCGGACGAGGACACCGGCCAGACCTCGGCAGCCGGCCGATACGAGAGCTTCCTCGCCGTCCACGGCCCCGACCAGGTCGCCGACGCCGTACGTGCCTGCTGGGCCTCACTCTTCTCCCCACGCGCCGTCCACCACCGGCGATCAGGCGAGCCCATGATGGCCGTCATCGTCCAGCGCCATCTCGACGCCGAGGTGTCGGGCGTCATGTTCACCCCCGGCGGCGGCGCGGAGGGCGCGACGGAGATCGAGGCGTCCTGGGGCCTCGGGCCGAGCGTGGTCGGCGGCACGGTCACCCCTGACGCCTACCGCGTCGCCGCCGACGGGTCCGTCACACGTACGGTCGCGAAGAAACGAACCCGCCTCGACCGGCGCGGCGAGCGGCTCGTCACGAGCGAGGTGCCAGCCCACGCCCAGGCCGCCCCGGTGATCGACGACGCCACCGCCAGGCACCTCGCCACGCTGGGCGCCGAGATCGCCGCCGTGCTCGGCGGACCGCAGGACATCGAATGGGCGATCGCCGACGGCCACACCTGGATCCTCCAATCCCGCCCGGTCACCGCCGCCCCTCCGCCCAACCCGGCTCGGACCGCCCCCGATCCCTCGCCCGGCCGCACGAAGGCCGTCACCACACCGCAGCCCGGCAGCCCGCAGCCCGGCAGCCCGCAGCCCGGCAGCCCGCAGCCCGGCAGCCCGCACCCTGCCGGCCCGCCGCAGTCCGACCGCACGCAGGCCACCGCATCCTCGCCCGCCCGAACACAGGCCGCCGCCCCTCTGCCCGGCCCGGCTCGGACCGCCGCCACACCACCGCCCCCGCCGCCCGGCCTCTCGCGCACCCCGGCCAAGCTCACCGGAACCCCCGGCAGCCACGGAACCGCCACCGGCACAGCGAGGATCGTCCGAGGCCCCCGCGACTTCCCCCGCGTACGCCCCGGCGATATCCTCATCTGCCCCTTCACCGACCCAGCCTGGACACCCCTCCTCCGCATCGCCGCCGGCGTCATCACCGAAACCGGCGGCGTCCTCTCCCACGCCGCGATAGTCGCCCGCGAACACGCCATCCCCGCCGTCCTGGACATCCCCGACGCAACCACCAGACTCCACGACGACACTCTCGTCACCATCGACGGCACCACCGGCACCGTCACGACGACCAGCGCATGAGCGACACCCACCGAACACAGGAAAGGAGAGCGGCGCGGCACCCCCGCGCCCTTGACGCACCGATGACCACACGACACCTCTACCTGGCCCGCCACGGCGCCGCCGACGCGTTCGGCGAGCTCACGGACCTCGGACACAGGCAGGCAAGCCTCCTGGGCGAACGCCTCGCCGCCCTGCCCATCGACAACGTCTGGCACTCCCCGCTGCCCCGCGCCGTGGCCAGCGCCCACGAACTCGCCAAACACCTGCCGGACGCACCCATGGCCGAGGCCGCCGAACTCATCGACCACGTGCCGTTCGTCCCCGACCCGGCCGACACCCCCGGGCCCTGGGCGGGCTTCTTCGACGGCTACGAAGCGGACGAGGCCGCCGAGGGCCGCAGGCTCGCCGACGCGCTGGTCGCCCGCTTCACGCAGGTTCCCGACGAGGCCGCACCGGACACGCACGAGGTCCTGGTGACGCACGCCTTCCAGATCGCGTGGCTGATCCGGCACGCCCTGGACGCGCCGCCGTCCCGATGGCTGGGGCTCAACAGCGGCAACACCGCGCTGACCGTCATCCACTACCGCACGGGCCTGCCACCCGCGATCGTGATGTTCAACGACATGAGCCACCTGCCGCCCGACCTGCGCTGGACCGGATTCCCGCCGGGCACGCGCCCCTAGGGCTGCCCCGAGAATCCCGTTTGGCGATACGTTGATCCCTATGCCCTTGGCCCTCACCGCAGTGCTCCGCGCCCAACGGCCGGCCTCTCCCCGGCTCGCCTGGCTGGACGCGTTGCGCGGCATCGGCGCCATGGCCGTGGTGGGGGAGCACCTCACCACGTGGGCGATGCCATGGCTGCGGCCCACCGCCTTCAACCTCGGCGTGTACGGCGTGCTGGTGTTCTTCCTGGTCAGCGGCTACATCATCCCCACCTCCCTGGAGCGCCACGGCGACCTGCGGGCCTTCTGGATCGGCCGCGCCTTCCGCCTGTATCCGCTCTACCTGGCGGTCATCGCCGTCGTTCTCGCGCTGGCGTGGTGGATCCCGGTGCGGCCCGAGGTGCCCAGGGACCTGTCCTCCGCCGCCGCGCACGCGACGATGCTGCTGGACGTGGTGGGCGTCGCGGGCGTGCTGAACACCATGTGGACGCTCTCGTACGAGATGATCTTCTACCTCCTGGCCGCCGCGCTGTTCGCCGGCGGGGTGCGGGATCGGTGGGGCCTGCTCCCGGCCCTGCTCGCGGTGGCCGGCGGCGTCGCCGGGCTGGCGCTGACCGGGCCGCCGCTGGCAGGCGGGTGGCTGGCCTGGGTGTCGTGCGGGGTGTTCGCGGCAGGCATGGGCTGCGTCATCTCCGGACGCGGGCGCACCGTCGCGGCCTGCGCGCTGGGCGTGATGGCGCTGGGGCTGGTGCTGCTGAGCAGCCGCGTCCCGTGGTTCGGGGTGGCGATCGTGGCGGTGATGTTCGCGGGGACGGCGATCCGCCGGTGGGAGAGCGGCGACGGGCCGCTCTGGCCGGTCGCCGTCACCGCCGTGGTCGTGGCCGCGACGCCGTTATGGGCGCGCAACGCCGGCTGGTGGTGGGTGCGGCCGGACGTGTGGGGGCTGACCATCCTCCTCACGGCCCTCACCTTCGCCGCCGCCATGGCGTGGCGCACCCGCCGCTTACCTGCCTTCCTGGCCTGGCTCGGGGCGATCAGCTACTCCCTCTACCTGGTACATCTGCCGATCCTCCTGATTTTGATGGAGGTGGCGGGGGAGATGCGCTGGGCGCCCCTGCCGTACCAGATCGGCATCGGCCTGGTCTTCCTGTCGCTGCTCCTGCCGGTGAGCTGGCTGAGCCACCACTACCTCGAACGCCCCATGCAACGCCTCGGCCGCCGCCTCAGCACCCCGCCCCCTCCCGAAGGCCGATAAGGCGCGGCCCGACGCCTCAACACACTCTGAGGCCAGTGAGGCGCGGCCCGACGCCTCATCCCATCTCCTGCCTTCTACTTCCTGACGAGCAGCTTCGCCGGCCTGACGGCGAGGTTGCCCTCCGTCCACGGCACGTCCAGCGCCCGCCCAGCCAGCCTGAGCCCCGGCTGCCGTGTGACCAGCACGCGCAGGATCTCCTGCAGCTCCATCCGCGCCAGGTTCGCGCCCAGGCAGAAGTGCGTGCCCCGCCCGAAGGTCAGGTGCGCCGCCTGCCGCTCCGGACGCAGCGCGCATGGGTCGGGGAAGACCGACGGGTCGAAGTTGGCCGAGGAGTTGGACGCGATCACACCCTCACCCGCGCGCACCACACCCGACGGCAGCTCCACGTCCTCCCTGGCCACTCGCACGAACGGGCTGTCACCGACCAGTTCCAGCCGCAGCAGCTCCTCCACCGTGCTCTCGATCAGCTCGGGCCGCTCGATCAGCCGCTCGTAGCCCTCGCGCGGGTCGAGCAGCCGCAGCATCGACCTGGACAGCGCGGTCCCGGTCGTCTCGTGCCCGGCGAGGAACAGCACGAGCGTGTTGGTGACCAGTTCCTCCTCGGTCAGCCGGTCCTCGCCGTCGCGGGCGTGGATCATCGTGGCCAGCAGGCCGTCGCCCGGCTGGTCGCGGTGCTCGGTGATCACCTCGGCGATGTACGCGGCGAACTCCATGGCCGCGCCGAGCTGCTCCTCCTCCGACAGGCTGGACGTGGAGAGCATGGCGTCCGACCAGGCCCTGACCCGCGCCGTGTCGATGCCGGGCACGCCCATGACGTCGCAGATGACCTGCACGGGCAGCGGGAACGCGAAGTCGTGCACGAAGTCGAACTCGCCGGGCAGCGCGTCGAGCAGCTCCGTGGTGAGCGCGCGAAGCCTGGGCCGCCAGGCGTTCACCTGGCGCGGCGTGAACACCCCCGACAGCAGCCTGCGCAGCCTGGTGTGCTCGGGCGGGTCCATGCTGGAGAGCATCCCGGGCGTCTCCAGCAGCGAGAACCCGCTGAACATCCGGGGCGAGCCCGGATGGCTGAGGTCCTTGCCGAAACGCGGGTCGCTCAGCACGGCGAGCGTGTCCTCGTAGGTCGTGGTGAGGTACGCCGTGCAGCCGCTGGGCAGCCGCACCTTGCCGAGCGGGTCCTTGCCACGGCGCTCGGCGTACGCGCCGGCCAGAGCCCCATGTGGGCCTGGCCCGAACGGGTAGTGCTCAGAATCGGCCATAGCTCGGACGGTAACCAGTGATCGGGACGCCGACCAGACCCGAGATCCGCCCATGCGGCGGCGCACCCTCACCCACCCGGGGTGGCCGACGGTGCCACCTCCGGCTCGTCGCGGCTGTGGATGGGACAGAGAGCGGTTCGGGGTGGCCGGTGGCGGTTCGGGCAAGGTCGGGTGTGGTTCGGGCGGGGTCGGGTGTGGTTCGGGCGGGGTCGGGTGTGGTTCGGGCGGGGTCGGGTGTGGTTCGGGCGGGGTCGGGTGTGGTTCGGGCGGGGTTGGTGGCGGTTCGGGCGGCCCCCGGGGTGGCCGGTGGCGGTTCGGGCAAGGTCGGGTGTGGTTCGGGCGGGGTCGGGTGTGATTCTGGCGGGGTTGGGCGTGGTTCGGGCGGGGTTGGTGGCGGTTCGGGCGGCCCCCGGGGTGGCCGGTGCCGGTTCAGGCGGGGTGTGGGGTCGGTGGTGGTTCAAGCGGGCCCGGGGTAGCCGGTGGCGAAGGCCCGTTTTAAGTAGCTCCACGTCGCAGAGGTCAGGATGCCCTTCGTGGCCGCCTCGGCGCCCTTGGCGTCGATCTTGTCGTAGAGGGCCGACAGGGCGGTCCTGTCGCCGCCCACCAGTTCCAGCACCGCCTCCGTCCAGCGGCGCGCCAGCTCCTGTACGGCCGGATCGGCCGGGTCGGTGCCGCGACCCGCGTGCGTGCCGGCCTGCGCGGCCAGTTGTTCGAGCCCGCGCAGTCGGTGGGCCAGGCCCTCCTGGCCCAGCTCGCGGTGCCTGCCCTCGAACTGGGCGAGTTGGTCGGGTGTGAAGTGTCGAGCCTGCATCATCGCCTCCATGGTCTTCATGAGCTGGTCGATCGACGGCTGTCTGGCCTGCCGTAACCCCTCGGCGACGGTGCTCAGCCGGTGGAGCAGGGCGTGCTGGGCGGCGAGCCGGTGGCCGGCCTGCTCGATCTGGCGCTGGATCGTCTCCTGGAGGTCGGCGCCGTCGAGTGACCGTGCGATCTCGCTCAGTGGTAGCCGCAGCTCTCTGAGCGCCAGGATCTGGTAGAGCCTGCGTACGTCGCCGTCGGTGTAGACGCGGTGCCCCGCGCTCGACCGGCCGGCCGGGCACAGCAGGCCGATCTGGTGGAAGTAGCGCAGGGTGCGGACGGTGACGCCCGTGGCGGTCGCCAGTTCGCCGATCTTCCAGCTGCCTTCGTTCACAACGCTGAAGGTAGGTCCTGACGCGGCGTCAGGTGCAAGCCGGGAGGCAGGGGGAGTGGAGGAGCTGGGAGGCAGGGAGTGAAGGCGCGGGGAAGCTGGAGGTCGGGGAGTCGGGATGAAGTGGGAGGGGCGTCCGGTTGCACCGGGGGAAGAAGGATGATCCGCGAAGGAGAACCGGTTCATGACCAAGCACCCCACCTCACCCGCCACCCCCGTCCGCCAGCTCAGGCTGGTCGTAGAGGCGGAGGACTACGAGGCCGCGCTGGCCTTCTACCGCGACGTGCTGGGACTTCCGGAGCAGGCGGCGTTCTCTGGTGGCGACGGCGCGCGCGTGACGATCCTGGACGCGGGCCGCGCCACCTTGGAGATCGCCAACCCGGCGCAGAAGGTGATGATCGACGAGGTGGAGGTGGGCCGGCAGGTGGCGCCCAAGATCCGGGTCGCGTTCGAGGTGGACGACGCCAAGGGCACCACGGAGCGGTTGGTCTCGGCGGGGGCGACGGAGGTGGCGCCGCCGACCGTCACGCCGTGGGAGTCGCTCAACTCCCGCCTTGACGCGCCCGCCGACCTGCACATCACGGTCTTCCAGGAGTTGCGCCCGCAGGAGGAGCGTGAGGCGCTCGACGGGTTCGGCACGGAGGGCTGAGCCGGGCTCGGCCGGATCCCGGTCCCTACGGAAAAGGGGGTCGGACCCGCTCCCTGCGGAAAAAGGGGTCGCGGATCCGGTCCGTGCGAGAAGGGGGCCACGGATCCGGTCCGTACGGGAAAGAGGTCGCGGATGCGGTCTGTGCGGAAAGGGGGCCGCGGACACGCTCCGTACGGGAAAGAGGTCGCGGATGCGGTCCGTGCGAGAAGGGGGTCGCGGGATCCCGTCCGTACGGGAGAGAGGTCGGATTCGGTCCGTACGAAAAGTAGAGTTCTGGAAGGATCGTTTCGGCATCGAGCAGTGAAGACGTGGCACAACCATGGACAAGATCGAAGGCCAGGACGGCGAGCACCTCTCGGTCGGGGCGCCCAAGACGTGGGCGGCCGGGCTGCCGGGGGTCCGGCACGCGCTGACGTACTCGCTGGCCCAGACCTCACCTCGCCGCACCGCGCTGACGCTGCTCAACCTCAACCAGACCGCCGGCCTCGACTGCCCCGGCTGCGCCTGGCCGGAGCCGGGGCGCCGGCACGTCAACGAGTACTGCGAGAACGGCGCCAAGCACGTCAGCGACGAGGCCACCACGCGCCGCGTCACCGCCGGGTTCTTCCGCGAGCATCCGATCTCGGAGCTGGCCGGCGCCTCCGACCAGTGGCTGAACCAGCAGGGCAGGCTGACCGAGCCGATGGTCAAGCGGCCGGGCGGCGACCACTACGAGCCGATCGGCTGGGACGAGGCGCTCGGCCTGATCGCCGGCGAGCTGCGCGGTCTCGGCGACCCCGGCCGCGCCCTGTTCTACACCTCGGGCCGGTTGGGCAACGAGGCAGCGTTCCTGCTGCAGTTGTTCGCTCGCGCGTACGGCACCAACAATCTGCCCGACTGCTCGAACATGTGCCACGAGTCCAGCGGCGTCGCCCTCATCGACACCCTCGGCGTCGGCAAGGGCAGCGTCAGCCTGGAGGACATTCACGACGCCGACCTGGTGTTCGTCGTCGGCCAGAACCCGGGCACCAACCACCCCCGCATGCTGTCCGCGCTGGAACGCACCAAGCGCTCGGGCGGCAGCGTGGTGGCGGTCAACCCGCTGCCCGAGGCCGGGCTGCTGCGGTTCAAGAACCCGCAGACGGCGCGCGGCCTCGTCGGGCGCGGCACGCAGATCGCCGACCAGTTCCTGCAGATCAGGCCCGGCGGCGACCTGGCCCTGTTCCAGGCGCTGAACCTGCTGTTGCTGGAGGCCGGCGACGCGCTGGACCGGGAGTTCATCGAGACGCACACCACGGGCTTCGACGAGTTCGCCGCCCACGCGCGCGAGGTGCGCTGGGAGGACGTGCTGACCGCGACCGGCCTGACCCGCGAGGAGATCGAGCGCGTCCACCAGCGGGTCCTTGGCGCCAAGAAGGTCATCGTGTGCTGGGCGATGGGCCTGACGCAGCACAAACACGGCGTCGCCACGATCAAGGAGATCGTCAACTTCCTGCTGCTGCGCGGCAACGTCGGCAAGCCGGGCGCGGGCGTCTGCCCGGTGCGCGGGCACAGCAACGTGCAGGGCGACCGCACGATGGGCATCTGGGAACGCCCGCCGCGGCCTTTCCTGGACGCGCTGGAGCGGGAGTTCGGCTTCACCCCGCCGCACGAGCACGGCCTCGACACCGTCGGCGCCATCCAGGCCATGCTGGACGGCCGGGCCGACGTCTTCCTCGGCGTCGGCGGCAACTTCGTGCGCGCCACCCCCGACAGTGACGCCACCGAGCGGGCCATGCGCTCCTGCCGCCTGACCGCGCACGTCTCCACCAAGCTGAACCGCTCCCACACCGTCTGCGGCGACACGGCGCTGATCCTGCCGACCCTCGGCCGCAGCGACCGCGACATCCAGGCGAGCGGCGAGCAGTTCGTCACGGTCGAGGACTCGATGAGCCAGGTGCACGCCTCCAGAGGCCGCCTCCACCCCGCCTCAGGCGCGCTGCTCAGCGAGGTCGCCATCATCAGCCGGCTGGCCAGGCTCGTCCTCGGCGACAAGCCGGACATCCCGTGGGAGACGTTCGAGGCCGACTACGGCACCGTCCGCGACCGCATCTCCCGCGTCGTGCCCGGCTTCGAGAACTTCAACACGCGCGTGGCTGAGCCCGGCGGCTTCCGCCTGCCCAACCCGGTCAGCGAACGCGTCTTCCGCACCCCCAGCGGCAAGGCCGTGTTCACCTGCAACCCGTTCGCGCGGCTGGAGGCCCCGCCCGGCCACCTCATCCTGCAGACGCTGCGCTCGCACGACCAGTGGAACACGATCCCGTACTCCGGCGACGACCGCTACCGCGGCATCCGGCACTCCCGGCGGGTCGTCCTCGTCAACCCCGCCGACCTGGCCGAGCTGGGCATCGCGGAGCGCAGCGTGGTCGACCTGGTCGGCGTCTGGCACGACGGCGTGGAACGCCGCGCCCCCGGCTTCACGGTGGTGGCCTACCCGACCACGCCGGGATCGGCCGCGGCCTACTACCCCGAGACGAACGTGCTGGTGCCGCTGGACAGCGTCGCCGACCACAGTAACACCCCGACCTCCAAGGCCGTCGTCATCCGGCTGGAGGCCACACGGAGCTGAGGCCCGCTCACCTGAACGGCGCGCTGTTGGGCTGGGGCCCGCTCACCTGAATGGTCTGTTACTTGGACGTACGGGCGGCGCGGCGCGGCATGCGGGCCTGGCCGTTGTGCGGCGTCTCCACCAGCGGCGTGTCCACCAGGTGCTCCACCAGGAACCAGGTCTGCAGCTCCCCGGTCCTGATCACGTCGGACACCAGCAAGTCGTTGGTGCCGTCGTCGCCCATCTCCTGAGCCCGGGAGGCGGCGTCGTGCGAGGCGATGAGGATCGTCTCGTGCGCCTCGATCAGCCGCGAGATCATCGCCGGCACCTCCTCGGCGCCGTTCGGCGGGCGCGGCACCACGGTGATCTCCGCGACGTGCCGCGGGTCGCCCACGGCGATGCCGCCCAGCGTCTGGACGCGCTCGGCGATCAGGTCCACCAGCTTGAGCTGCTCGTCGGCGTGCTTGTCCAGCAGCAGGTGGAGCTGGTAGAAGGTGGGGCCGCGCATCAGCCAGTGGTGCTTCTTGTACAGCGCGTAGAGGATCTGCGTGTCGGCCAGGATCTGGTTCAGCCGCTCGCAGGAGTACTCGCGGGCTTCGTCCGAAAGGCCCAGCGGCCACGTGCGGACGGTGCCGAACTCCTGGATCTCGGTGCCGTCGACGTGCAGCCACGGCTGGCTGCTCGACTGCTTCTTCGTTGTTGCCTTGGTGCTGCTTCTGGTTTTGGCGGGCACGATCATCTCCCGGTCCGGTGAGGTTTGAGCCGATCCGACCTCGAACCTTCCCGTACGCCCGCCCGCCGACCCTCCACCCGCACCAGCGCATGGCAAAGGTTTCCGCAGCCCCGTCGGTGAATACTCGATTGCCCGCCGGGCGGCGGCGTTGCGAGGATCTCGCCCATGCCTTTCTACTCGGCCCACGACGGAACCCGTCTGGCCTACCACGTGTCCGGCGACGGCGACCCGCTGATCTGCCTGCCGGGCGGCCCCATGCAGGGCTCCGCCTACCTCGGCGACCTCGGCGGCCTGACCGCGCACCGGCGGCTCATCCTGATGGACCCGCGCGGCACCGGCGACTCCGACAAGCCGGGCGACCCCGGCACGTACCGGTGCGACCGGCTCGTCGCCGACGTCGAGGCGCTGTGCGAGCACCTCGGCCTCGACCGGATCGACCTGCTCGGCCACTCCGCAGGCGCGAACCTCGCCGTCCTGTACGCCACCCGCCACCCCCACCGCGTCGCCCGGCTCCTCCTCATCACCCCCAGCACCAAGGCCGTGGACCTGGAGCCCGCCCCGCAGGCGCGGCTCGACGCCGCCCGGCTGCGCGCCGGCGAGCCCTGGTTTCCCGAGGCCTTCGCCGCGCTGGAGCGGATCCAGGCGGGCGAGGCCACCGCCGAGACGTGGGCCGCCGTCGACCCCTTCGTGTTCGGGCGCTGGGACGAGGCCGCCCGGGAGTTCCTGGCGCTCTGCGACCGGCACAGGAACGCCGAGGCCGCCGCCGTGTTCGGCGCGCAGGGCGCCTACGATCCGGCGGCGATCAGGGCGGCGCTGGCCGGGTTCGGGGCGCCGGTGCTGCTGGTGGCCGGGGAGTTCGACCTCAACACCATCCCGGCCGCCGCCGCCGAGTACGCCGCGCTGTTCCCCGCCGCCGAGCTCGTCGTGCAGCAGGGGGTGGGGCACTTCCCGTGGCACGACGACGCCGCCCCGTTCGCGGCGACGGTCGCCGCCTTCCTGGCCCGCCCGCGCTAGCCGAGCCCGCCGTCGCGCATCGAAAGCCGGGCACGCGCTGGCCGAGCCCGCCGTCGCGCATCGGAAGCCGGGCAGGCGCTGGCCGGGGCCGCCGTCGCGCATCAGAAGCTGAGCATGTGTCAGCCGAGCCCGCCGTTGCTCATCAGGAGCTGCCCGTTGATCCACTGGCCCTGCGGCGAGCACAGGAACGACACCAGGTTCGCGGTGTCGTGCGGCGTCCCGAGACGCCCCAGCGGCGTCAGGCCTGCCATCCGCTCTCTGAGCTCCGGCGACATCCACCCGGTGTCCACCGGCCCGGGGTTGACGGCGTTGGCGGTGACGCCGAGGTGGGCCAGCTCGTGCGCGGCGGCCAGCGTGATGCGGTCCAGAGCGCCCTTGCTCGCCCCGTAAGGCAGGTTGCCGACCGTGTGGTCGCTGGTCAGGGCGACGATCCGGCCGGTGCCGTGCGCGCCGGTGAAGCGCCGCCCGTACTCGCGGATCAGCAGCCACGTGGCCCGCGCGTTGACCGCGAAGTGCCGGTCGAAGCTCTCCACGGTGGTGTCGAGCAGGCCCGAGTCGACCGACTCGCAGTGGCACATCACCAGCGCCGTCACCGCGCCGAGGCGGCGTTCCACCTCGTCGAAGACGAACGCGGGCGCGTCCGGGTCGGACAGGTCGGCCTCCACGGCCGTGGTGGCGGCGCCGTGCGCGGCCAGGGACTTGGTGATGGCGTCGGTCGCCCCGGCCTCCACCCCCCAGGTCATGCGCTCGTCGTACGGGGTCCAGCAGGTCAGGGCGATGTCCCAGCCGTCGGCGGCGAGCCGGTCGGCGATGCCCGCGCCGATCCCGGCCGTCCGGCCGACACCGGTCACCAGCGCCAGCGGGCGGGCAGGTGCGGAAGAATGTGCGGTCGTCACACGACACGATCATCGAGGACACCGCGCCCGGCAGGCAACCGATATCTGGGGGACACGATGCTCCATCGCTTCACGGTCGGCGGCCTGTCCTGCGCCGTCATCAGCGACGGCCAGTCCGAGCCGCCCATGGAGCCGCCGCTGGCCGCCTTCTACCGCCCCGACACCGGCGTCCCCGAGCACGAGCTGCATGCCGCCGTGGCGGCGGAGGGGCGCGGCAGGAGCACGCTGACCTGCGCGTACAACTGCCTGTGCGTGGAGACCCCGGCGGGGCTCGCGGTCGTCGACGCCGGTCTCGGGCCCGGCTTCCTCGGGTACGGGCCCGCCTTCGCACCGCTGGTCGGCCGGTTCGGCGCGGGGCTGGCGGAGGCCGGGTTCGAGCCGCCCGACCTGGCCGCCGTCGTCTTCACCCACCTGCACGAGGACCACGTCAGGGGCGCCGTACGGGCGGGGGAGCGGGCCTTTCCCGAGGCGGTCGCCTACGCGCACACCGCCGAGGTGGCGTTCTGGTCGGACCGCGACGACGTGCTGCCGGACGAGCAGCGGGCGGCGGCGCGGGAGGCGATCCGGCTGTTCGGCGAGCGGCTGCGGCCCGTCGAGTACGGCATCGAGGTGCTGCCAGGCGTGCACACCGTGGACGCCGCCGGCCACACCCCGGGACACACGGCCGTCCTGCTGCGGTCGCGCGGGGAGCGGCTGCTCTGCCTGGGCGACACCTTCTACGACCCGCTCCAGCTCGCCAACCCCGCCTGGCGCACACCCTGGGACCACGACGCGGCCCGCTCGGTCGCCAGCCGCCGCCGGCTGCTGGACTGGGCGGCGGACGACGGCCTGCCGGTGCACGCCTACCACCTGCCCTTCCCCGGCCTCGGCCGGATCGAGCGGCGCGGCGACGGCTTCACCTGGCACCCGCTCACCACCTGAGCGAGCGCCGAGCCGACGCGCCGCCCGCCTTCCCGCGTCTCCCCGCGACCGGCTCCGGCGGTTGACGGGCGGAATCATGGACCGGACGCTGCTTGCATGCCCCCCACCCCGAACCCACGGCCCATCGTGGCGGTACTCGCCTTCGCCGGCATCGTCGTGGCGATCATGCAGACCGTGGTGATCCCGCTGATCCCCCAGCTCCCCCGCCTCCTGCACGCCACCCCCACCGACGCCGCCTGGGCGATCACCGTCACGCTGCTGGCGGGAGCCGTGGCGACGCCGGTGGTGGGCCGCCTGGGCGACATGTACGGCAAGCGGCGGATGCTCCTGATCAGCCTCGCCCTCCTGGTGACCGGCTCGGCCGTGTGCGGCCTCAGCGACACCCTGGCCCCCATGGTGACCGGCCGGGCGCTGCAGGGCGCCGCCTTCGGCGTCGTCGCGCTGGGCATCAGCATCATGCGCGACGAGCTGCCCCAGGAACGGCTCGGCTCGGCGACCGCCCTGATGAGCGCCTCGCTGGGGGTGGGCGGCGCGCTCGGCCTGCCCGCGTCGGTGCTGCTGGCCGAGCGGACCGACTGGCACGTGCTGTTCTGGACGTCGGCCGCGTTCGGCGCCGTGGCGGCCGTGCTGGTGGTGGCGCTGGTGCCGGAGTCGGAGGTGCGCAGCGGCGGGCGCTTCGACGTCGCGGGCGCGGCCGGGCTGTCGGCCGGGCTGACGTGCCTGCTGCTGGCCGTCTCCAAGGGGGCGGACTGGGGGTGGGGGAGCGCGACCACGGTGGGCCTGTTCTGCGCGTCGGCCGCGGTGCTGGGGGTGTGGGGGCGGTGGGAGCTGCGGGCCCGCGAGCCGCTGGTCGATCTGCGCACCACCGCCCGCCGGCAGGTGCTGCTGACGAACCTGGCCTCGGTCGTGTTCGGGTTCGCGATGTTCGCCATGGCGCTGGTGCTGCCGCAGTTGCTGCAACTGCCCGTCTCCACCGGTTACGGGCTGGGCGCCACGATGCTCGGCGTGGGGCTGGTGCTGGCGCCGTCCGGGCTGGTCATGATGGCCATGGCGCCCGTGTCGGCGCGGCTGTCACGGGCGAGGGGCCCGAAGGTGACGCTCATGGCGGGCGCGCTCGTGGTGGCCGCCGGCTACGCGCTGGGCGTGGCGCTGATGTCGGCGGTCTGGCAGCTCGTGCTGGTCTCGTCGGTGATCGGGGCGGGCATCGGCCTGGCGTACGGGGCCATGCCCGCGCTCATCATGTCGGCCGTGCCGAGCTCGGAGACGGCCGCCGCCAACAGCCTCAACACGCTGTCGCGGGCCATCGGCACCTCGATCTCCAGCGCCGTCGCCGGGGTCGTGCTCGCCCGGCTCACGGTCGATCTGGGCACGTTCACCGCGCCGTCGCCCGCGGGGTTCCGCCTGGTGATGGGGGTCGGCTGCGGCGCGTCGCTGGTCGCCTTCGCGGTCGCCGCGTTCCTGCCGGCACACCGGCGGCCCGGCAGGGAGGAGGGCGCGTCGCCGCGCGGAGGGCTGCCGGGCCAGGACGAGGCCAGAGGGAGGGGGAGGGGGCCGGACCGTCAGACCCGGTCGGCCGCGATCAGCAGGTACTGGAAGCTGCCGCTCTTGTACGCCTCCAGGAAGGCGTCCTCGATCCCGGTGGCCAGGTGCGTCCTGGCCCGCAGCTCCCAGTAGGGGATGGTGGCGGCCGTGAGGTCCACCACGCTCACCGGCACCAGCCGGTTGGCGGCCATCTCCTTGAAGTAGGTGCTGCGCGAGTGGATGTCGCAGATGTAGTGGGCGTTGATCTGGCTGATGGCCCGCGACGGCAGGCCGTAGGCGTCGTTGTAGCAGCCGGTGATGCACACGTAGCGTCCGCCGCGGCGCAGCAGCCTGGCGTGCTCGGCGAACAGCAGCGACAGCTCGACGTACATCGTGCTCTCGTTGTTCCAGATGGCCTGGAACTCGCCGGTGGGGAAGCGGGTGTCGAGCATGTTGCGGAAGTGGAAGCGCACCCTGTCGTCCACGCCGCGCTCCTTGGCCTGCTGGTTGGCGAAGGCGACCTGCGACTCGGAGATCGACACGCCGTCCACCTGGCAGCCCGTGCGCAGGTTGGTCAGGAAGCTGGAGCCGCCGCGGCCGGAGCCCGCGTCCATGACGCGGTGCTCGGGGCGCAGCGGGCCGAGGTGCGCGACGAGCGTCTCGGCCTGCGCGCTCTCCAGCCGGTGCAGCTCGTTGACGACGCGTCTCTCCCTGGTGTCTGCGGGCCCGTCAAGGACCGACCAGTCCACCTCGCCGATGCCGTAGTGGTGGTGGTAGAGGCCGTCCACCTCCCCCAGCCGCAGATTGACCGGATTCTCCTCGGCGTTCCAGTAGTCGGCGACGGATTGCTGGTAGAGGCTGCTCAGAACGGGGACGGCGTTCGGGGTGACGGTCACCTCGGGCTCCTTCCTAGCGGGTGTTCATCGGTCAGGACTGGTATCGGGTGGTGCTGCCGTGCCACTCGATGCCCCCGGCCATCCACGCCTGCGCGCCGCGCAGGAAACGCTTCAGCTCGGGGGAGGGCAGGGCCGACAGCTCCCGCTGGCTCTGCTCGAACCCGCGGACGAACTCGTTGTGCATGCGCACCGTGCGCTCGACGGCCTCGCGGGTCGAGCAGCCCTCCTCCTCGGCGATGAGCAGCACCACGTTGGAGTCGGGCAGCTCGTCGGCCGCCTCCTTGGCCGCCGAGTGCAGGTCGTTGACCAGCACGGCCGCGGTGCCCGCCTGCATGAGGGCGGTGTGGAAGCGGCGCTCGGCGAACAGGTGCGGCGACAGCTCGTAGCCGCCCACGATGTCGATGAGGACCATGGAGGTGTAGAAGCTGTCGTGCTGGCGGGCCGCCAGGTAGCGCCAGACGGGCGGCGGGGTCTCCAGGTAGCGCCAGGCGGCGTAGGCGTCCCAGCTCACGTACATCTGGCTCGTGATGTTGCACAGCCGCATGACCTGCGCGGACGTGCAGTGGCGGGCGGCGTGGCTGGTGGCCGAGCGCAGCGAGACCAGCACGGGGTCGCCGGTGATGGCCTCTTCGAGCTGCTCGGTGTACGGGCCGGCGTCCGGCGGCGGGTCCATCGCCGACATCACCAGCGCCAGCCGGGGCGGCAGCTCGGTGGGGGTGGCGCCCAGGTCGGTCTCGTCGGCGTAGTAGTCGTCGGCCGCCCACCAGGCCGCGTTCATCTGCGCGGCGATCAGCAGCATGTCGGGGTCGTCGGTGTCGGTGTGGGTAAGCATGGCCAGCCGCCCGAACCCGGTGGAGGCGAACTCCGCCATCCGCCCCTCGTGCAGCCCGATCCGCTCCGCCCACGCCACCAGCCGCCGGTCCACCTCCGCGCCGGCCTCGTCGTTGACGCGGTCGGCCTCGGGACAGTAGAGCGGCGGGTACGTGCCGTCGCCCCAGTCGCGCTCCCGGTAGCCCAGCGGCGCCAGGCTCGGGCCGCCGCGCCTGCCGGAACCGAAACAGGAGGGCGGCTGATGCCCGTCGTCGTCCTGGAAGGCATGCCGGTACGGCCGCAGCGCCGAGCGCAGGCTGAGCGTGTACGAGCCCAGGCCCGTGGGCCCGGCTGGGATGTCAGACATAACGCGCCTCTTCCTGGGGCCGGCGGGTCACGAGCGCGGGGCGGCGACGTCGACGTCCTCCAGGATCCCGATCGCGTCGGGCACCAGGATCGCCGCCGAGTAGTAGGCGCTGACCAGGTACGACATCACAGCCTGCGGGTTGATGCCCATGAAGCGCACGTTCAGCCCCGGCTCGTACTCCTCGGGGATGCCCGTCTGGTAGAGCCCGACGACGCCCTGGTCGTCCTCGCCCGTGCGCAGGGCCAGGATCGAGGTGGTGCGATGGCGCGAGACCGGGATCTTGCCGCACGGGAAGATCGGGATGCCCCGCCACGACGGCAGCTCGTGCCCGTTCACCTCGGTGGAGCCGACGACCAGCCCGCGCTTGTTGCACTCGCGGAAGAACGCGGCGATCGCCTTCGGGTGGGCCAGCAGCATGCGGGTCTTGCGGCGCATGCTGATCAGCTCGTCGAGGTCGTCGGGGGTCGGCGGGCCCGACCAGGTGTAGATGCGCTGGTCGTAGTCGGTGTTGTGGAGCAGCCCGAACTCGGGGTTGTTGAGCAGCTCCGACTCCTGGCGCTCGCGCAGCTCGTGGATGGTCAGGCGGAGCTGCTGCTCGATCTGGTTCATCGGGTCGTTGAACAGGTCGGCGACCCGGGTGTGCACGCGCAGGATGGTCTGGGCGACGCTCAGCTCGTACTCGCGGGGGTGCAGGTCGTAGTCGACGAACGTGCCGTCGATGAGCGGCTCGCCGGTGTGGCCGGCCGACAGGCGCACGGCCGCCTCGCCGCGCCGGTTGGCCGGTCTGCTCATCGTGTCGAGGTAGCCGGCGAGGTGCTCGCGCAGCGCCGCCGACCGGTCGGCGACCCGCCGCAGGCCGTCGCGCGGCGCGAACAGCACCGTGCACAGCGTGGCGGCCCTGAACGTGCACGGCCAGCGGGCCTCGTCCTCGGTGAGCACCTCGTCGCCGAACTGGTCGCCGTCGGCGATGACGCCGAGGAACTGGGCGGCGCCGTACCGGCCGGTGGACAGGCGCTCGACCCGGCCGTGCGCGATCACCCAGGCGCCGGTGACGGGGTCGCCCTCCTCGGCGACGACGTCGCCGGGCTGCAGCTCGCGCGCCGCGAACTCGCCGGCGAGGGCCGTCAGCACGCCGTCGTCGCCGAAGCCGCGCAGCGCGGGGATCTCGCTCAGCGTGCCCGGCACGATCCGGACCTCGCCGGGCCCGCCCGGCGCCACCCCGACGCGCCCGCGGCCCGGCCGGTGCGTCAGCCGCCGGTTGACCCGGTAGGTGCCGCCGCGCACGTCGACCCAGGGCAGCATGCGCAGCAGCCAGCGGGAGCTGATGGCCTGCATCTGCGGGCGGGTCTTGGTGGTCGTGGCCAGATTGCGCGCGGCCCGGGTGTCCAGGCTGAGCCGGGTTTCCGTCGGGTCCGTGGGCATTTTTCCTCCGGGGGTCGCACAGCCAGTCGCTACTAAAAGTAGTTATATGGACACTGTGCGTTCAGTCTCCTGATCGATAGGAATGCTGTCGGACCGGTAAGGCCGATGTGGCGCGCAGGCAACTATCCTGGCCCGCTCACCACCCGCGTCCGCGCAGGAAGGCGGCGCACCGGGCGGTCCAGTCGCCGACGACCGGATCCTCCCCGGCCAGGCCGAGCCCGTGCTTGCCGCTCGGGTACACGTGCACCTCCTGCGCGACGCCGTGACGGGCCAGCGCCTGCGACAGCGCCAGGGTGTTACCGACCGGGACGGCCTCGTCGTCGGCGGTGTGCCAGAGGAACATCGGCGGCGTGTCCGCGCCCACCCGCCCGGCCAGCGTCAGCTCCTCCGGCAGCGAGTCCGGGGCGCCGGGGCCGAGCAGGTTGCCGACCACGCCCCGGTGCGCGTCCTCGCCGGTCAGCGTGGTGACGGCGTAACACAGCACGGCCAGCCCCGGCCGGGCGTCGGCCGCGTCCACGGCGTCGTGCGGGCCCTCCGCCAGCATCGGCCCCCGCTCGGTGGCCAGCAGCCCGGCCAGGTGGCCGCCCGCCGAGAACCCCAGCACCCCCACCCTGGCCGCGTCCACACGGTGGTCGGCGGCGTGGTGGCGCACCCAGCGCACCGCCCTGGCGGCGTCGAGCAGCGGCAGCGGGTGGCGGTGCGGCGCGACCCGGTAGCGCAGCACGAACGCCGCGACGCCGAGCGAGTTCAGCCACCGCGCGACCGGCTCGCCCTCGTGGCCGGCCAGATGGTGGTAGGCGCCGCCCGGGCACACCACGACCGCCGGTGCGGGGCCGTCGTCCCGCGCGACGGGGAAGGCGGTGATGGTGACCTCGCCGGACGCCGGCCACAGGGGGTGCTCGCTCATGTCCATGCCTTTCGTGTCGATCGACGATGGATGCTAGCGAGGGCCGCGCAGGACACGCCGGTCGCACCCGCCCCGGGCTCGCCGCCACGCGGATGACGTGCGCAAACTTGTGCGGCGTCAGGGCAGGGGCGATGCTGGGCGGACGGCGGTGACACCTTGAGGCAACCATCCCTGACGCGACGCGCGGCGCAACCACGGCACGATGCCGTTCCGCGGGCCGGCCGCGCCCCGCGAAACGTGAGACGCCTGGTCGCCGTCCTGGTGGTCGTCCCGGCCCTGAGCGTCGTCCTCGTGCACACGCTCGGCGGCCCCGGCGAGGTCCGCCCCGGACACCGGCCGGTCCTGTTCGGCCGCACCGTGGACGGCCGCCCGTTCGACCCGGCCGGCCTGTGGGGCAGGCCCGTCGTGGTGACTGTGTGGGCATCGTGGTGCGACCCGTGCCGGCACGAGCTGGCCACGCTGGCCGGGCTGTCCCGCACCCTGCACGGGGTGCGCTTCGTCGGCGTGAACCTGCGCGACAGGCGGGCCGCCGCCCGCTCGTTCCTCGCCGAGTCGGGCGCGACCGCGTACCCGCATCTGTGGGACGCGGACGGCGGGCTGGCCTCGGAGCTGGGCGCGCGCCGCGTCCCCGAGACGTTCCTCCTGAACGCCCGGGGGCTCGTCACCGCCCGCACCACCGACGCCGTGACCAGGGGCTGGATCGAGGAGCACGTCCAGCCCTGAGCACGCCGCTCAGTAGCCGGGGAAGACGCGGCGCAGCAGGTCGAGGTCGGCCGCGCCGGTCGTGGCGACGCCCTCGGGGGTGTGTTGGGGCGCCAGGCGGCCCGCCACCAGCCGCAGCCACGACTCCGCCGGGAGCGCCAGCGTGCCGTCGGCCTTGTCGGGAAGGTCGAAGTCCACGCTGATCGGCTCCTGCAGCCGCAGCGCGAACTCGGAGGCGGGCTCGCTCGTCGTCACCTGGATGACCGCGCGCTGACCGTCGAGCCGATCCGCCTTGCCGGTCCAGCCGATCAGGTCGGGCGCCCCGTGCAGGAGCCGGCGGGTGGCCTCCGGCGCCAGGGCGGCGTGCTCGTCGAAGGCGACGCGCACGTCCCAGGCGTGCAGGGCGGCCTCGCTGAGCCGCATCCGCCCCGCCGTCGCCACATCGACGGGCGCCGGCAGGAAGCCCAGGTCGATGCGCAGGTTCGTACGGGTGTCCTGGTCGAGCGACTCGTACAGCTCGACCAGCGTGCGGTCCGATGCGAGGAAGCCGTCGGCGCGCTGCCTGCGCGTCATGGCGTTCCACCTGTCCCAGACGGACTGCATGAAGTCGCGCCCCGGCCCCGGCCGGCCGTCGAGGGCGGCCTGAAGGTTGGCGCGCCCGATCTCGGCGCCGCTGCCGAGGTGGCTCAGCACCTCGGAGACGTCCCACTCGGCGGAGCCCGAGGGGCGGGCCAGGTCGTCCTCGCCGAACGACGACACGTCCGCCGCCAGCGCGTCGTGCCCGGTGCGGAGCGCGGAGATCACCGCGTCTGTGCTGGTCATGTGCTCTCCCATGGGTTGTGTCAAGTGCCGGGGCCCGGCGTCAGGTGACGCTCAGCGCGCCCCTGAGGACCGAGGCGACGGTCTCGCGGACGTCCTCCGGCCACGGCGGCAGGCCGTCCAGACCGGCGAACAGCAGATGCGCGGCCCCGACCAGCGTGGGAGCGAGCCGGCCCACCTCGGCGTCGGCCGCGAGGCGGCCCAGGTCCCGCTCGGCCGTCAGGTAGGCGGAGACGATCATCCCGATCTCCGTCACGATCGGGATGCCGCCGACGGGCCTCGCCTCGCGCAGCCGGGCCCGCAACTGGTTGTTGAACGTGACCAGCGCGACGATCGACACCGCGGCCGGGCCGAAGAGCTTGATCAGGGCGTCGGTCAGGTTGCCGACCACGGTGCCGGTGCCCGCGGAGTCGCGCAGCACGGCGCCCTGGGCCTGGACCAGCTTGATGCGGTCGAGCACGAACTCGGCGAGGAAGGCGTCGAAGGACTCGAAGTGCCGGTGCAGGACCCCCTTGGCGCATCCGGCGCGGGTCGTGACCGCCCGGCTGGTGAGGGCGTCCGCGCCGTCCTGCTCCAGGATCTGCTCAGCGGCGGCGAAGAGCTGCTCGCGCGGATCACGGAGGTGCACCCCTGTCGGCATCGTCGATCCTTTTCACTGTCGGCCAGCGGGCGATTGCCCACTATAGCGTGCGGCCCTGCCGTTCGAGCATGGGCTTGATCATGGTGAGCTGCGCCGCCGCGAGCAGCAGGCAGGTCAGGGCCAGCACACCCCACAGGCCCTCAGGGCCGGCGCGTTCGAGGAGCTGGGTGCCGCACAGGGGCGCGAGGACGGTGGCGAAGCCCCAGCAGGTGCCGAAGACCGACAGGTAGCGTCCCCGCGCGTGCGGGGGCGCGAGGTCCACGACGACGGCGTAGCTGCGGCCGAACATCAGCACGTCACCCGCGCTCCACACCACCGTGGCGGCCAGGTGGCCCGGCAGCCCGTCCGACACGGCGTAACCGGCCAGGCCCGCGGCGAGCAGGAGGTAGCCGCAGGTCATCGCCGTGTGGTGGGACAGCGCCGCCGTCCACCGGAGCAGCGGCTGGCAGAGCACCATGACGACGGCCGCGACCGCCGACAGCAGCCCGGCGTCGGCGGCCTCCAGCCCGCGCGCCACCAGGACCAGCGGCATCGCCATCCCGACCTGCATGAAGATGACCGCGAAGAGGGTGCCGGAGAGCAGGAGCACCAGCAGCCTGCGGTCGCGCCACGCCGACCCCGTGCCCGAGACCCGGGAGGTGGCCGGGGCGGGACGGTCCGCGGGCAGGACGAGGCGGATCA
Source organism: Nonomuraea monospora (assembly GCF_039531895.1). Lineage (NCBI taxonomy): Bacteria > Bacillati > Actinomycetota > Actinomycetes > Streptosporangiales > Streptosporangiaceae > Nonomuraea > Nonomuraea monospora. Next base: position 82,832 of record NZ_BAAAQX010000010.1, read on the forward strand.
CGACCGCGCAGAGCAGGCACGAGACGGCGTCCGCGACGAACAACCACCGCAGGTCCCACCGCCCCAGCCCCGCCGCGATCAGGCCCGCGCCCATCCCGCCCACCGCCAGGGCCGTGTTGAACAAACTGAACGCCTGCGCCTGCCGCTCCGGCCGTACGGCGTCGGCGATCATCGCCTGGGATGGCGGCTCGTAGACCTCGAAGACCAGCCCGAGCAGGACCGCGAACACCGCCGCCATCGCCACGGACCCGGAGACCGCGAGGCCCGCCTGCGCCAGCGCGCACCCCGCCAGTCCCGCCACGATCGTGCGGCGGCGGCCCAGCCGGTCGGCCAGCACGCCGCCCACGAGCCGCGACGGGATGGTGGCCAGCCCGAAGGCGGCGGAGACGACCCCGGCGGCGACCGCGCTCACGCCGAACTCGGTGGTGATCAGCACGGTGAGGAAGCCGACGGAGAAGGCGCCCAGCCGGTTGATCGCCCGCGCCAGCACGAGCCACCACACCGTACGCGGCAGCCGCTCCGCGCGTGACCCGGCGATCAGCACGTTCACCTCCCGTGTGACTATCGAAACTGATAACGTCGGTCACGGACACTATGACCTGAGGAGTGACCAGTCAAGTGCTGTTCGATAGTCACGTGGCGATCCTGCTGGACACCGCGGTATCACTCGTGAACGTGCTGACCGACGGCGGCGACCGCGGCAAGCCCTACGTCGCCCCCAAGGGCGAGTCGCTGCCCGACATGGTCCGCGCCGTGCTGCCCGGCAACGTGACGGTGTCCATGGACGAGGCCCACTACCTGGCCGGGACCACGCTGAAGGTCCGCCGCGTCTTCGAGGCCATGGACGACGGCCGCGACGACGACGCCGCCGCCGTCGTCAACGCCCTGGTCATCAGCACCGGCGCGCGGCCCCAGCTCGACCGCGCCGCCGGGGAGCCGTGGCAGGTGCACTTCCACGGCGCCGACGACAGCCTCGCCGTGGGCTGGAGCGCCGGCATCGCCTCCGCGCTGACCCTGGCCATCGGCAGCGACCTCGGCGGGCGCCTCGGCGTCTGCCAGGCCAGGCAGTGCGACCGCGTGTACGTGGACGCCTCCCGCAACAACGTGCGCCAGTTCTGCTCGCGCTCCTGCCAGAGCAGGACGAAGGCGGCGGCCTTCCGCGCCCGCTCGGCCGGACGCGGGCGTGGAGGCGCGGGCTGAGTCCCCCGCCCGGCCGGGCGCGGTGGCGGGGGCTGAGATCTTCCGGGATCTCGGTGAAGGCGGCACCATTCGAAGTGCGCGGTCACCACCCCGGCCCGGCGGAGGAGAGCACGGATGTTGTCGTACGAGCCCCTGACCCCCACCTCCTTCCTCGAACGATCCGCCACCGTCTTCGGCCCGCGGCTCGCGGTCGTGGACGGCGGGCTCGAACTCACCTACGCCGCCCTGTGGGACCGCGTCCAGCGCCTGGCGGGCGCGCTCGCCTCGGCCGGGGTGCGGCCGGGCGACCGCGTGGCGGTGCTGGCGGCCAACGGGCACCTGCTGCTGGAGTCCACGTTCGGCGTGCCGGCGGCGGGCGCGGTCATGGTGCCGCTGAACATCCGCCTGTCCGCGAGCGAGCTGGCCTACATCCTGGACCACGCCGGGGTGTCGGTGCTCCTGCACGACGACGCCCTCACCGGCCTGGCCACCGAGGCGGCCGGGACCGGCGTGCGCCGGCTGGTGCCTGCCGCCGAGTACGAGAAGCTGGTCGCCGCGGCCGAGCCGCTGCTGGTCAGGGTGGAGGACGAGCTGGCCCCGCTGTCGATCAACTACACCAGCGGCACCACCGGCCGTCCCAAGGGCGTCGTCTACCACCACCGCGGCGCCTACCTCCAGGCGCTCGCCATGGCCCTGCACACCAGACTCGACGCGGGCTCCGCCTACCTGTGGACGCTGCCCATGTTCCACTGCCACGGCTGGTGCTTCCCCTGGGCGGTCACGCTGGCCGGCGCCCGCCACGTCTGCCTGCCGAGGATGGACCCCGGCCAGGCGTGGGCGCTCATCCGCGAGCACCGCGTCACCCACCTGTGCGGCGCGCCGACCGTCCTCACCTCGCTGCTCGCCCACGAGCACGCCCCCGCCGGCGTCGGCGGGGGCGCGCTCGACCCCCGCCTGCTGGCCTGCGTCGGCGGCGCGCCGCCCAGCCCCGCCCTGCTCGGCAGGGCGCTGCAGGCCGGCATCGACGTGATCCACCTGTACGGCCTCACCGAGACGTACGGGCCCGCCGTCATCTGCCAGCCCCAGCCCGAATGGCGCGACCTGCCGGTCGAGGAGTCGGCCGCGCTGACCGCCAGGCAGGGCGTCGGCAACGTGATCGCCCAGCGCGTCCGCGTCGTCGGCGACGACGGCCGCGACGTGCCCGCCGACGCCGCCACCATCGGCGAGATCGCCGTACGCGGCAACGACGTCACGATCGGCTACCACCGCGACCCGGCGGCCACCGAGAAGGCCGCGCCCGACGGCTGGTTCCGCACCGGCGACCTCGGCGTGGTGCACGCCGACGGGTACGTGCGGATCGTCGACAGGGCCAAGGACGTGATCATCTCGGGCGGCGAGAACATCGCCTCCGTCGAGGTGGAGAACGTGCTCGTCAGCCATCCCGGCGTGCAGGAGGCCGCCGTCGTGGCCCGGCCCGACCCGCACTGGGGAGAGGTGCCCGTCGCGTACGTGACGCTCGCCGCCGGAGCGCACGCCACCGAGGCCGAGCTGATCGAGCACGTGCGCGCCCGCCTGGCCCGCTTCAAGGCCCCCAAGGCGGTCGTCTTCTGCGAGCTGCCCAAGACCTCCACCGGCAAGATCCAAAAGAACGTCCTCAGGCAGCGCGCCGCAGGTTAACCGGCAGGCTGCGGGGAACGTCGCACCCACGGACCTGACATCGGCAGTGGGGGCGGCATGGTCACTTCGCGCGGCGTCTTCCGGCGCAAGCCGGTCGCGCAGATCGCCACCGAGCACGAAGGGGAGCTGTCCAGGTCGCTCGGCCTGTGGCAGCTCACCGCCATCGGCGTGGGCGGCATCATCGGCGCGGGCATCTTCGCCCTGGCCGGCGCCGTCGCCAACGAGACCGCCGGCCCGGCCGTGCTGATCTCGTTCCTCATCGCGGGCATCGCCAGCGCCGCCGCCGCGCTGTCCTACGCCGAGTTCGCCGGCCTCATCCCGAAGGCCGGCTCGGCCTACACCTACGGGTACGCCGTCCTCGGCGAGATCGTCGGCTGGTTCATCGGCTGGGACCTGCTGCTGGAGTACACCGCGATCGTCGCCGTCGTGGCGATCGGCATCTCCGGCTACTTCGGCTTCCTCGTCCAGCAACTCGGCATCACGCTGCCCGCCTGGTCGCTCGGCGCGCCCGGCACAGGGCCCGGCCATGTCGTGGACCTGTTCGCCGCGGTGCTGTGCCTGATCATCGCGGCGCTGCTGAACCTCGGCATCCGCGCGGCGGCCCGGTTCGAGACGGTCGTGGTCGGCATCAAGGTCGCGGTCGTGCTGCTGGTCATCGTGGTCGGCTTCTTCCACATCAGCACCGCCAACTACACCCCGTTCTTCCCGTACGGGATCGGCGGCGCCATCACCGGGGCCGCCACCGTGTTCTTCGCGGTGTTCGGCTACGACGCGATGAGCACCGCGGCCGAGGAGTCACGCGACGCGACGCGCCACATGCCCAAGGCGATCATCTACTCCCTGGCCATCTCCATGGTGCTGTACGTGCTGGCCTGCCTCGTCCTGACCGGCATGCAGAACTACCGCGACATCGACCCCGAGAGCGGCTTCTCCTCGGCGTTCGCCGCCGTCGGCCTGTCGGGGCTGGCGTCGGTCATCGCGGTCGGCGCCATCGTCGGCATCCTCACCGTCATGTTCACGTTCATGCTCGGCGTCACCCGCATCTGGTTCTCGATGAGCAGGGACGGCCTGCTGCCCGCCTGGTTCGCCAAGGTGCACCCGGTGCGGCGGGTGCCCACGCGCGTCACCTGGATCGTGGGCGTCGCCTCGGCGCTCATCGCCGGGTTCCTGCCGATCAGGGAGGCGGCCGAGCTGACGAACATCGGCATCCTGCTCGCGTTCGTCGTGGTGTGCGTGGCGGTGATCGTGCTGCGGTACCGGCAGCCGGACCTGCCGCGCTCGTTCCGGACGCCGTGGATGCCGGTCGTGCCGGCCGTGGGGGTGCTGTTCTCGATCTGGCTGATCACCTTCCTGGCGCCGGCGACGTGGCTGCGCTTCGCCGTCTGGTTCCTGCTCGGCCTGATCGTCTACTTCGCCTACAGCAAGCGGCACTCCGCCCTGGAGTGAGCGTGTCACATCAGGCCCTTCGCGAACGTCAAGGCGGTGACGGACGCACCGACACCACCGAGACGAGGCCCGATGAACGATCGCGAATACCTGGCAGGCCGGTTCGAGGCGCACCGGGGACACCTGAAAGCGGTGGCCTACCGGATGCTGGGCTCGCTCACCGAGGCCGAGGACGCCGTCCAGGAGGCGTGGCTGCGGCTCAGCCGCACCGATGCCGGCGAGGTGGAGAACCTGGGCGGCTGGCTGACCACCGTCGTCGGCCGGGTGTGCCTCGACATGCTGCGCACCCGCACCTCCCGCCGCGAGGAGCCGCTGGAGGGACGCCTGCCCGACCCGGTCGTCAGCCCGGCCTCCGGCCCGGACCCCGAACAGGCGGCGCTGCTCGCCGACTCCGTCGGGCTGGCGCTGCTGGTGGTGCTGGAGTCGCTGACCCCGGCGGAACGGCTGGCGTTCGTGCTGCACGACATGTTCGCGGTGCCGTTCGAGGAGATCGCGCCCCTCGTCGGCCGCTCCCCGGCCTCGGCCAGGCAACTCGCCAGCAGAGCCAGACGGCGTGTACGCGGCTCCGCGCCCGTCCCCGACCCCGACCTCGCCCGGCAGCGCGAGATCGTCACGGCCTTCATCGCCGCCGCGCACCGCGGCGACTTCGCGGAACTGGTGGCCCTGCTCGACCCCGACGTGGTGCTCCGCGCAGACGCCGGCGCCCTGACCGGAGGTGGCCTCGCCGAGGTCCGCGGCGCGGCGAACGTCGCCGGCCAGGCACTCACCTTCCGCCGCTACTCACCGTCCACCGCCCACGCCGCCCTGGTCAACGGCCTGGCCGGAGTCGTCAACACCGTGGACGGCGAGCCGTCGGCGGTCATGAGCTTCACCATCACGGACGGCCGCATCGTCGAGATCGACATCCTCGCCGACCCGGACCGGCTCTCCCGCCTCGACCTGTCCGTCCTCACCGACTGAGCCCCCTATTTGGCCGCGGGGCGAGCCCGCACGTGCATCCGCTCGCCCTGCGGCCCGAACAACGCCAGCACCTCGGTGTGCTCATCGGCCTCGTTCACGAACGCGTGCGGCGTCCTGGTGTCGAACTCCGCCACCTCACCGGCCGCCAGCACCACATGATGCCTGCCGAGCAACAACCGCAGTCGCCCGGCCAGCACGTACAGCCACTCATAACCCTCATGAACCTGCTGCTCCGGCTCATAACCCGGCCACCCCGGCGGATAGATCTGCTTGAACGCCTGCAACCCGCCGGGCCTGCGGCTCAGCGGCACGTACGTCATGCCGTGCCGCTTGACCGGCCGCATGTGCACCCGCGGATCGCCCGTCACGGGCGCGTCGATCAGCTCGTCGATCTGCACCTGGTAGGCGTTGGCCAGCAGCAGCATCATCTCCAGGGTCGGCTTGCGCCCGCCGGACTCCAGCCGCGACAGCGTGCTGACCGAGATGCCGGTGTTCTTCGACAGCTCGGCCAGCGTCGTGCCGCGCTCCTGGCGCATGGCCCGCAGCCGCGGGCCGACGGCTTTCAGCACGTCATCGAGATCCATCCCGCCTACTTTGCCATTTCGGCAACGAAGTTTGTCAACCGGGGAGCCGGTGGAGCACAGTGGCGCGGCAGGTGACGAGTGGAAGGGAGCCGCGCATGGACGCGAGCTACGACGTGGTGGTGATCGGTGGCGGGGCCGCCGGGCTGAGCGGGGCGCTCGCGCTGTCCCGGGCGCGCCGCAAGGTGCTGGTGATCGACTCCGGGCAGCCCAGGAACGCGCCCGCGCAGGGCGTGCACGTGCTCCTGGGGCACGAGGGGGTGCCGCCGGGCGACCTGCTGGCCATCGGGCGCAAGGAGGTCGCCGGGTACGGCGGGGAGATCGTGACGGGCGTGGTCGCGGCCGCCGAGCCGATCGGGGACGGGCGGTTCAGGGTGACGCTGGAGGACGGGCCGGCGGTCGAGGCGGCGCGGCTGCTGGTGGCCACCGGGCTGGTGGACGAGCTGCCGCCGATCGCGGGGCTGGCCGGGCGGTGGGGGCGGGACGTGCTGCACTGCCCGTACTGCCACGGCTACGAGGTGCGCGACCAGGCGATCGGCGTCGTGGCCACCAACCCGCTGGCCGCCCACCAGGCGCTGCTGTGGCGGCAGTTGAGCGACGACGTGATCCTCTTCCTGCACACGGCTCCCGAGCCGGGGGAGGAGGCGCGCGAGCAGCTCGCCGCCAGGGGCGTCAAGGTGGTCGAGGGGGAGGTGAGCGAGGTCGTGGTGACGGGGGACCGGCTGACCGGCGTGCGGGTGGCCGGGGGGCGCGAGTTCCCGAGGGACGCGCTGGCGATCGGGACCCGGTTGAACGCGCGGCTGGGCGGGCTCGAAGGGCTCGGGCTGGAGACGGCGGACCAGGAGGTGAACGGGTTCGTCATCGGCGGCTACGTGCCCGCCGACCCCATGGGCAAGACCGGCGTGCCCGGCGTGTACGTCGCAGGGAACGTGCACAACGTGGTCGACCAGGTCGTCAGCGCCTCCGCCGCCGGGGTGCGGGCGGGGGCGGCCATCAACGCCGACCTGGTCGGCGAGGAGGCGCGGGCCGCCGTGGCCGCCCGCCGCGCCACCGTCACGGGCACCCCGCACGGCCAGGCCCCGGACGGGCTGACCGAGGAGGAGGCCTGGGACGGCCGCTACCGCCAGAGCGAGCGGATCTGGAGCGGCGCCCCCAACGCCGTGCTCGTCCAGGAGGTGTCCGAGCTGCCGCCGGGACGCGCGCTGGACCTCGGCAGCGGCGAGGGCGGCGACGCGATCTGGCTCGCGGCCAAGGGCTGGCAGGTCACCGCGGTGGACATCTCCGGCGTCGCCCTGCGCCGCGCCGCCCGCCACGCCGAGGAGGCCGGGGTGGGGGAGCGCGTCGACTGGCAGCGGCACGACCTCGGCGCGTCCTTCCCCGAGGGCGTCTACGACCTGGTCAGCGCCTGCTACCTGCACTCCGCCGGCGACATGCCGCGCGAGAAGATCCTGCGGCGGGCCGCCGCCGCGGTCGCGCCCGGCGGGGTGCTGCTGGTCGCCGGGCACGCCGGGTGGCCCGCCTGGCAGCAGCACGAGCACTCCGACGTGCACTTCCCGACGCCGCGTGAGGTGCTCGACTCCCTGGAGCCGGGGGAGGGGGAGTGGGAGGTGCTGCGGTGCGAGGAGTTCGAGCGGACGCAGAAGGGTCCCGACGGGGAGCCGACCACCCGGACCGACAACGTCCTCACGATCCGGCGGCGTTAGAGACTGAGGGGGTCTGGGTGCGGTAGGAGTGGCCGAGCTGCGGGCCCAGGCCGAAGTAGTGGCGGAAGTTGTAGATGAGCGGGCTCCAGGCGGACGGGTCCACGTGCTGGGTTCCCGGTACGACGAGGCGCGGGTCGGCGTGCACCTTGGCGACGACGGCCTCGACGATGACGAACGAGGCGGAGACGTCCCGGCGCACGCTCTGCGCCCGCGCCTCGAACTGCAGCGGGCACTCGGCCACCCGCGGCGGCCGAACCTGGTCGGAGGGCTCGGGGCGCAGGCCGGCCGCGCCGAACTTGTCGGGTTCGAAGCGGCAGTCCGCGTGCTTGGTGTCCGGGACGGGGAAGCGTCCCGTCAGGGGCGCCAGCCGTTCCACCGCCCGCCACTGGTGCGGGGCGGGCAGGTTGATCACCAGGTCGGGCCGGTCGGCGAGGTTGCGGGCGCTCTGCCCCTCCTCGCCGAGCCCGAGCACGATCACGTTGCCCAGCGCCCAGGCCGAGGACATGGGCGCGAGGTTGAAGGAGCCGTCCGGGTTCTCGGTGGAGAGCAGGACGACGGGGGTGCCGAAGTACAGGATGCTGGGCTCGATGGTCACGTGGTCGGTCACGGACGGCAGCCTAGGGACGGGACGTTCAACCGGCGGCCGAAACGTTCCCGTCCCTGAGATCTACTTTGTAAAGGCGCCCGGCTGGGCGAGGTAGGCCACGCCCTTGCCGGAAATCCGCACCGAAGGGGCGGAGGCGGGGACGAAGGCCGACTGTCCCGGGCGCAGGGTCAGGTCGCCGATCTGGGTCTCGCCCTCGGTGCAGAGCACGATGCCCGGCACGCCGGCGGGCAGCGGGTGTGCGCCCTCCGCGAGCTCGTAGCGGGTGAGGGCGAACTCCGGGGCGGGCGGACGGTAGTCGTAGCCGCCTGAGCCGTCGGGCGCCGGCTCGACGCGGTGCGGGTCGGACGGGGTGAAGTCCACGACGCGCATCAGCTCGGGCACGTCCACGTGCTTGGAGGTGAGGCCGCAGCGCAGCACGTTGTCGGAGTTGGCCATGATCTCGACGCCGATGCCGCCGAGGTAGGCGTGCGGCACCCCGGCTCCCAGGTAGAGCGCCTCGCCGGGGCGGAGGGTGACGTGGTGGAGCAGGAGGGCGGCGATGACGCCGGGGTCGCCGGGGTAGGCGCGGGCGATGTCCGCGTAGACGGCGAGGCCTGGGTCCTGGGAGGTCAGCAGGGCCGCCTCGGCCTCGGCGCGCAGCGGGCGCGCGGCCTCGTCGAGCATCGCGGCGAACACCTCACGCAGCGCCTGCCCGGCCTGTCCGGTACGCAGGGTGTCGATCCAGGGGTGCAGGCCGGGCACGCCGAGCCGGTCGAGCAGGCCGGCGGCGGCCTCGGGCGAGCGGAAGCCGCACAGCCCGTGGAACGGGGTCAGCGCGCACACCATCTCGGGCTTGTGGGAGGCGTCCTTGTACGTCCGGGCGTAGTCGTCCAGCGGGATGCCACGGGCGTTCTCCTCGGCGAACCCGGCCGCGGCCTGAGCGGTGGTCGGGTGGACCTGGAGGGAGAGGGGCCGCTCGATGGCCAGCACCTTGAGCAGGTACGGCAGGACGGGGCCGAACCGCTCCGCGCAGCGTTCGCCGAGCGTGGCGGCGGGGTCGCGGGCGATGAGCTCGTTCAGCGGGACGCCGCCGACCGTCGAGGGGGCTCCGGGGTGGGCGCCCATCCAGAGCTCCGCCTGCGGCTCGCCGGTCGGCTCGGTGCCGAACAGCTCGGGCATGGCGGTGACCGACCCCCAGTCGTAGGGGCGGATGGTGGTGGCCAGGCGCATGGGCGTGGCGTGTGGCACGGCGGTGGCTCCAATCGTCGTCGTGTGGAGCGTAGAGCGTGAACGTGTCCTGTGTGTGGCCGGGTACTGGACGAGCGACTATACGTGGGTATAGTTTCCTTCTCGCAGGAACAGTCGGCTGTACGATCGAACAGGAGGGGCGGGGTGACGACGACCGTACCGGACCCTGAGGACCTGACGGCCCGCGCCCGCATCAGGGACGCGGCGCTGCGCCACTTCGGCGAGCACGGCTTCGAGCGGGCCACGATCCGCGGCATCGCCGAGACCGCGGGCGTGTCCCTGGGCCTGGTGCGCCACCACTTCGGCTCCAAGCAGGCGCTGCGCGAGGCGTGCGACGAGCACCTGATGAAGGTCATGCACCGGCTGCACGAGGAGGCCGCGAGCCGGCCGCTGGGCGGGCTCAACCCCGTCGCGGTCATGGGCCCCTACCGCGACTACCTGGCGCGCGCGCTGACCGAGGGGTCGGCGGCGTCGTTCTTCGACGAGATGGTGCGCATCGGGGTGCGGTGGCTGGAGGAGGCCGACCAGAAGCAGCCGGGCCCGCCCGGCGTCTCCCCGCAGGCGCGGGCGACCGTGATCGCCGCGATGGCGCTGTCGTTCAGCGTGCTGACGGGGCACGTCGAGCGCGGCCTGGGCGTGTCGCTGGAGACGACCGAGGGCCAGCACGAGCTGCTGCGGGCCCTGCTGTGGGTCTATTCGCACCCGCTGCTCACCCCGGAAGAGGCAGCCGCCCTCGACAGGAGCATCTCATGACTGACGCGATCACCGTCTCAGGCCTGCGCAAGCGGTTCGGCAGGACCAGGGCGCTCGACGGGCTCGACCTCACCGTACGCGCCGGCGAGGTGCACGGCTTCCTGGGCCCGAACGGCGCGGGCAAGAGCACCACGATCCGGATCCTGCTCGGCCTGGTCCGCGCCGACGGCGGCACCGCCCGGCTGCTGGGCGGCGACCCGTGGACGCGGACGGCCGAGCTGCACCGGCGGCTGGCGTACGTGCCGGGCGACGTCACGCTGTGGCCGAACCTGACCGGCGGCGAGACGATCGACCTGCTCGGCCGGCTGCGCGGCGGTCTTGACCAGCGGCGCAAGGCGGAGCTGGTGGAGCGGTTCGGCCTCGACCTTCGCAAGAAGGGCCGCGCCTACTCCAAGGGCAACCGGCAGAAGGTGGCGCTGGTCGCGGCGCTGGCGTCCGGTGCGGAGCTGCTCATCCTGGACGAGCCGTCCACCGGGCTGGACCCGCTGATGGAGGAGATGTTCAGGCAGTGCGTCGAGGAGGAGCGGCGGCGGGGCGACCGGACGGTGCTGCTGTCGAGCCACCTCCTGGCCGAGGTGGAGGCGCTGTGCGATCGGGTGACGATCGTCCGTGACGGGCGCACGGTGGAGACCGGCACGCTGGCCGGGCTGCGCCACCTGACCCGCACCTCCATCGAGGCCGACCTGGCGGGGCCCGCCGACGGGCTGGCGGACCTGCCAGGCGTGCACGACCTCGCGCACGGCGCGGGCGGCCGGGTGCGGTTCACCGTGGACACGGCGCAGCTCGACCCGGTGCTGCGCCGGCTCACGGCCGCGGGCGTGCGCGGGCTGGTGAGCCGGCCGCCGACGCTGGAGGAGCTGTTCCTGCGCCACTACGACACGACCGCCGCCAGGGCGAGCTGAGGCCGGGCGCGGGTGACCGTCCCGCTCGTCAAGATCGAGTACGGGTTCAGCGGGCTCGCGGGCCGAGGACGACCGGCATGGTGCGCGTGCTGTTGCCCAGCAACGTGTCCAGCGGCGGCAGCTCCTCCACCGGCCGCTCCAGCGCCATGCCGGGAAACGCCTCGAACAACGCCCTGATCGCGATCTCCCCCTCCAGCCTGGCCAGTGGCGCGCCCAGGCAGAAGTGCGGCCCGTGCCCGAAGGCCAGGTGCGTGAACTGCGGCCGGGTGATGTCGAAGACGTGCGCGTCCTCGCCGTACTGGTGCGGGTCCCGCCCGGTGGCGGCGAAGCAGGCCAGTACGGGCTCGCCGCTGCTCAGCCGGACCCCGTCGATCTCGACGTCCCGCACCGCGTACCGCATCGGGAAGTAGGCGATCGGGGAGTCCCAGCGCAGCGTCTCCTCGACCGCGGCGCTGTAGGGGCACTGCCCCGAGCGCAGCAGGTCGAGCTGCCCCCGCTCGGTGAGCAGGGCGCCGATGGCGTTGGTGATCAGGTTGACGGTGGTGACGTGCCCGGCGATGAACAGCAGCTCGATGGTGGCGAACAGCTCGTCCTCCGACAGCCGGCCGCCGTCCTTCTCGTGCAGCGCGAACAGGTCGCTGATGAGGTCCTCGCCGGGCGTGTCGCGGCGCTCCTCGATGATCTGGTCGAGCAGCTCGCGCAGCTCCTTGCGCAGCCCCGGGGAGTCCTCCAGGCCGCCGACCTGGGCGACGGCGTCGGTGAGCCGGTGCAGGTCGTCCTGGTGGGCGGCCGGGATGCCGATCAGCTCGGAGATGACCTCGCGCGGCAGCGGGTAGGCGAACTCCAGCCGCAGGTCCACCGGCTGGTCCGGCGGCAGCTCGGCGAGCCGGTCGATCAGGCGGGCGGTCAGCTCCTCGATGCGCGGGCGCAGGCCGTTCAGGCGTCGCTGGGAGAACGCGGTGGTCAGCGGCATGCGCAGCCGGCGGTGGCGCTCTCCTTCCGCGTTGAGCAGGGACGTGTCGGTGACGATGCGGTCGATGGCCGTGCCGGGTGGCATGGACTGCCGGGCGTTCCAGTGGTGCAGCTCCCTGGACAGGTCCGGGTGTGTCAGGACGGTGAGCAGGGTGGCGTACTGGGTGGCGGCCCAGGCGGGCACGCCCTCGGCGGTGACGGGGACGAGCGGGCCCGCCCGCCGCAGCCGGTCGTTGTCGCCGTGCAGGTCGGCGGTGGCCGGGTCGAGAACGAAACGGTCCTCCCGCCCGGAACGACCCGCCCCGTCAAGCCGGTCGGTGCTGTCGAGGCGGTCGGTGCGGGTGATGTCGTCGAGCTGGTGGGCGCGGTCGGCGTGGCCGGTGAGGTCGGCGCCGTTGAGCCGGTCCGCCTGGCCGGAGCGCTGGTCGGTCATGACACCAGCCCCGTCCGCGCGGGCCCGACCGCCAGCGCCGTCACGTCCATCCCCGGATCCCGATCCAGGAAGAGATCACGAACCAGCTCCCCGGCAGCGGGCGCGTTGCACAGCCCGTGCCCAGAGAACCCGGTCGCGTACAGGAAGGCAGGCGGCCCGGGCTGATGCCCGATGAAGGCGGTCTTGTCGGGGCTGGCGTCCCGCAGCCCGGTGACGGCGGTGTGCAGCCCGATCCCGGCCAGGCTCGGGTACGTCTGGGCGAGCCGCACGGCCACGTCCCTGCGCCAGGAGTCGCGGTCGGCCCCCGGGTACCCCATGCCGATGAGCAGCCGGTCGTCGCGGTTGCGGATGAGCAGCCCGCTGGCGGCGTGCAGGGTGACAGGGACCTGCGGCGTGCCGGGCGGCAGCGGGTCGGTGGTGAGCAGTTCCTGCTCGATCGGCTCGGTGAGCGGCATGTCCACCCCGGCGCAGCGCACCAGTGAGGCGGACCAGGCGCCGGCGGCGCACACGATCGCGTCGGCGGAGATCTCGCCGTCGGCGGTCTGCACGCGCCCGGCCTCCGGGTCGATGGCGGTGACGGGGCAGCCGGTGCGCAGCGCCGCCCCCGCCAGCTCGGCCGCCTGCGCGTAGGCGGTGACGATGGCGGTGGTGTCGGAGATGTAGGCGTCGGGCGAGTACGCGGCCCCCAGCAGCGGCAGGTCCCCGATGAGCGGGTTGTGCTCCCTGGCCTCCTCCGCGCCGATCAGCTCGACGTCCACGCCGGCGGCGCGCTGGGCGGCCAGGTCGGCGTTGAACGCGGCGAGCTGGTCGGGCTCGGTGAACAGCACCAGGTAGCCGACCTGCCGCAGCGGCAGCTCGGTGCCCGGCCTGGTGGGGAAGGCCCGGTAGGCCTCCAGGCTGCGTACGGCCAGCGACGAGCTGACGGGGTTGCCGGCGAAGTAGGAGCGGACCACGTCGGCGGTGGCGCGGGAGGCGCCGGAGCCGAGCGTGCCGCGTTCCAGCAACGTCACGTCCTGCCCGGCCTCGGCCAGATGGAAGGCGATCGACAGGCCGATGACGCCGCCGCCGATCACCACCACCCGGGAGCCGGCGCTCATGTCGCCACCAGCGACCTGCGCAGGTGGTCGCCCGCCTGCCAGGGGAACAGGTGCAGGTTCCAGCCGCCCAGGCAGTTGCAGTAGAGCGCCATGTGGGCCATGATCGCGACGAAGTCCTCGTGGTCGTCGAGCCGCTCCAGGCCCGACAGCAGCCGCTGGGTGAAGTCCCACAGGCGGTCGAGGCCGCAGTAGCCGAGGAACTCGGCGGGCGTGTGGGCGAGCTGCCTGGTCATCTGGCGCAGCCACGGCATGGGCATGCCGTCGAGTGCGGCGCGGACGAGGCCGCCGTAGCAGCTGTAGCCGAGCGGGCGGGTCTCGCCGTTGACGAACAGCAGCGTGGTCAGCACCGTCTCGTAGCTGCCCGCGCCCGACGGGATGCGGCCCTGGTGCAGGTCGAGCAGCTCCTGCGGCGGGTTCAGCCAGATGCGCTCGGTCTCGGCGTGCACCTCGATGGCGAGCCGGTTGAGCTCGGGGTCGCCGAGCGGCAGGCGGGGCAGCACGTGGCCGCCCTGCTGTCCGGCGCGGCGCACCTCGGCGATGACGGGCTGCTTGGTCTCGTAGACCGAGCGCCACACCTCGCGGCCGGCCTGGGCGAGGGCGTCGAGGTCGGCGTCGGCGACCTTGCCGATCGGGGTGGCCTGCATGGGCTCGGTCAGCTCGCCGTACTTGATGCCGAGGTGCTGCAGCCGCGAGCAGAACAGGGTGCCGTCGGGCACGGTGCGGCGGTCCACCTTGTATTCGGCCGGGGTGTGCAGCAACGAGTACACGGGAGCGACGTGGTACAGGTGGTATCCGGCGACGAGGGCGTGTCCCTGGAGGCTCTGGTAGGGCAGCCCGTCCCACAGGGCCTGGGCCAGGGAGGGGTTGCGCTGGTCGAGTTCGGCGGCCACGGTGATGCCGATGCCGGGCCAGGTGATTTCCACATGCTTAGTATCGTTCACAGTACGTCACTCTAACGTCACACTTTGTGGCGATAGAGCAGGGGGCTGGCCTATTTACCGGGAGATGACCTCACCGGGAATCAGCAGGTCGCGGCTGCGTTCGTCCCCCCAGACGGACGCGGGATCGACGTACGGGCGGATCAGCTCGGTCAGCTCGGGATCGCCGCGCCCGGTGAGCGCGTCCAGCGCGACCTTGCGGGCGACGCCCGCCATGACGTCGGCGACCTGCACCCGCTCGTCCAACTCTGAGTCCACCAGGTGCAGCCCGGCCATCCGGCCGCCGAGGAGCTCGCGCATCTGCGCGATCCGCTCGCCGGTCAGCGTGGTCTGCCTGTCGTGCACCACGGTGACGGGCCCGCCCGCGCCCCAGAAGGTGACGGCGCCGACGATCGCGGGGATGAGCGGGTCGAGGGCGGGGAAGACGTACGGGGCCTCCAGCAGCCGCTCGCGGAAGGCGGCCACCCGCGGCCTGGCCCGCCACAGCTCCCGCATGATCGCGCCCGCCGGCCCGTCCGCGCCGCGCAGCGCGTCCACCAGCCGGTACGTCTCCTCGACCGACGTGGTGACGCCCTGGCCGTTCTTGGCACGCAGCAGGTAGTTGAACGAGTCGAGCAGGGCCGTCCACCGTTCGCCGCCGAACCCGCGCGGCCCCTCGCGGTAGAGGACGGCGGCCGTGGCGAGCGCCCGCGGGTCGAGGCCGAGGCGCGGCTCGTGGTCCTCCTGCAGCAGGCCGGCGACCTTGCCGACGGCGTAGAAGATCTTGTCGGTGAGGAGCACGCGCACGTGGCCGAGCACGGGGCCCTGCGGGCCGAGCAGCCACAGCAGGGCGGCGCGGTGCTTGTCGCGCAGCACGTGGCCCGCGCAGTACTGGGAGGCGGGGGTGGGCGCCCGCTCCCGTAGCTCGCCGATGCAGGCGGTGGCGGCCCGCGCGTCCATCAGCACGCTGGCGTGCGTGAAGACGTCGCTGTTGCCGCCGACGAGTTTCTCGCCCTCCGCGCCGGACTCGTCGCACGCGATGTCGAGGGGGTGGGACACGCTTGCGAATCTAGCCGCAGCCGCTGCCTGCCCGCGAGGCGATTTTCAGCGCCTCATGGAGCCGGTTCTCACGAACGGATGAAGAACTGCTGCGCCGCGCTCCCGTTGCAGCGGAAGACGTACAACGGCACGGTCGGTGATCCGCCCGGCACGTCGATGCAGTGCGTACGCGTGCCGCTGACGGCGGAGCGGATCTGCTTGGGCGTGGTGTTGTTGAACGATCCCTGCCAGACCCACTTCTCGTTGCTGATGGCGTTGCACGGCCACTGGTCGACGCGGCCGAGGTTGACGGCGCCCTCCCTGGCCTCCAGGCACCACCCCGTGCGCTGGTTGAGGAAGCGGTAGGTCGCGCTGCTGCTACTCTCCTGCAGCGGCAGCCAGTTCTGGCCCGCGCTGCCGTCGCACGGCGCCTGGAAGATCTGGGCGTCGGAGCCGGCGGGCACGGACGGGTCGGGCTGCAGGCACATCCCGCTCGCGAAGCTCACGATCTTGAAGTAGTTCTGGGCCTGCGCCGCAGCGGTGGATGCCGTGAAGAGTCCTGCCGACGCGACGGCGACGGTCAGGACGGCTAAGCCACGTTTGATCGACATGTTCTGCCTCCCGTGTCAATGGCGAGGGGCGCGTCCGCGCCCCTCACTACACGTTGGCGTTCCATCCCGTTCCATCCGTGCCGGCGGTCCAAAGGCGCTGAGGACACGTTGCAGGGGATTTCCAGCACGGCTCGGCACTCTGGCGTTGCTCGGGACCGAACACCGGCCCCACCACTCCCCGGAGGCACCCCCATGTCGAGCACCCCAATCTCGGCCCGCCTGCTGGCCGGCCTCGCGTTCGCCGCCGCCACGCTCTCCTTCACCGTCGTGGACGTCGCGGCCACGCCCCAGGCCGCGCACGCCGCGAGCGCCCCCGACGGCAGGATCACCCGCTCGGAGGTGCTGGCCCGCGCCCAGAACTGGGTCGACAGAAACGTCCGCTACAACCTGACCCGCGCCCCCGGCACCCTGGTCACGGACGCGGAGGGGGACGACAAGTACGGGCCGGACTGCTCGGGCCTGGTCTCCATGGCCTGGCACATCACCGCGAACTCCGGCAAGGGCGGCAACAGCACCGTCGACTTCGCCGGCTACGGCGGGAAGATCGTCCTGGGCAGCCTGGACGACCTCAAACCGGGCGACGCGATCCTGCGCAGCGGCCACATGGAGCTGTTCGCCCGGTGGAAGAACGAGCAGGACCACACCCAGGGCGCATGGACGTACTCGCTCAACGGCGGCAGCGACTCCAACGGCGACGGCTGGGAGGACGATTGGGCCAAGGGCCCGAAGGTCAACTCGCACGGCGAGCGCGGCGACGAGTCGTGGGCGAGCATGCAGGACTACACGCCCATCCGCTACAAGAACATCGTCGACGACAACGCCTCGACCCACGGCGCGGACTTCAACGGTGACGGTATCGGTGACATCTTCTCCGAGACGACCGGCACGCTGAACATCTGGAACGGCAAGGGCAGCAACAACTTCGCCACCCGGCTGGAAGTGGGTGGCGGTTGGGGGGCGTTCTCCAAGCCGGTCGCGGGTGACTTCAACAATGACGGGGTCAGCGACCTGGCGGCGATCAAGGACGGCAGCACGCTGTTCATCTGGAACGGCGAGGGCGGCAACGAGTTCGGCCCGGCGGTCGAGGTGGGGCCGGGGTGGGCTCCGTTCGACGGGACGCTGACCTCGGTCGGTGACGTCAACCGCGACGGCCACGACGACCTCGCCGCGATCAAGGACGGCAGCACGCTGCACCTCTGGAACGGCCGGGGCGGCAACAACTTCGGTGCGGCGGTGGAGATCGGCGGCGGCTGGGGGGCGTTCTCCAAGCCGGTCGGCGGCGACTTCGACGACGACGGCATCGGCGACCTGGCGGCGATCAAGGACGGCAGCACGCTGTTCATCTGGAACGGCAAGGGCGGCAACAACTTCGGCGCCGCCACCGCGATCGGCGGCGGCTGGGCGCGCTTCGACGGCACGCTGACCTCCCTCGGTGACGTCAACCGCGACGGTCACGACGACCTGGCCGCGATGAGCGACGGCACCCTCTACCTGTGGAACGGCGAGGGCGGCAACGAGTTCGGCGACGCCACCGCCATCGGCCCCGGCTGGACCCCCTACTTCTAACCCCTGGCATCCCCTTCTCAAGATCAGGAGCAAGCACATGCAGTCCATGAAGAAGGCCGTACTGGCCGCCTGCGCGACCCTCACGTTAGCCGCCGCCCCGGCCCAGGCCGGCACCCCCGACGAGCCCGCCGCCGCCTCGCTGACGGCCTCCTACGCCACCGCCCCCTGCGACCCGGACGGCACGACCGGCGCGGACGCCGCGACCGCCACCCGGCTGAACGGCGTGCTGACCGCGAAGATGCGCGGCTACATGAACGCCTACCGCGTCTCGTGCGCCCGCATGGTCGTCGAGGCCGTCCGCGACCGCGGCCTGGCCGAGCGCGCCGCCGTCATCGCGATCGCCACCGTCATCGTGGAGGCGAGCATCCAGAACGTCGCCGAGACCGTCGACCACGACAGCCTCGGCCTCTTCCAGCAGCGCGCGTCCTGGGGCTCGGTCGAGCAGCGGCTCGACCCCACCTGGGCCACCAACGCCTTCCTCAACAAGATGATCAGGCTCTACCCGGGCGACGCGTGGAAGTCGGCCCAGGTCGGCGAGGTCTGCCAGGCCGTGCAGGTCTCCGCCTACCCCGACCGCTACCAGGTGCAGGCCGGCGACGCGCAGAAGATCGTCGACGCCCTCTGGAGCCCGCCCGGCAGAGCCGGCGCGGATTTCAACGGTGACGGCGTCGGTGACATCTTCTCGGAGACGACCGGCACGCTGAACATCTGGAATGGCAAGGGCAGCAACAACTTCGCCACCCGGCTGGAGGTCGGCGGGGGTTGGGGGGCGTTCAGCAAGCCGGTCGCGGGTGACTTCAACAATGACGGGGTCAGCGACCTGGCGGCGATCAAGGACGGCAGCACGCTGTTCATCTGGAACGGCAAGGGCGGCAACGAGTTCGGCCCGGCCGTGGAGGTGGGGCCGGGGTGGGCTCCGTTCGACGGGACGCTGACCTCGGTCGGTGACGTCAACCGCGACGGGCACGACGACCTGGCGGCGATCAAGGACGGCAGCACGCTGCATGTCTGGAACGGCCGGGGCGGCAACACCTTCGGTGCGGCGGTGGAGATCGGCGGCGGCTGGTCGGCGTTCTCCAAGCCGGTCGGCGGCGACTTCAACGACGACGGCATCGGCGACCTGGCGGCGATCAAGGACGGCAGCACGCTGTTCATCTGGAACGGCAAGGGCGGCAACAACTTCGGCGCCGCCACCGCGATCGGCGGCGGCTGGGCGCGCTTCGACGGCACGCTGACCTCCCTGGGCGACGTCAACCGCGACGGGCACGACGATCTCGCCGCGATGAGCGACGGCACCCTCTACCTGTGGAACGGCGAAGGCGGCAACGAGTTCGGCGACGCCACCGCCATCGGCCCCGGCTGGACCCCCTACTTCTAGGCCGGTGAGCGCAGGGCCGGACCCTTCCCCGGGTCCGGCCCTGCGCTCTGCCCGTACGTCACGGCCTTGAGCTCGCCGGCCTCCCGCGCGCCGAGTCGCGCGAAGACGGCGGCGGCCTCCGCGATCACCAGCTCCGCCGCCGCACTGTCGCCCCGCGCGGCCAGCACCGCCGCCAGATCCCGCTTGGCCCTGGCCACCGGAAGCGGCGTCCGCAGCTCCTCCGAGATGGCGATCGACCGCAGCAGATGGGCCTCGGCCAGCTCGAGCTGCCCGTTCGCCAGGTGCAGCTCGCCGATGGTGCGCTGCATCAGAGCCTCACCGAACCGGTCGAAATGATTCCTGCACACCTCCAGAGCATCGACGAGCAGCGGCAGGCTGGCGCCGTCCCCCTGCCGGACCCTCGCCTTCACCAGGGACTGCACCGCGAAGGCGGCCAGATGAGAGTCACCGATGGCGCGGAACAGCTCCAAGGCCCGTTCGCTCAGCTCGGCGGCCACCGCGTGGTCGCCCAGCGCGCGATGCACGAGGCTCGTGGTGCGCAGCGTGAGCGCCTCACCCCGCCGGCTGCCCGCCCGCCGGTACGCCTTCAGCGCCTGGTCGAGCAGCGGCCACGCGGCCTCGTACGCCCCCAGTTCGAGATGGATGGCGGCGGCCATCCGCGTGGTCGCGCCGATCGCGGTGTGGTCGCCCAGCCCGCGGAAGATCGCCGTGGACCTGGTCAGATACCCCAGCCCCTCCCGCAGCCGGCACTGTTCGCGGCACGCGCCGCCCATGCCCGCGAGCGCGACCGCCTCGCCCCTGACGTCGCCGGTCGCGGCGAACAGCGGCAGGGCCGCCGACAGGTACTCGTGCACCTCGTCGAAGCGGTCCAGCCTGTAGTGGATGTGGCCCAGCCCGGCGAGCAGGACCGCCTCCCCGGAGCGGTTCCCCGCCCGGCGGGCCGCCGCCAGCGCGGCCTGGTGGCTGGCGTGCCACTCGCTGCGCCGGTTGGCGTCGAAGACGTGCGAGAACGACAGCGCCGCGGCCAGGTCGCAGGCGGCGACGTCCAGGTTCATGGCCGCGGCGCGGGACACGGCCACCGTCAGGCAGGGCGCCTCGGCGTCCAGCCACGCGGCGGGGTCCGCCGCCGCCCGCTCGGCGACGAGCCCGTCCACGGGGCGGGCCGAGGCGTACTCGCCGCGCAGGACGACCTCACCGGACGGCGTGCGCGCGCCGATCGTGTCGATCAGCCACAGCCAGCTCCCGAGGGTACGCGTGACGGCCGCCGCCCGCTCGGCCGCGGTGTCGTCCGTCTCGGCGCGCTCCGCGGCGAAGACGCGCAGCAGGTCGTGCAGCCGGTAGCGGGGCTGGCCGGTGGCGTCGGTCGTGGTGAAGTCCACGAGCTGGGCGTCCACCAGGCGTTCGGCGACGTCGTCGGCGTCGGCGGCGGGCACGTCGAGCAGCGGGGCGATGATCCACGGCGCGAAGTCGGGCGCGCCCAGCAGGCCGAGCCGGCGGAACGCCGTCCTGGCCTGCTCGTCCAGCTGCCGGTAGCTCAGGCCGACGCTGGCGCGGACCTCCACGTCCCCGGCGGTCAGCTCGTCCAGCCTGCGGCGCTCGTCGGTGAGCCTGACGGCCATCGTGGCCAGCGCCCAGTGCCGCCGCGTGGCCAGCCGCGCGCCGACGGTCCGCACGGCGAGGGGCAGCAGCCCGCACAGCCGGACGATCTCGCGGGCCGCCTCCGGCTCGGCGGCGACCCGGTCGGCCCCGGCGACGGCCCCGAACAGGGCGAGCGCGGCGTCGCCGTCCAGCATGTCGAGGTCCACCAGTTGCGCGCCCGCCAGGCCCGCGAGCCGGGCACGTGAGGTGACCAGCACCGCGCAGCCCGCCCCGCCCGGCAGCAGCGGCCTGATCTGCTGCTCGCTCCCGGCGTCGTCCAGCACCACCAGCACCTGCCGCTGCGCGAGCAGGCTGCGGAAGAGGTCGGCCCGCTCCGCCGGCGACTCGGGCTGCGCCTCGTGCTCGACGCCGAGCGCCCGCAGGAAACGGCCGAGCACCTCCTGGCCGGTGGCCGGGGTGTCGCTCGTGCCGCGCAGGTCGGCGAAGAGCTGGCCGTCGGGGAAACGCTCGGCCACCCGGTGCGCCACGTGCACCGTCACGGCGCTCTTGCCCACCCCGCCCTTCCCCGAGACGATCACCACGGGCGGCGCCGTGCGGCTCGCGGACAGCAGCTTCGCCAGCTCGCCGACCACGTCGGCGCGGCCCGTGAAGTCGGGCACGTCCGGCGGGAGCTGCTTGGCCACGAACCGCCGCCTCAGGTACGGCGGCGCCGCGCCGGACAGCGACGGATCACCCCGCAGGACGGCCTCCTGCAACGCCCGTAACTCCGGGCCGGGATCCAGCCCCAGCTCCTCGGCCAGCGTCACCCGCCCGTCGTCGAACACCGCCAGCGCCTCGGCCGAACGGCCCAGCCGGTACAGCGTCGTCATGAGCTGGCCGCGGATCCGTTCCCGCGTCGGATGCGCGGCGACCAGCGCGGTCAGCTCCGCCACCAGGTCGCCGTGGCGGTCCAGCAGCAGCTCGGCCGCGATGCGCTCCTCCACGGCGGTCAGGCGCAGCTCCTCCAGCCTGGCCGCCTCCGCCTGCAGCGCCTCGCCGATCCCGCCCAGCGCCGGCCCGCGCCACAGCCCCGCCGCGGCGCGCAACGCCTGCCCGGCGTCCTCGTACCGGCCCGCCTCCGCGGCCAGCCGCCCGTCCGCGACCAAGCGCTCGAACACCTGGAGGTCGAACCGCTCGCCGTCCAGCTGCACCAGATAACCGGGCGGGCGGGTCACGATCACCTCCGGCCGCAGCCTGCGCCGCAACGCGGACACGTACGTCTGGATCAGCTCCCGCGCGGTGCCCGGCGCACGGTCGCCCCAGATCAGGTCCACCAGCCGATCCACCGACACCACCCGGCCGGGCGACAGGAGCAGCGACGCGAGCAGCGCCCGCGGCTTCGGGCCGCCCAGCGGCACCCGTTCCGCTCCGTCCCACACCTCGACGGGCCCGAGCAGGCGAAATTCCATCGATACCTCGCATCCGTGGAATTGCAGCGAACTTACAGCGGGCCCCCTCATGCTCGATCGAGAACACGAGCGAAGGACCGTAGGACATGACAGCTGAACCGATCGTGCTGATGTCGGACCGCCGGCTCCTGGCGATCCCGGTGATCGAGTGCGGCGAACCCCTGTTCGACCTGCACAAGGTGCCGGCCCTGGCGCTCGACGCCCGCCAGGCCGACCCCGCCGGCGCGTACGCCCGGCTACGCATCGGCCTCGTCGACCGGCTGCTGTCCGCGCAGGAGCTCCTGCCCGCCCGGCACCGGCTGCTCATCGTCGAGGGCTACCGGCCGCTGTCGCTGCAGCGGCACTACTTCACCCGGTACGCCGCCGAACTCCGCGACGCCAACCCCTCCTGGAGCGAGGAGCACCTCCACGTCCAGGCCAGCCGCTCGCTCGCGCCGCCCGAGGTCGCGCCGCACGTGTGCGGGGCCGCCGTCGACCTCACCCTGATCGACGCCACCGGCGCCGAACTCGACATGGGCACCCCCGTGAACGCCGGCCCCGAGGAGAGCGGCGGCGCCTGCTACACGCACCATCCGGCGATCTCCTCCCAGACGCGGGCCAACAGACGCCTGCTCGCCCAGGCCATGAGCGCGGCAGGGTTCATCAACTATCCGACCGAGTGGTGGCACTGGTCCTACGGCGACAGGTACTGGGCACTCGCGACGGGAGCCCCCGCGGCCCTCTACGGGCCGCTCGACTGGCACGGCTCAGCAGAGGACGGCACGCCGGGGCGCCCGTCGTGACACCCGCACCCGCAGCCGGGATGCGCGGTACGTCACGTTACGGCGTCGCGGTATGCGGCGGGTATGCCTGACCCCTGTCCCGGTCCGTCTCCCGCCGGCCCCACCGTACGGGCGCTTCCTGCGGTTGGCGCGTGGCGAACCACGCGCCGCGGCTAGCCCCGTTTTCCGCACGTCGGGTTGATTGAAGATCGTCGGGTTTGCTGTGGTGATCGTCGTCGCGGTATGACCTGGCAGATGAGGCAGCGTGCGCAGTGGGGCCAGGCCAGTGTCGAGAAGATGCTCGGAGCATTACCGGTGGTGGCCGCGTTCTGCTCGCGGCTGCGGATCCGGGAGCTGGTGGATGCGGCTTGTCCGGTGCGGGACGTGGCCGAGTCCACGCACGGGCAGGTGATCGAGGTGCTGGTGGCCAACCGGCTGACCTCTCCGGCTCCGCTGGTGCATGTGCAGGAGTGGGCGCGCGCCTGGGCTGTGGGTGAGGCGTTCGGGGTGGAGCCCAGCCTGCTCAACGATGATCGGATCGGCCGCGCCCTGGACGCCGTCGCCCCGCACCTGGACCAGTTGGCCGGCTCGGTCGGGCTGGCCGCGATCGAGGAGTTCGGCGTGGATGTGACACGCCTGCATGGGGATCTCACCTCGATCTCGCTGCAGGGCGACTACGAGCAGGCCGAGGCCGGCTTCGCCGCGCCGAAGTTCGGCCATCCCAAAGACCGCCGGCCGGATCTGAAGCAGATCCAGGCCGGGCTCGCCGTCAGCTCCGACGGGGCAATCCCGGTCTTTCACCGCGCCTATGACGGCGGGGCCGGCGAGGTCGGCCAGGTCATACCGGCGATGCAGGCGCTGCAGCGGCTGGCCGGCCCTCAGCCGATGCTGATGATCGGCGATTCGAAGCTGGTCTCGTATGCGAACCTGGCCGCGATGACCGCCGAGCAGGTGGCCTTCATCGCCCCGGCCTCCAAGACCTATGTGTCGGCCCAGGCGCTGGCCGGACAGCGGCTCGACCAGGCACACCCCGTGGACTACGTCGCCGCCCGCGACGCCGGCAAGGACGCCGGGCGGCGCGGCACCTGGCACGTGTGTGAAGACGACATGACGCTGGCCGGGCCGCGCAAGAAGGACCCGATCCTGACCCTGCGCCGCATCTTCGTGCACTCCTCGGCCCGCGCCCAGGCCGCGGCCACCGCCCGGGCCAAGAAACTCGAGCGCGCCCGCGACGATCTGGCCCGGCTGGAACGCGGCCTGGGCGGGCGCCACTACCCGACCGAGCAGGCGGTCACCGACCGCGTCACCGCCATCGGCCGCGCCCGGCGGGTGACCACCTATCTGGTCGCGGTGACCGGCACCGATCCAGCCACCGGCAAACCCACCCTGACCTGGAATTTCGACCAGAACGCGATCGATGTCGAGGCCGCCACCGACGGCTGGTACGCCCTGTTGACCAACCTCAGCCCCGACCAGGCCGACGCCGGACAGGTCCTGCGCCACTACAAAGGCCAAGAAGCCGTCGAACGCCGCCACCAGGCGTTCAAGGGCCCGCTGGCCGTCACCAACCTGTATCTGAAGAACAACCGCCGCATCAACGCGCTGATCACCGTGATCTGCCTGGCCCTGCTCATCTTCTGCCTGATCGAACGCCAGGTTCGCCACACCCTGGCCGCCCAGGACAAGACCAAGGTCAACGGCTTGTACGCCGGACGGCCCGCCGTCCCCACCGGCAAACTCATCCTCGACGCACTGGCCGGCATCCGGCTCATCCCGGGCACCGGCCAGTCACCCCCGACCATCCCGCAACCCACCAACCTCCAACTCCACCTCCTGGACCTCCTCAACATCGATCCACGAGACCTCCGCTGAAGATCACTCATGTGCGGAAAACGGGGCTAGCCGGTCCGCGCGAGCAGGCCGGTCAGGGTGTCGGCGACGCGCAGCAGGTCCTCGCCCGGCAGGTCACCGGCCATCGCCTCCAGCCTGCCGACGATCTCCTCGTGCACCCGCACGGCCAGCTCCCTGCCCTCGGGCGTCAGCTCGACCCGGCACGCCCGCCGGTCCGCGCCGTCGCGTACGCGGCGGACGAAGCCGCGCCGCTCCGCCCGGTCCACCAGCCCCGTGAGGCTCGGCTTCTCCAGGTGCAGCAGCCGGCTGAGGTCCGTCATGCCGATCGCGTCGCCGCTGGTCAGCACGCAGAGCAGTTGCGCCTGCTGCGGGGTGATGTCCCGCTCGCGGCTGACGTCGGAGAAGACGTGCTGCACCAGGTGGGACATCCGCACCAGGGCGGCGGCGAAGCCCAGCCCGGCGTCTGTCGCGCTCTTCATCGGCACCTCCTGCCGCCGAGTGTAGTTGCGGACGGTTCGCACTACAAACTATGTTGTTCGCACTACGAAATGTTCGTGATGCGAATCAAGTTTGGAGGTGCGACCATGCCGGCGTCCCCCCGCCAGATCGTGGCGGCGCTCGTCACCACGGTCTTCGGCTACTCCCTGATGCAGACGGTCGTGGTGCCCGCGCTCGGCCTGCTCACCCGCGAGCTGCACACCACCCCCACCTGGTCGGCCTGGATCCTCAGCGCGTTCCTGCTGTCCAGCGCGGTGCTCACCCCGCTGCTCGGACGCCTCGGCGACCTGTACGGCAAGCGCCGCGTCATGCTCGGCGTGCTCACCGCGTACGCCGCCGGCATGGCCGCGGCCGCGCTCGCCCAGGACATCGCCCAGCTCATCGCCGCCCGCGTCGTGCAGGGCGCGGCGCTGGCCGTGGTGCCGCTGTCGATGGCGATCCTGCGCGAGGCGCTGCCCAGGGAGCGGCTGGCGTCCGCGATGGGCCTGGTGTCCGGCATCGTCGGCGCGGGAGCCGGCGCCGGGCTGGTGGTCGGCGGGCTGCTCGCCGACCGGCTGTCGTGGCGCTACCTGTTCGTCCTCGGCGCGCTGCTGGCGCTGGTCAGCCTGGGCCTGGTCGCCCGGTGGATCCCGCGCGGCGAGCGCGCCGCAGGCGGCGGGCTGGACGTGCCCGGCTCGCTGCTGCTCGGCGCGAGCCTGGTCGCGGTGCTGCTCGCCCTCACCCAGGGCCCGGCGTGGGGGTGGGGCTCGGCGCCGGTGCTCGGGCTGTTCGCGCTCGGGGTGCTGCTCGCCGCCGCGCTGATCGCCCTGGAACGGCGCAGGAGCGACGCGCTCATCGACGTCGCCGAGCTGACCGACCGGCCGATGCTGGCCACGCACCTGGCCGCGCTGCTGTTCGGCGCAGGATCGTACTTCTTCTACGTGGCCATCCCGCTGTTCGCCCAGCAGCGGCCCGGCCCGGACGGCGCCGGCTTCGGCGCGTCCGTCACGGTCGCCGGCCTGCTGATGCTGCCCGGCATGCTGGCCATCATCCCGGCGGGCATGGCGGTCGGCCGGATCGCGCAGGCGTTCAGCTCCCGGTGGCCGCTGGTGATCGGGTTCGCGGCGATGGCGGCCGGGTCGGCGCTGATCGCCACGGCGCACGGCGCGTACTGGCATCACCTGCTCTTCTACGGGATCGTCGGCGCGGGGTCGGGGCTGGTCATGGGGGCGCTGCCCAAGCTGATCGCCGACATCGTGCCGCCCGCCAGGACCGGCACCGCGAACGGGCTCAACAACATCGCCCGCACCGTCGGCGGCGTCGTCGGCAGCCAGCTCGCCGCCGCCGTGATCGCCTCCGGCAGCGACGGGCGTGCCGTGCCCGACTCCTCCTTCACCGCGCTGTTCTGGCTGGCGGGCGGGGTGGCGGTGCTCGGGGCCGCCGTCTCCCCGTACGCCGTGCGCGCCCTGCGGACGGCGGCGGCATGAGCGTCTTCAGCGAACGCGAGCTGGCCTACCTGCGCGGCGACCGGCTGCTCGGGCGCCTGGCCACCGTCGGCGCCGACGGCATGCCGCACGTCGTGCCCGTCGGCTGGTCCCTCGACGAGACCGGCACGCTCATCGAGATCGGCGGACGCAACCTCGTCCGCTCCAGGAAGTTCCGCGACGCCGCGCGCCACGGCCTGGCCGCGCTGGTCATCGACGACGTGCTGCCGCCGTGGCGGCCCCGCGGCGTGGAGATCCGCGGGCACGCCGAGACGATCGACGGCGACCGGCCGCTGATCATGCTGCGCCCGGCCAGGATCGTCAGCTGGGGCCTGCACAGCGGCGCCACCATCGAGGACACCTACCGCGCTCGCCCCGCGGGACGCCCCGTCGAGCCCTGAGCGGGCAACGCCGGCAGGCGCA
Source organism: Nonomuraea monospora (assembly GCF_039531895.1). Classification (NCBI taxonomy): domain Bacteria; kingdom Bacillati; phylum Actinomycetota; class Actinomycetes; order Streptosporangiales; family Streptosporangiaceae; genus Nonomuraea; species Nonomuraea monospora. Next base: position 109,922 of record NZ_BAAAQX010000010.1, read on the forward strand.
GCACGAACCGGGCTCCGCGCGGGCAGTCCTCCACGGTGAGGGACCCGCCGTGGGCCCGGCACGTCTCCCTGCTGATGGCCAGCCCGAGCCCGCTGCCGCCCGGATCGAGCCGCCGCCCCTCCGGCAGCCGGACGAAGGCGTCGAAGACCCGCTCGCGATCCTCCGGGACGATGCCGGCGCCGTCGTCCCGCACGGTCAGCACGGCCTGGCCGCCCACCTGCTCGACCGTGACGTGCACGTACGTGCGGGCGTGCCGCCGTCCGTTCGCCAGCAGGTTGTTCAGCACCCGGCCGAGCTGCACCCGCGACCCCAGCACCCGAGGGCGGGAGGCCGCCCGCAGCCGGATCGGGACGCCGTCAGGCGGGAGTGCGGCCAGCTCCTCCTCGGCCAGGGAGACCAGGTCCAGCTCGTGGTAGGCCTCCAGCGGGGCGTCCTTGACCCGGGTGTAGGCCAGCAGGTCGTCGATGATCGCCTCGAGGCGTTCCGTGCTGTGCAACGCGTTCCGCAGCGCCGAGCCCGCGTCCACGTCCTCGGGGTACATCAGCGCCTCCTCCAGTTGCGTGCGCAGCGCCGTGACGGGCGACCTCAGCTCGTGGGACGCCAGCGACGCGAACCGGTGCCGCGCCTTCACCGCCTTCTCCAGCCGGTCGAGGTAGGAGTTGGAGGCGTGGGCGAACTCGGCGATCTCGTCGTCGTGCAGCGGCGTCGGCACCCGCATCGACAGGTCCTTCGCCGTCGCCTCGCGCATCCGCGTGCTGATCGCCCGCACTGGACGCAGCGTCCGGTCCACCACCACGCGGGTGCCCCACGCCGCCACCGCCGAGGCGACCAGGACCGCCGCGCCGAAGCCCGCCTCCATGTACGGCTTGGCCAGCACGACGGGCTGCACCGCGCCGGCGTAGATGTAGTGCGGCCCGTCCTTCAGCGGCGCGTCGGGCAGTTGCGGGTCGAGCAGCAGGGCCGTGACGAGCAGGCACGCGTCCGTACGCCACGTCGGGCACACCGTCAGATCCTGCATGCCGTCACCCGGGACGGGCTTGACCGTGGTCAGCGCCGCCCTGCCGGACGCCGCGAAGTTGGACACCACCACCCGCCCCTGGGAGTCCACGAGCTGCAGATACCTGACGTGCCCGGTCGATTTCCCCGGCCTGGGCACCGGGATGTAGCCGGGCCGCATCCTGCTCACCCAGTCGACGATGGCCAGATGCTGGTCCTCGAAGACCTCCGCCGCGACGCTGTGGCGGATGCCGGAGACGGTCAGGGCGCCGACCGCCGTGAGCACCACCAGGAACAGCGCTCCGACGGCGAGGGAGAAGCGCGCGCGGATCGAGCGCGGGAACGGCCGGCGGCCTCTGCTCGCCCTCGACGACATGCGCCCCCTCTCCCGGTATGAGCGATGCCCGCGACACGCCGCCCTCCATCGTCCTGTGACGGGTCTTTACGGTCGCGGGCGCAAATCTGGAAGCGCCTCGGCCGAGCTGGAAGCGCCTCCCCGAGCGCGTCGTCTAGCTGGAAGCGCCTCAGCCGAGTGCGTGGTCGAGGTTGAAGGCCGCGCTGATCAGCGCGAGGTGCGTGAACGCCTGCGGGAAGTTGCCGAGCTGCTCGCCGGTGTGCGCGATCTGCTCGGCGTACAGGCCGAGATGGTTGGCGTAGGTGAGCATCTTCTCGAACGCCAGCCGGGCCTCGTCGATGCGGCCCGCGCGGGCCAGCGCCTCCACGTACCAGAACGAGCAGATGGAGAACGTGCCCTCCTGCTCTCCGAGGCCGTCCGGGCTGAGCTCCGGGTCGTAGCGGTAGACGAGGGAGTCGGAGACCAGGGTGTCGCCGAGCGCGTCCAGGGTGGACAGCCACCTGGGGTCGGTCGGCGAGACGAACTTGGCCAGCGGCATCATCAGCACCGCCGCGTCCAGCACCTCGTCGTCGAAATGCTGGACGAAGGCCCGCAGCCGCTCCGACCAGCCGTGCCGCATGATGTCGCGGTAGATGGCGTCGCGGCTCTCGCGCCAGCGCGGAATGTCGGCGGGCAGGCCGCGCTGCTGCGCCACCCGCATGGCGCGCTCGATCGCGACCCAGCACATCAAGCGGGAGTAGGTGAAGTTCCGCCGCCCGCCGCGGGTCTCCCAGACGCCCTCGTCGGGCTGGTCCCAGTTGTCGCAGACCCAGTCGGCCAGCGTGCACAGCTCGTCCCAGCGGCGGCTGGAGATGGGCGTGCCCCACTTGTTGTACAGGTAGATCGAGTCGATGAGCGCGCCGTAGATGTCGAGCTGGAGCTGATCGACGGCGGCGTTGCCGATCCTGACGGGCCGCGAGCCCCGGTAGCCCTCCAGGTGGGGCAGCTCCTCCTCGGGCAGGTCGTTGCGGCCGTCGATGCCGTACATGATCTGCAGCGGCCCGCCGGGGCCCGGCCGCTCCAGCCGGACGTGCTCGTCCAGGAAGCCCATGAACGCCTCGGCCTCCTCGGTGAAGCCCAGCCGCAGCAGCGCGTAGACGCAGAACGCGGCGTCGCGCACCCACACGTAGCGGTAGTCCCAGTTGCGCCGGCCGCCGATCCGCTCGGGCAGGCTGGTCGTGGGCGCGGCGACGATGCCGCCGGTCGGCGCGTACGTGAGCAGCTTGAGCGTGAGCGCCGAGCGGTGCACCACCTCCCGCCACCGGCCCCGGTAGCGGGAGGCCGACAGCCACTTGCGCCAGAACCCGACCGTGCCGGTGAACAGCTCCTCCGCCTCCTCCAGCGGGCAGCCGCGTGCCTCGACGCCGGGGGAGAGCTGGTCGAGGGCGAACACCGCGAACTCACCCTCGCGCAGCACGAACCGGCTGGTCGCGTCGCGGCCGTCGTGCTCGACGGGGACGCTGGAGGTGAGCACCAGGGTGAGCGGCGGCGACTCGAAGAACGTCAGCTCGCCGTCCTGGCTGATGGTGTGCGGGCGACGGGCGTAGTCGAAGCGGGGCGCCACCAGCGCGCGGAACGGCAGCGTGCCGCGCACGCAGGTGACCCGCCGGATCAGCCGGTGCCGGTCACGCTCCGACGCGCCGTCCGCGACGGGCATGAAGTCCTGGATCTCGCCCACGCCGTCGTCGGCGAAGAAGCGGGTGATCAGCACGTTCGTGTCGGGGAAGTAGAACTGCTTGGTGGTGTACGGGACGTCGGCCGCCAGCTCGAAACAGCCGCCCCGGTCGGCGTCCAGGAGCGAGCCGAACACCGAGGGGGCATCGAAGCGGGGGCAGCAGTACCAGTCGATGGTGCCGTTGGTGCCCACGAGCGCGACCGTGCGCAGGTCGCCGATCAGGCCGTGCTCGCCGATCGGCAGGTAACGCGGATCGCCGGGCCGGCCGTGGCCGTCGTTCTCCGGCGTGGTGCTGTCTGCCTGCATGTTCTCAGCGTAAGCAGTGACAGGCGGCACGTCGCGGGGCGCGCTCGACCTCCCGGGCGGATCAGCGGCTTCGGCGGGTCGGCCACTTCGACAGGGCGGCCATTCCGGTAGGGCGGCGACTCCGGCGGGTCGGCGGCGGCGGCCTTTGAGCGGGCGTGCTCGTAGGCGGCGGCGGGTCAGCGGCGCAGGCGGATCCAGGTGCCGTGTGACGCCGTGCGCAGGCGCGCGGACAGGCCGGCCTCGTCGAAGGCCGTCTCCAGGTCGGTCAGCCCTTCGGAGAAGTGCGCCCACCCGTCGTAGTGCGCCGGGATCACCAGCTCCGCGTCCAGGACGGCCGCGGCGGCAGCGGCCCGCCGGCTGTCCAGGGACAGGGGCCGGCCGCCGAACTTCGCCGGCACCCGCGCCGCCCCCGCGTGCAGCACGGCCACGTCGATGTCGGGCAGCCGCCGGGCGATCTCCGTCACGGTGCGGATCGAGGCGTTGTCCCCGCTGAGGTAGACCGTGGGCAGCCCCTCCCCGGACAGCACGAACCCGGTCACCTCGCAGTTGACGTTGCCGTCGGCGTCGCGCTCGCCGTCCTCAGGCCCGTGCACGGCGGGAACCGCGAGGACGGTGAGCGCTCCGCCCCCGTCACCGCGCGGCACGTCGCGGCTCTCCCACGGCGCGAGGCCGACCGCGGGGCCGCCGAGCCGCTCCGCGGAGCGCGGGCCGGTGAGCACCAGCGGCGCCGCCCCGGCGAAGGCCCGGCCGCGCTCGTCGAGGTTGTCCGCGTGCAGGTCATGGCTGACCAGCACCACGTCCACCGCGCCCAGCGCGTCCTCGGTGACGGCGGGGCCCGCCGTCTTCGTCAGATATCCGTGCGGACCGGCCTCGTCGAACGTCGGGTCACTGACCAGGCGCAGCCCGCCGAGGTCGATGACCGCCGTGGGGCCGCCCAGAACAGTGATCGCACATTCCTGCCGTGCCGGCGTTGTCATGGTCATCGTGATGGTCAGCGTAGCAACGCGTTCCCGGCGCAGCCGTCCGTGGCAGGGACTTTGCCGGACGTTGAGGTAAGGAGGGCGAACCATGGGGCACGCGCGGGATGGGTGACGGGCAAACGGAGAGAGGAAACCCCGATGACTTCTGTGACGGCCGAAGCTTCCGGCCAGTTCGCGATCGAGAACACCCTGCGCGTCAACCGGCTCGGCTACGGCACCATGCAGCTCACCGGCCCCGGCGTGTGGGGGCCTCCGGCCGACCCCGACGAGGCCGTACGGGTGCTGCGCCGCGCGGCGGAGCTCGGCGTGACGCTCTTCGACACCGCCGACTCCTACGGCCCGGCGGTCGCCGAGCCGCTGCTGCGGCGCGCGCTCGCCCCGTACGGCGAGGACGTCGTCATCGCCACCAAGGCGGGGCTCACCCGGCAGGGCCCCGACCAGTGGGCACCCGTCGGCAGGCCCGCCTACCTGCGCCAGCAGTGCGAGATGAGCCTGCGCATCCTCGGCGTGGATCGGATCGCGCTGTTCCAGTTGCACCGCGTCGACCCGGAGGTGCCGCTGGAGGACCAGGTCGGCGAGCTGAAGGCGCTGCGGGACGAGGGGAAGATCGCGCACATCGGCCTGTCGGAGGTGAGCGTCGAGCAGATCGAGCAGGCCCGCGCCGTCGCCCCGATCGCGTCCGTGCAGAACCTGTACAACCTGGCCAACCGCTCGGCCGAGCCGGTGCTCGACCACTGCGAACGCCAGAACATCGCCTTCATCCCGTGGTTCCCGCTGGCCACCGGCGGCCTGGCGCAGCCCGGCGGGCCGATCGCCGTCATCGCCTCCCGCATGTCGGCCACGCCGTCACAGCTCGCGCTCGCGTGGCTGCTCCACCGCTCACCCGTCATGCTGCCCATCCCGGGCACGTCGTCGGTCGAGCATCTGGAGGAGAACGTGGCCGCCGCGGGGCTGCGACTCAGCCAGGACGACTTCGACGAACTGACGGCGGCCGTCACCTCGCGGGCCTGACGATCCCATCGGAGCATCGAACCATGTCCCACGCCTACGATCCCCGCCGCACAGCCGTGCTGCTGGTGGACCCGTACAACGACTTCCTGTCCGAGGGCGGCAAGGTCTGGCCGCGCGTGGCGGCCGTGGCGGAGCAGGTCGGGCTGCTCGATCACCTGCGCGCCGTGGTCGCCGCCGCCCGTGACGCGGGCATCCGGGTGGTGTTCGTCCCGCACCGGCGCTGGGAGCCCGGCGACTACGAGACGTGGGATCATCCCAACCCCACCCAGCGCGGCATCATGGAGCGGCACAGCTTCGCCCGCGGCACCTGGGGCGGGGAGTTCCACCCCGACTTCCAGCCGCGGCCCGGCGACGTCGTGGCCAGGGAGCACTGGGCGCAGAGCGGCTTCGCCAACACCGACCTCGACTTCCAGCTCAAGCAGCACGGCATCAGCCACGTCGTGCTCATCGGGCTGCTCGCGAACACCTGCGTCGAGTCGACCGGGCGGTTCGCCATGGAGCTCGGCTACCACGTCACGCTGGTGCGGGACGCCACGGCGGCGTTCCTGCCCGAGATGCTGCACGCCGCGCACGTACTGAACGGCCCCACCTACGCCCACGCCATCACCACCACCGGCGACCTCACCGCCGCCTTCGCCGCGCCGCACGCCTGAACCAGCCGGGGTCCAGGCGAAGCACGTCGTGACCGGCCACGGCCCAGACGACGCACGCCTGACCGGCCGGGGGCCCAGGCGATGTACGCCTGCGCTGGCCGGGGGTCACGTGCCGCACGCCTGAACCAGCCGGGGCGTCATGCCACGCGCGCCTGAACCAGTCGCGGCTCAAGCAACGCACGGCTGAGCCGGACAGGGGCTCAGGCGACGAGCAGGCGCAGGCCGAGGTCGGCCGCGTCGAGCTCGGCGAGGTCGCGGTTGCGCTCGGCCCACCGCCCCGAGCCGAGGTCGTCGCCCAGGCTGCGCACCGCCCGCCGCTCGGCCTCCCGCCCCACCCTCGCCCACACCGACACGGCCCGCCGCACCCGATCATCCAGGTACGCCTCCGGCCGCCGCCAGTAAGCCTCGAACAGGCCGTCGGCGCAGTCCCACGGAATGGGCACCGCCTCGGCGCGCCCGCCGATCGCGTCGGCCATGCCGGCCAGCGAGGGGAACCCCGACAGGACGCCGGCGAACTCCGGCAGGTAGTCGCGGGTGAGCCAGAACCGGTCCTGCCATCCCGCCTCGTCGGTGTCGAACGTGAGCACCACCACCCGCCTGGCCACCCGCCGCATCTCGCGCAGCCCCGCGATCGGATCGCCCCAGTGGTGGACGGTGGAGACGGCCATCGCGGCGTCGAACGACCCGTCGTCGAACGGCAGGCTCTCCGCCGCGGCGGCCACGCACGGCGCCGCACCGGCGGGCCGCTGCCCCCGCATCACGGCCGACGGCTCCACCGCCGTCACGACGCGATCGGCCGGCTCGTACGAGCCGGTGCCCGCCCCGACGTTCAGCACCGTCCGCGCGTCGCCGAGCGCGTCCCAGATCCGCGTGGCGAAGCGCGGCTCGGTGCGCCGTGTCGCCGTGTAGGCGTCGCCGATCGCGTCGTACAGCCGTGCGCCGAGCATCCCCAGTTGCTCCTCCGGTGTCACTTTCAGCCCTTTCGCTCGTGCCGCGAGTTCCCTGTCGATGGCCGCCACCATGGCGTCGGCGCGGTCGCGTCGCTCCAGCAGCAGGCCGCGCAGCCGGCGCAGGTGCGCGACCGCGTTGGTGGACGGGTCGCCGACCAGGTCCGCGACCTCGCGCAGCCCGAAGCCCAGCCGCCGGTAGGCCAGCACCTCGCGCAGCCGCTCCACGTCGGCCGGCGCGTAGGCGCGGTAACCGGCCGGGGTGCGCGCTGACGGGCGGACGAGCCCGATGTCGTCGTAATGGTGCAGCGTGCGCACGCTCACGCCCGCCAGCCGGGCCACGTGCCCCACGGTCCAGTGATCCTCCACGGCACCGACTATGCCGCCTGACGCCACGTGAGGGTCAAGTCGCTCCCGGAGGCCGGCGTCCCCGTGGCCGGCCTCCGGGAGCCCCACCTTCCGGCAGGCGCCCCGCCAACAGCCACGATGCTTGCCGCGGACGCCTCTGTCGTTACGGCCGCACGCACAGTTCTTCGGTTTGCGTGCACGGCCCCGCTCCACGCACGATTCTTCAGTCTGCGTGCCCGGCCTCGCTCTGACGGCGGAACTGCCGCGGTGACAGGCCGTAGACGGTGCGGAAGACCTCGCTGAAGTGGGCGGCGCTGGTGAACCCCCACCGGGCCGCGATCGCGTGAATCGGGCGGGCGGCCAGCGCGGGGTCGGCGAGGTCACGCCGGCACCGCTCCAGGCGCCGCTCGCGGATGTGACCGGCGACGGTCCGCCCCTCCTGCTGGAACAGCTTGTACAGGTGACGCAGGGAGATGTGGTGGGCGGCGGCGATCACGTCAGGCGTCAGCCGCGGGTCGCCCAGGTGGTTCTGGACGAAGGCGTCGATCTGCGCCACCAGCGCGCGCCGGCGGGCGTGCGGAGGCACCACGGCCTCGGCGTCGAGCGCGTGGCCGAGCACCAGCGTCAGCACGTCGAGGGTGAGGCCGGACAGCCGGGAGGCCTCCGCCGCGGTCAGCTCGGGCATGTGCCGGGCCAGGCGCAGCAGGAACTGTGAGGACAGCGCGCCGATGGCCCGCGTACCGGGGATGCGCGTGGCACTCAGCTCCCGCAACTCCCGCGCGGGGAACGGCAGCAGCGAACGCGGGAAGCGCAGGATCATCACCCGGCTCACCGGGAACCGGGCGGCGTGCTCGACCTGGTAGGGACGCGAGGTGTCGATCAGGACCAGATCCCCGAGTCGCTGATCCGCCCGCCGGCCGTCCTGCGTGATCGTGCTGCCGCCGCGCACGGTGCAGGCCAGCTCGTACAGCTCGGGGTCGGACTGCCGGATCAGCCTGGCCGTGCGGTGCGCCGTGTGCGGCGCGATGGTCACCAGCGCCGCCTGCACGGACCCGAACGCGCTGAACCCGACCCGCGCCCGGAATCCGCTCTCCAGCCGCGGGTCGCAACGCAGGTCGTAGGGCATGGGCAGCTTGGCGTTCACCTCCCGCCAGAAGGCGAACCGCTCTGCCTCCGGGACCTGGTCGGTGCTGACGACGTCCATGACTCCAGTGTCGCGGACCGGCCGCCGGGGACGCCCCGGCTTTTCCCGGCCCTGTTGGCGCCGCCGCGGCGGGGCGGATCGAGCTGGGTGAGCTGGATCAGCGGCTGGGTGAGATCTGCAGGGGGCGGTGGGTCGCGCCGCCTGTGTTCACGTCCTTGTCGGTGTTCGGCGGCGGGGAGGTGGATCTGCGCGACGCCCGTTCGGCGCGTTCGATCGGGGTGCGGTGCGTAGCAGGCCGGGAGCGCCGCGGGTCGTCGTCAGCGGGCTGGCCTTGTTCGGTGGCGTCGGCACGAAGGCCAAGACGCCCGGCCCTCACCCCTCCCACCCCACCGGCCGGGTCCCGGCCCCCGACCTGGCCCGCGGCTTCATGCTCCTGGCCATCGCCCTCGCCCACGCACCCCTGTTCGTCCGCACCCCCGACCGTGGAAACCCCGCGCTCAACGACGTGATCACCGTGTTCCACACCCTCTTCGTCACCAACCACGCCCGCCCGATGTTCGCGTTCCTGTTCGGCTACTCGCTCGGCCGGCGTTCGATGAGCCTCTACCTTCTCCAGTCGGTGGTGTTCGTCGCGGTCTTCTACCCGTACGGGCTCGCGCTCCAGGACGACCTCGGCCTGACCGGCGCCACAACGGTGGCCGTGGGCACCTGGGCGGTGTCCGTCGTCATCGCCGAGCTGTTGCGCCGGGCCGGTCACCGGGGACCCGCCGAGATCCTGCTGCGCCGCCTCGCCTACCGCTAGCCGTACCCGGCCCGCCGGCGTGATCTCGGATCCACCCGGAGCGGCGAGCATAGGGCCGCAAATGCGTCAAGCTAGGACTTGCAGCACCATCGATGGTGTTGCGCGCCCAGCGCGTGTCGAGCGGGACGGTGGCGAAACGTCATGATCGAGGCATTCCTCTGGGGCCTGCTCGCCGCGTCCTCGCTCCTGGCCGGCGCCGCGATCGTGGCGATCCGCCAGCCGGGCACCACCACCCTCGGCCTGGTGATGGGGTTCGGCGCGGGCGTGCTGCTGAGCGCCGTCTCGTTCGAGCTCATCCAGGAGGCCAGCGAGCTGGACGGCGGCGGCGCGGGCACCGCCGTCGGCTTCTTCTCCGGCGCGATCGTCTTCCTGGCCGGCGACCGGATCATCAGCAAGATGGGCTACCGGGACCGCAAGGACATCGCCGGGTCGGCGCAGACGGCGTCGGCGACGGCGATCGTCCTCGGCATCGTGCTCGACGGCATCCCCGAGTCGACGGTGGTCGGGCTCACCCTGCTCAAGTCGGGCACGGTCGGAGTGGCGATCCTGGTGGCGGTGTTCGTCTCCAACGTGCCCGAGTCGGTGGCCGCCACGACAGGGCTGCGCTCGGGCGGGTGGTCGTGGACGGCGGTGTTCACGCTGTGGTCCGGCATCGCGCTGGTGTCCGGGCTCGCCGCCGGGGCCGGGTACGTGCTGCTCGATCAGGCCTCGCCCAACGTCATCGCGACCGTGCTGGCCTTCGCCGGTGGGGCGATTCTGGCGATGTTGTCGACGACGATGATGCCCGAGGCGTACGAACACGCCAATCGTAAGGTGGGGTTCGCGACGACCATCGGGTTCGCGGCGGGGTACTGGATTCACCTGGCTCAGTAGCTTACCAGTGGTCCCAGGCAGGGCAACCCGGGCGGCTCGGTGCGTCACCTCAGCCGCCCGGGAAGGATCAATTCTTACGCGCCGAGACCAGAGCGAACGACAGAAACTCCCCCTGATCGGCTTCCAGCATGGCGATGGTCCCCTCAAGGGAGGACCGGTCCGGAGGGTCGGCGGCGAGGCAAGCCCTGGTCCACAGCAGCCAGTCGTGCCACCCCTCCGGCTGCAGCCGCGCCGAAGTCACGGTGACCAGTTCCGTGATGTCCCATTGAAAGCGCCACCACTCCGCGGTGTGCCAGGCGATGGCCTCCCACCCCACCAGAGCCTTGATATGGGCAGGAATGGCGCCGAGGTCGCGGACCTCGGCGGTCATCGCGGGGGTCGCGATGCCCAGTTGCCCACCGGGTTTGAGGAACCGCGTGATGTAGGCCAGGTAACTATCCGCCGTGCCGAAATACTCGTAGGCGTCGATGCTGACGACGGCGTCGAAAGAGCCGGGCTCGAACGGCAGGGCGTGAGCCTCGGCGTTGACCGCCGTCACCTGCTGCGAAACTCCGGCACCGGCGAACACCTCCTCAGCGACCTCCGCCTCGATCCACAGATCGGCGGCCACCACCTCCACGCCGAACTCCCTGGCCAGGAACACCGAGGTCGCCCCCTTGCCCGAGCCCAGGTCCAGAACGCGCATCCCCGGCCGCAGATCGAGGTCCCTCGACAGGTCCTCCAGCAGCCACAGCGGATTGGGGCCCATGTCCAGCCCCACCAGCCACGCGGGATCGTAGCCGGAAGAGCGGGGATAGACCGCAGGACGGACGAGCTCATGAACGGCCGACATACTGAATCTCCTCAAAAGGCCTCGGACAGGTCAGTCCTGGGGCTCTTCAGCCGGGCAGCGGAAGCCCCGCGCGGGCACGGTCCGCGAGATCAGGTACTTGTCCATCGCCGCCGTCGTGCAGTCGGTCATGCCGTAGACGCCGTGACCCCACCCCTCGTAGGTGAGCAGCGTGGCCTTGCGGCCGAGCTGGCGGGCCACGTTGGCCGACCACTCGTACGGGGTGTCCGGGTCGTGCAGGGACGTGGCCACCAGCAGCGGAGCCTTACCGGTGTAGCGGAGGCGGTGCTGCGGGTTGGTGACGGGGTGGCCCTGGCAGATCGGCATGTCGCCCATCGGCATCGGGTTGTAGCGCATGTTCGGTGCCGCGGCGTTGGAGCCGCGCATCACGTCGGCGTACTCGGCGTAGTCGCGCAGCCCGAGGTCGAAGTCCTGGCAGAGGATGGCCGTCGGCAACTCGGCGACGTCCCCGTTCACGGGGCCGTTGCCGGGAGGGCCCGGCATGTCGTCCGGCACCGGCCCGCCGTCCAGCGCGAGGAGCACCTTCGCCTCCAGCGCCCAGTCGGGCGCCTCGTTCATCACCACGCCCAGCCAGAGGAGGTTGTGGGCGCTCACCGCGCGGCCGGGGACGCCCGGCCAGTACAGCTCGCCGCGCTCCGCCTTGGCGAGCAGGCCCCTCCACAGCGCCCGGATGTCGCGCCCGTGCAGGACGCAGCCGGTGTCCCGGTCGCACCAGGCGATGAACTCGGAGAAGGAGTCCTCGACGGTGGCCGCCTCGCTGACCTGGAAGTCCTTGACGTTCAGGCTGTGGTCCATGTTGCCGTCCAGCACCATGGCGCGGATCCGGTTCGGGAACAGCTCGGCGTACATCTGCTGGGCCAGCGTGCCGTAGGAGACGCCGTAGGAGGTGAGCTTGTCCTCGCCGAGTGCGGCGCGGATGGCGTCCATGTCACGGGCCACGTTGACCGAGTCGACGTGGTCGTACAGGGGGCCGGTCTTCTCCCGGCAGTCCGCGCGCAGCTTCTGGTCGAAGGCGACCCACTGGTCGAAGTCGGCCTGGCTGGTCATGACCGGGCTCGGCATCTGGTTGTAGACCGAGGCCGAGCAGGCGATCGAGCCGCTGCGGGCGACGCCGCGGGGGTCGTAGCCGACGATGTCGAAGCGCCGCTGGATCTCGGGGCTGAAGCCCGACGGGCGCAGGATGTCGTTGACCCCGGAGTTGCCGGGGCCGCCCGGGTTGGTCAGCAGGGACCCGATCCTGGCCTTGGGGTCGGTGGCCTTGCGCCGGGCGAGGGCCAGGTCGACGGCCGGCCCGTCCGGCTTGGACCAGTCGATGGGCACCGCCAGCGTGGCGCACTCCACGCTGGGCTCCTCCTCGCACGGCTCCCACGCGATGCCGAACTCTCCGACGGCTTCCGCGGCTGCCCCTCCGGTGGCCGCCGTCCGTCCCAGCTCGGTCACCGTGGCGGTGGAGAGGACGGCCAGCGCCACGAAGGTGGTGGCGAACATGGAAGGTCGTGTTCGCACATATCTCCAATCGTCGTTCGTCCAGGCGTGCCTGTCGTTGACACGGCCTTGACTGGTGTCGACCACGCAGCATAGCCAGGCATAACGGGACAAACCTTGAGAAGCGTCGAAAACGGGTCGTTCTTCTACGGGGGGTTATTGCATGATCACTTCTCGGGGGGCCGGTCCCGTTCGGGTGAGCCGATGATGTCCAGCTCGGTAGGTGCGTGCCAGTGAGACCTTTGGCCGCGCTTGAACCTTAGACCGCGCCCGGCATGTCCAAGGAGCTGCTGCAGGGTCATCTGGATCTCTCGCGCGAGCGAGGCCGACATCGCGGTGGCCGTCCGGGTGCCGGCGGGCCGGGCTCCATGGTGGCGGTGCTCAGGCGGCCCCGGCGGCCAGCGTGAGCGCGATGTCGACGATCATGTCCTCCTGGCCGCCCACCAGCCGCCGCCGTCCGCACTCCATGAGGATGTCGCGGACGTCGAGGCCGTACCGCGCGGCGGCGGCCTCGGCGTGGCGCAGGAAGGAGGAGTAGACGCCGGCGTACCCCAGCGTGAGGGTCTCCCGGTCCACCCGCACCGGACGGTCCTGCAGCGGCCGGACGAGGTCGTCCGCCGCGTCCTGGAGCTGGAACAGGTCGCACCGGTGCTCGAAGCCCGACAGGTCCGCGACCGCGATGAACGCCTCCAGCGGGCAGTTCCCGGCCCCCGCGCCGTGCCCGGCCAGCGACGCGTCCACGCGGTACACGCCGTTCTCGACCGCGACGACGGAGTTGGCGACCGACAGCGACAGGTTCTCGTGGGCGTGGATGCCGATCTCGGTCCCCGGGTCGAGGACGTCACGGTACGCGCGGACCCGCGCGGCCACATCGTTCATCGTGAGCCTGCCGCCGGAGTCGGTGACGTACACGCAGTGCGCGCCGTACGACTCCATCAGCTTCGCCTGCCTGGCCAGCTCCTCCGGCGGCGCCATGTGCGACAGCATCAGGAACCCGGCCACGTCCATGCCGATCTCGCGCGCCGCGGCGATGTGCTGCGCGGAGATGTCCGCCTCGGTGCAGTGCGTGGCGACCCGGACGGAGCGCACCCCCAGGTCGTAGGCGCGCTTCAGCTCGTGGACGGTGCCGACACCCGGCAGCAGGAGCGTGGTGAGACGGGCGTTCACCAGCACCGACGCCGCGGCCTCGATCCAGTCCCAGTCCGTGTGCGAGCCGGGGCCGTAGTTGAGCGACCCGCCGGCCAGGCCGTCGCCGTGCGCGACCTCGATCGCGTCCACGCCGGCCCGGTCGAGCGCGGTGACGATCCGCTTGACGTCCTCCACGCCCACGCGATGGCGTACGGCGTGCATGCCGTCCCGTAGCGTGACGTCCTGGACGAAGATCGGGACAGCCATCTAAAGGCCCGCCTTCCGTGCGGCGATGCGCTCCGCGACCCGCAGGCCGGCGGAGGTCATGATGTCGAGGTTGCCGGCGTAGGCCGGGAGGTAGTGGGCGGCGCCCTCGACCTCCAGGAACACCGACACCTGGTGGGTGGGCCTGGCGGCGTCGCCGCCGGCGAGGAGCGTTTCGACCGGCTGGTCCGCGGGGACCTCGGTGATCTGCACCTGCTGCTTGAGCCGGTAGCCGGGGACGTAGGCGGCGACGTCCGCGACCATCTTCTCCACCGATCGGGCGATTTCCTCGCGTACGGCCGGATCCGGGGCCGCGACGAGGCAGAAGACCGTGTCCCGCATGATCAGCGGCGGTTCGGCGGGGTTCAGCACGATGATCGCCTTGCCGCGGCGCGCCCCGCCGACCTGCTCGATGGCGCCCGAGGTGGTCTCGGTGAACTCGTCGATGTTGGCCCGGGTGCCAGGACCGGCCGACTTCGACGCGATGGACGCGACGATCTCGGCGTACTCGACGGTCGTCACCCGGCTGACGGCGGCCACGATCGGGATCGTGGCCTGCCCGCCGCAGGTCACCATGTTGACGTCCGGCGCGTCGAGGTGGTCTTCGAGGTTGACGGCGGGGACGACGTACGGGCCGATCGCCGCCGGGGTCAGGTCGATCAGGCGCTTGCCGAGCGGGAGCAGCTTCGCGGCGTTCGCCTGGTGCGCCTTGGCCGAGGTCGCGTCGAAGACGATCTCGATCTCGGCGAAGCCGGGCAGGCCGATGAGGCCGTCCACGCCCTCGTGCGTCGTCGGGACGCCGAGGCGGGCGGCGCGGGCCAGGCCGTCCGACTGGGGGTCGATGCCGACCATGGCGCCCATCTCCAGGTGCGGCGACCCGCGCAACACCTTGATCATCAGGTCGGTGCCGATGTTGCCCGACCCGATGATCGCGACCTTCGTCCCGCTCATGCCGCTGCTCCTCCGGCGAAACCGGCCATCACCGTCGCCCTGCTCATGCCGTTGCTCCTTCCGCGAAACCGACCGTCACCGTGCCGAGGCCGGACAGGGCCGCGGTGACGGTGTCCCCGGGGGCGACCGGTCGCATCGGGCCGAGCGCGCCGGACAGCACGACCTGCCCCGCCCGCAGCGGCTCGCCGAGGTCACGCGCCATCCGGGCGAGCCACACGACCGCCTCGACCGGGTCGCCCATGCAGGCCGCGCCGGTCCCGGTGGAGACCTCCGCGCCGTTGACGGTCATCGACATCGCCACGTCCACCGGCTCAATCGCGTCGAGCGTGCGGCGCTCCGTCCCGAGCACGTACGCGCCCGACGAGGCGTTGTCGGCGACCGTGTCGCCGAAGCTGATGTCCCACCCGGCGATCCGGCTGCCGCAGACCTCCAGCGCGGCGACGGCGTACGCGATCGCGTCCCGCACCTGCGCGGTGTCGAGCGGTCCTTCGGCCAGGTCGGAACGGAGCACGAAGGCGATCTCCGCCTCGGCCCGCGGCTGGAGCACCCGCCCGGCGGGGATCACGTCCCCGTCGGCGTACGCCATGTCGTCGAACAGGATGCCGAAGTCGGGCTGGTCGACGCCGAGCTGCCGCTGCACCGCCTCCGACGTCAGCCCGATCTTGCGGCCGGCGATCCGCGCCCCGGCGGCGACGCGGGCTTCGGTGAGCGCGGCCTGCACGGCGTACGCGGCGGCCAGGTCGTCCCGGCCGATCAGGTCCCGCACGGGGGCGCAGGGCACGCCCGACGCCGCCGCCTGCGTGAGCCGCTCGAACGCGGCGACCACCTCGGGCCGCCTCGTGGCGGCGATGGTTTCATTCACACGCCCACTGTGCAGGCCCGATACGGACGCCGACCACCACATCGTCTCGCTCACCGATACGCTGTGCGGGTGACAGCGGACCTGGGCACCGTGCTGGGCAAGGCGGTGACGATCCTGCGCGCCTTCCGGCCGGACGACCGCGTCGTCAGCCTCGCCGAGCTGGTGCGGCGCACCGGCCTGCACAAGGCCACCGTGCACCGGCTCTGCGGCGAGCTCGTCACCCACCGCCTGCTCGACCGCGCCGGCGGCGGCTACCGCCTCAGCGGCGGCCTCTTCGAGCTCGGCATGCTCGCCTCACTCGAACGCAGCCTCCTCGAAGTCGCGATGCCGTTCCTCCAGGACCTCTACGAACGCACCCACGAAACCGTTCACCTCGGCGTGCGGGACGGCCACGACGTCGTCTACATCGCCAAGATCGGCGGCCACCGCCAGGCCAGAGTGCCCTCACGCACCGGCGGCCGGATGCCGCTGCACTGCACCGCCATCGGCAAGGCCCTGCTCGCCCACGCCGACCCCGCCCTGCGGCGCGAGGTGCTCACCGGGCCACTCGAACGCCGCACCCCCCACACCGTCGTCGCGCCCGGCATCCTGCGCGGCCAGCTCCTGCGCGTCGCCGAGACCGGCGTCGCCTTCGAGACCGAGGAGTCGGCCGCCGGCCTGCTGTGCGTCGCCGCGCCGGTGCTGGGGCGCGGCGACGAGCCGGTCGCGGCGATCAGCGTGGCGGGGCCGATCGGGCGGTTCCGCCCCGAGGGGCATGTGGTCGCGGTACGGGCGGCGGCGGCCGCACTCGGCAGCACGTTGAGCCGGCGCGACCTCCTCCGGTGACCTCTCCTCAAGGAAAGGCGCGGCATGCGACGGTCGGAACATCTGTGGCACACGGCCACGGGCTCGCCACGAATTCAGCGCGGTGTGGGCCGATCGGCTGGAACTCGACGAGCTGGCGCAACGCGTGGGCGCCGACTTCCGGCAGGCCCGCCGCTGCGACAGGGACGGGCTGTCCGGCCCCGGCGACGGGACGGTGATCCGGGCCGACCGGCTGACCGACGACTGGCTGCAGATCATCGAGTTCGGTGGATACGAGTGCAGCGGCGCCGTCCCCGGCGAGCGGTACGGCAACGCCCCGGACGCCCTCGACCCGCTGGCGTCTGCGTCACCTCGGCGTTGACCCTGGTCGGGCGGCTCACCGGCAGGGAGATCGACGAGGCGTGGCTGAGCGGCTCACACCTGCGGCTCACCATCCCGCACCGGCTGTGACGATCCCAGATCCGCGGTGATGAGATCGGCGTCGACAGGGCTGCCCGGCAGCGGGGCGGTGCCGCCGGGACGCAGCCCGTCCAGAAGTGTGGCCAGCAGACGGGCGCGCACGGCGTCGCCGAGGCCGGGTGACACCGAGGGCAGCGGCCGGGTCAGCACGGCGAGGAACATCACCAGGTCGGCGGCGCTGACGTCACCGCGCAGCGCGCCCTCGGCACGGGCGGCGCCGACGAGGGCGTCCAGGGCGGCCAGCAGGCGGGCCCGGGTCTGATGGAAGGCGAGGTCCGGGGTCACGTGGCTGCCGAGGATCGGCAGCATGGCGACGATGCGCCGCTCGACGACCCCTGTGGTGAACGCGGCCAGCGCCTCCCCGGCTGACGGCTCGGTGGCGAGGACGTCGGTGGCGAGCGCGGCCACCTGCGTCATGTTGTCCACGACGACGGCGCCGATGAGGTCGGCGCGGGTCGGGAAGTGGCGGTAGAGGGTGGCGTTGCCGACCCCGGCGCTCGTGGCGATCTGGTCGAGCGGCGCGTCCGGCCCCTGATCGAGAAAGGCGAGATGCGCCGCGCGCAGGATCTGGTCGCGGTTGCGGCGGGCATCGGCACGCAGTTCTCTCATCCGGACGCTCCAACTCTAAACGTGGACAGGCTCCCCGGTTATGTTACTGTGCCTTGTAACCGGGGAAAATCTCCCCACTTATTCCTGGAGGGACGGATGGGATCGATCGAGAGGGCCTCGGTGGCGTGCGTCGTCGCCGGAGGCGGGCCGGCAGGCATGGTGCTCGGCCTCTTACTGGCCAGATCCGGCGTGGACGTGGCGGTGCTGGAGAAGTACCCCGACTTCCTGCGCGACTTCCGCGGCGACACGGTGCACGCCTCCACCCTCAACCTGCTGGACGAACTCGGCCTCGGCGACCGCTTCGCCGCCCTGCCGCAACAGCGCGAGCGCCGACTCGCCATGCGGTTCGACGACGGCGCCGTCTTCGAGGACTTCAGCCGCCTGCCCGGCCGCCACCAGCACATCGCGCTCGTGCCGCAATGGGACTTCCTCAACCTCCTCGCCGAAGCCGCCGCCGCCTCACCGCACTTCCACCTCGCCCAGAACGCCGAGGTCAACGGCCTGCTCCGGAAGAACGGCCAGGTGCGCGGGGTCACCTACACCGACAAGGACACCGGCCGGACGTCCGAGCTGACCGCGCCGCTGGTCGTGGCGGCCGACGGACGGCACTCCACCGTCCGGGACCTGCTCGGGCTGCGGCCCCGCTCCTCCGCCACGCCGCACGACTGCCTGTACGTCCGCATCCCGCGCCTGCCCGGCGACCCCGACGGCACGTTCCTGCGCTTCTCCGCCACCGGCGGCCTCATCATGATCAACCGTGCCGACTACTGGCAGGCCGCCCTGCTCATCGCCAAGGACACGGCGGGGGCCGCCCGGGCCGACGACGGCGCCTGGACCCGCCGCACCATCGCCCGCCTCGCCCCGTACACCAGCGAGCGGATGGCCGCCATCGGCGCGGCCGACATCGCCGTCCTGCAGATCCGCATCGACCGGCTCGACCGCTGGTGGGCGCCGGGCGTGCTGCTCATCGGCGACGCCGCGCACGCCATGTCGCCGATCGCGGGCGTGGGCGTCAACCTGGCCGTCCAGGACGCCGTCGCCGCCGCCCGGATCCTGCTGCCCGCGTTGCGGCGCGGCCGGGTGAGCGCCAAGGACCTGGCCCGAGTGCAGCGCCGCCGCCAGTGGCCGACCGTGCTCACCCAGGCGGCGCAGCGCGCGGCGCAGGAACGTTTCGTGGCCGCCTCCATCGGCGGTGACGGCCCCGCGCCCGCACCCCTGCGACTGCCACTACCGCTGCGGGTCCTGCGGCACTGGCCGGGGTTCCCGCATCTGCTCGGCAGGGCCGTGGGGCTGGGCGTGCGGCCCGAGCGCCTGACCGGGTCGCTGGAGGCGCTGCGCCATGGGTGAGCGAGCCTCACGGTGCCCAGGAAGAGCGGCGCGCCGGCCCTGGAGGCATGCGAACCCGCCCGGCGACGGTGACCTCCTCGCTGGTGAGAGCGTACGTGGACGTGGTCACGCGTTGCGCGCCGGTGCCGATGAACTGGCCGGCGTCCCGCGTCTGGCGTACCGGACCTTGGCCGCAGGTGGGGGAGCGCCCATGCGGGGCAGTTCGTGGCCGCCCTGTTCCAGCCGGAAGGGCGGGTAGGCGTCGGTCATGAGGGTCGCGTAGGCGGCGACCCTGAGCGCCCAGCGGTTCATCCCGATCACGAGGTCGAAGACGCCGCGCGGGTAACGTCCCGTGAAGAGCAGGCAGGCGGCGGCGATGAGCACCAGCAGGCCGATCAGCCCGCCCCAGTCGAACGTGTAGAGCACGCCGCCGCCGTCGGGCAGGTCGCCGCGCCAGGAGATGACGCTGCCGCTGGTGAACAGGCCGACGATCAGGTAGTGCGGGATGGCGAGCAACCACCACTTGACGAGGACGAGGCCGCGGGAGAGCCGTTCCGGATAGTCGATCTCCAGGGTGGCCGGGTAGCCCGGGGCGGGCCCGAGGGTGAACGGCGGGTAGCGGTCGGTGCCCAGGGCGCCGTAGGTGTAGTACGCCACGCGCCAGGTCCAGCGCAGTACGCCGACGTTGAAGTCGAACAGGGCGCGCGGGTACCGGCCGGTGAACAGGATGGCGAAGAACGCGATGACGGTGAGAACGCCGAAGGCGATCCACAGGAAGCCGAGCACGATGTAATGGGGGATCGCCAGGAACCACTTGACGATCCACAGGCCCCGGCTGAGCGGCTCCTCGAGCCGGGCCTCGACCCGTACGGGATAGGTACTCATGGTTCCAGCGCATCACCGGGTCGGGCCGCCGCCTGCGGGCTAAGGTCCTGTCCCGTCCGCTGATGGGCCCTGCCTATACGTGACTTCTTGCCCGGGATGACCCTCATCCTGGTGTCGAGGGCTGAAGGAGAGGAGTCCGGCGATGCGCTGGGACGAGATGTCGAAGAGACAGCGGGGGTGGCTGACGGCGCTGGCCGCCACGGAGGTCCGTCGGCCCCGTCGCCTACTTCATGTGGGGCCGGTGCCGGTCAGCAGCAGGAGGTGGCGGCCGAGCCGGCGCGGATGCTTCAAGGCTCTGGGCGGTCCGATCCGGGTGCGGTTGCTGTCGCTGATGGGCGCGCAGGAGGGGGTGGCGTGCGGGAGGCAGACGGGATGTGCGTGTGCGACCTGACCGGCGCGCTCACCGCGGACGGTCGGTGAGCCCGGTCGGCGTAGTGCGCTGGAGGTTCTCCACGCTGCGGACGAGCGCGAGGTTCGCCGCCGTCAGCGTGCGTACGTGTTCCTCCAGATCGGCGACCCGCTTGCGCAGCGTCATCAGCTCGGCCTCGATGACGGGCCTTTCCATGATCATGCGTCCACCGGTCATGATCGGTTCACCTCCGTAGCAGGTACGCCCTCATCGTTGTCCTCCCGGCTCCGCCACGGACACCGGCGAACGGCCCCGTTCCAAGGGACGAAAGGCACTGCCCGGCTCAGCGCCCCTCGGTGACGCTCGGGAGGAGACCCCTGCGAAGGAGGCGACACGTCATGATCGAGCGCCTGAGCACCGGGGACCTGATGATGATCTGGGCCGAGAAGCCCGGCTCCCCGATGAACATGAACCTCGGCATGGCCGGGGTGGTGGACCAGGACGGGCCGCTGGACGTCGAGCGGTTGCGCGCGCTGGTGAGCGCCCGGCTGCACCGTGGGCCGATGCTGCGCCGCCGCGTCCACCGCACCCGGTTCTGGCAGGGCCCGCCTCTGTGGGTGGACGATCAGCGGTTCGACCTCGCCCGGCACATCGAGCTCGTCCGCTTGCCGCCTGGCGCGGACTTCCTCGACTGGGCGGCGACCCGGATCGCCGAGCCGCTCGACCTCGGCCACGCCCCATGGCGGCTGCTCTGCGTCACCGGCGTCAACGCGGGCACCGGCCTGGACGCGGGCCCCGGCGTGAACGCGGGCCCTGGCCTGGACGCGGGCACCAGCCTGGACGCGGGCGCCGGCTCGAATGCGGGCGCCAGCCTGGACGGGGGCACCGGCCTGGTGGTGGCTCTGCACCACACGCTGGCCGACGGCAAGACCGCGGTGGCGCTGGCCGACGTGCTGCTGAGCGCCGTCTCCCAAGAATCGGGACAGGAGAACGTCCCATGGAAGGCGGCACGACCTCCATCGGCGAGCAGTCTGGTGCGGGACGCGGCGGCGGCGAAGGCCGCCGCCCTGTGGCGAGCGCTCAAGGGAATCCCGCACCTCCCGGCGAAGCTGCGCGTCCTCGCGACGGCGTTCAGGGCCGTCGGCCCGCGGGTGCCGAGCCTGCCGTTCCCCGTCGTCCGCGACGGCGGCCGCCGCCTCGCGACCGCCGCCTGGCCGCTGGCCGACGTCGAACGGGCCGCGCACACGCTGGACGCGACCGTCAACGACATCGCCCTCACCCTCACCACGTTCGGAGTGCGCCGGCTGCTGACCGCGTCAGGCGAGCCGGTCGCCGGGCACACGCTGCGGGTGTCGGTGCCCGTGGCCGCCGCGCCCGGCATGCGCAACGCGGGCGGCAGCGCGCCCCTGATGATCTCGCTGCCGCTGGACGAACCCGACCCGCTCCGGGCGCTGGCCCAGGTGACCGCCCGGACGCGCGCGGCCAAGGCGAGCCGGGCGGACACCCCCTCCTGGCAGCCGCCGAGGCTCGTGATGCGGCTCATGATGAGCTGGGTGCGCCGCCACGGCGCCGAGCGGGTCAACCTGTACGTCACCAACGTGCCCGGCCCGGCCGCGCCGCTCTGGCTGGACGGCGCCCGCCTGACCGCCGTGTACCCGATCGCGCCCATCACGGCTGGGGTGCCGCTGGCCGTGGCCGTGCTGTCGTACGCGGGCACGCTGGTCATGACCGTGACCGCCGCGCCCGAGCTGACCTGCCTGCCGGCCTTCGCCGCCGGCGCCCGCGAGGCGATGACGACACTCGCCGGAGTCCGCGAGGCGGTGACGGCACTCGCCGGCTGCCCCGCATCCGCACCTCGCCGAGGCGGTGCCTCCGAGGGCCGCCGGCCTTGACCTCAAGTAAGGTTGATATTGCAAGATCGCCGCCATGACGGAACTCAAGGCTTACGGCCACCGGATAGCCGTGATCGGCACGGGAGCCATCGGCGGTGCGGTGGCACGCCGCCTGCTCGCCGCCGGTCACGACGTGGTGGTGTGGAACCGCACCGCGAGCCGCACCGCCGAGCTGGTGGACGCCGGCGCCACGCCCGCGGAATCGGTCAGGGAAGCGGCGTCCTCCGCCGCGCTGACCCTCCTCACCCTCACCGACCACACCGCCGTACAGCAGTGCCTGGCCGAGCTGGACGCGGACCTGTCCGGGCGGACGATCATCGCCATGTGCACCGGAACCCCCGGCGAAGCGATACGCGCCGCCCGGAAGGTGGCCGCGCTGGGAGCGTCCTATCTCGACGCGGGCCTCCAGACCTCACCCGAGCTGATCGGCACCGACGCGGCGACCATCCTCTACAGCGGCTCGCGACCGGCGTTCCAGCGTCACCGCGCGGTCCTCGCGCTGCTGAGCACGCCGCGCTTCGTGGGCGAGGCGCCGCAAGCGGCTGCCGTCTGGGATCTCACCCTGTTCGGCCTCTGGTACGACGCCCAGCTCGGCCTGCTGCGAGCCCTCGACGCCGTGCGGGAAGCAGGCGTGGATGTCGCCGAGTTCGCCGACACCGCGGTCAAGCAGCTCGGGCACGTGGTCGCGGCGGCTCCCGCCACGGCCTCGGAGCTGCTGCAGGCCTCCTACCCGGCAGGTCCCGCCACCCTGGCCGAGCACCTCACGGTCGTCCGCCACCTCATCGAGCTGCGGGACGGTCAAGCGCTCGGCGACGGCGGGCTGCCGGCGGTGGCGGCCAGGATCGAAGCGCTCATCGAGCAGGGGCATGCGGGCGCGGGGCTGACCGCCACGATCGCCCCGACGACCGGCGAGGACGGCCTGGCCGGGTGACCTTTGACGCGGCCGCATGCTGAGCGCGCCCCCTGAGGGCCAGGCCCAGTACCTGGTCGTCGCCGGTACGCTCGGCGGCCTGGCGGGTGCGGCCGGGTTGGTCGCGGCCGGCGAGCCGGGCCTGGCGGTGCTGTTCTACTCCTGGCGGGCTTCGACCGGTGCACGGGGAGGGGTGTGACGAGGTCGAAGCCCTGCGGCGATCTGACGCTGTCAGGTGGTGGGGTCAGGTGACGGCGAATCAGAGATTTCCGGGTCGCCGGTCGGGGCGTCCGTCGGGTCGCTGGTCGGGTCGCCTGTCGGGTCGTCGGTGGGCTCCGAGGGCTCCGGGCACGGGCTGAGCGTCGTGACCTGCGGGTCCGTGGACGTGGGGCACGGGGTGGGCGTCCGGTCCGGGTCCGGCGTGGGCGTCGGCGCGCTGTCCTGCTCGCCCTCCGTGCCGGTCGGCCGGTCGAACGCCTCTCCGGTCTCCTGGCCTG
Source organism: Nonomuraea monospora (assembly GCF_039531895.1). Classification (NCBI taxonomy): domain Bacteria; kingdom Bacillati; phylum Actinomycetota; class Actinomycetes; order Streptosporangiales; family Streptosporangiaceae; genus Nonomuraea; species Nonomuraea monospora. The sequence goes on from NZ_BAAAQX010000010.1 coordinate 133,322, forward strand.
TGGCCGGGTCGAGCTGGGCGAGCTTGATCGCCGGCTGCTCGTCGCCCTCCTCGATCACCGCCACCTTCTTCCGGGAGAAGTGCTTCCACTTCTTGCCCTTGTACTTCGCCCGGTCGATGTCCACGTCGCCGTCCGGCGGGAGCAGCGGGTTGCCGCAGTCGCACTTGACGACCGGCGTTCCCGTGCTGTCCACCAGAACCGCGATGCCCGCCTGGAGCAGCGCGTGGAACGCCGTGCTCCCGCCCTCGCGGTAGCCGTGGTTCTTCACGAGCACGTCGCGCCGCAGCACGACGGAGGTGAGCTTGCCGACACGGCCGGGGATCTCGGCCACGTCCATGTCGAGCACCTCCGCCCATGCGGCGGCCTTGTCCGGATTGTTCTTGAGGAACTTGATCAGCTTCTTCTTCGAGCACTGGGTCGATCTGGTCGTCCCGCCGTAGAGGCCGGCGCGGTCCCCGGCCACGGCGCCGCCGGCCCCCGCGATGACGTTCATGAGGTTGTCCGCGCCGATGTCGAAGAACGCGTCGTCCCCCAGGACGCCCGCGGCGACCAGCGTGACGGTGCGGACGGTGGCCGCCGAGCAGGACGCGACGGCCAGCGTCAGCGCCAGCAGGGCGGCCAGTGTGACCAGGAGGCCTCTCCTGGATGCGTACATGCGATCCCCTCTCCGAAGCGAGGGACCAGCGTCCGGCCACCCTCTTGCAGGCCGGTTGGAACGGTTGAAGGACGCTTTCAGGCGTACCCGGGCAACCCCGTGCGGGCCTCAGGCCGGGGACGTCAAGTGTCGCCGCCGGGTCAGCCGTGGATGCGGGCGACGAGCAGGGCGATGTCGTCCTCGGCGGGCGCGTCCCCCACGATGGAGCGCATCACGGCCGTGCACACGCGCTCGGGCGTCGCCGACCGCAGGGCCGCGCGGGCCAGGGCGTCGCCGAGCCGGGCCATGCCGGCGTCCAGGTCGGCGTGCCGGTTCTCGATCAGGCCGTCGGTGTAGAGGGCCAGCAGGGTCCCGGCCGGCAGGTGCAGGTCGCGTGAGCCGAAGGCGCCCAGCCCGACGCCGATCGGCGTGCCAGCGGGCAGCGACGGGAACGTCACCTCACCGGACGCGGCCACGATCGCGGGCGGCGGGTGCCCGGCCGCGGCCATGGTGCAGGAGCCCGTCCGCGGGTCGTAGACCGCGTACAGGCAGGTGGCGCTCGTGGCGTCGAAGCCGCGGGCGTCCTCGGCCATCAGCTCGTCGAGGTGGGTGAGCAGCTCGTCCGGGGGGAGGTCCAGGTGGGCCAGGGTGCGGACGGCGGTGCGCAGCCGTCCCATGCTGGCCGCGGCGCTGATGCCGTGCCCGGTCACGTCGCCGACGACCAGGGCGATCCGGCCGCCGGGCAGCGGGATGGTGTCGTACCAGTCGCCGCCCACCCCTTCCTGCCCGTCGGAGGGCAGGTAACGCGAGGCCACCTCGACGGCGCCGCCGCCGCGCAGGTCGTGCGGGAGCAGCTCGCGCTGCAGCGCGAGCGCGGTCAGCCGCTCGCGCGTGTAGCGGCGCGCGTTGTCCAGGCTCAGCGCCGCCCGGGTGACCAGCTCCTCGGCCAGGAACAGGTCGTCCCTGGTGAACGGGGCCGGGTTGGACGTGCGCGCGAACGCCGCGACGCCGAGCACGTCGCCGCGCGCCTCCAGCGCGACGACGATGAGTGAGTGCATGCCGGTGGCGTGGACGGTCCGCGCCCGGTCGGGGTCCAGCTCCAGCCAGGTGCCGGGCGAGGTGTCCAGGACGGGCTCGAAGTGCGGCCGGCGCGTCCGCAGGACCCGCATGAACGGGGAGCGCGGCGGCACCGACACGGTCTCGTTGCGCTCCCACAGCCACTCGGGCATCCCCTCGTGCACCGACGCCGCGCCGGCCCGCCGGAAGACGGGGCTGCCGGCCTGCGCCGCGGCCAGCCGCTGCTGCGGCTCGACGCCGGGCACCATCGCCTCCGGCAGATCGACGGTCACGTAGTCGGCGAGGACCGGGACGGCCAGCTCGGCCAGCTCCTGGGCGGTGTCCATCACGTCCAGGGTGCTGCCGAGCCGGGCACTGGCCTCGCGCAGCAGGTCGAGGTGGTCGCGCGCCTTGCTGTTGCTGAAGTCCAGCGCCACCGAGCACACGCCCAGCACCCGGCCGTCCGCGCCCTCCAGCGGCAGCAGCGAGATGGACAGCGTCCGCTCCTGGCTCCGGTACGACCAGCGGGCCTCGCGGTCGATCGTGGGCCGGCCGTCGGCGAGCACCCCGCGCATCGCCTCCTGCACCGCCCGCGTGTCGATCCCCGGGACGGCCTCGGTCAGTGAGCGGCCGATCCGGTAGTACGGGTAGCCCTCGCTGAGCTGCTCGGCCGCCTCGTTGAACCAGACGCAGCGCAGCTCCTCGTCCCAGATCGCCATGGCGACGGGGAAGCTGCTGACGAGCGACTCCAGCAGGGCGCCGGTGTCGGTGGACAGGTCGGTCGCGGCCGGGATCGCCGACAGCAGCCAGGACTCCCGCCGGCTCCCGGCCCCGTCGCCCAGGGCGAGCGGCGCGGCCTCGGCGCGCACGATGACCACCTCGCCGTCGCGCCGCCGCACCTCCGTCAACCCCGTGCGGGGCACGAACGCGCCGGGTGGTTCGCGGTCGCCGGGCGGCAGCAGCGTGCCGACGGGCCGGCCGAGGATGTCGGCGACGGGGTAGCCGGTGAGCTCCTCGGCGGCCCGGGTCCACCCGATCACCGTGCCGGCGCCGTCCACGACGGCGACCGCTGGGGGCGCCCCTCTCATGTCATCACCCATCCTCGGCGGGGGACGAGTTCTCACGATAGCCCGCCCTACCTGCGGTTATTTCCCGCCTTGGCGGAAGCTTTGTCGCGACATGTACGGCGCGGGCGGCGGCACCACACCACACGCGGTCTCGATACCGTCTTACGACCGCATACACGTGCCTGCATCAGGGGGACTCATGGATCTGCAGCTCGCCGGGCGGCGCGCCGTCGTCACAGGGGGCAGCCGCGGCATCGGGCTGGCCGCGGGCCGCGCGCTCGCCGCCGAGGGCGCCGCCGTGGCGCTGGTCGCCAGGAACGCCCGCGACGTCCAGGACCGGGCGGCCCGCCTGGCCAAGGAGACCGGCGCCCAGGTCATCGGCCTCACCGCGGACACCGGCGACGACGCGTCCGTCACCGCCATGGCGCGGGCCGCCGTCCGCGAACTCGGCGCGGTGGACATCCTGGTCAACAACGCCGCCGCCACCAACCGGGGCGCGATCCCGGACGACGACCTGGAAGCCGAGATCAACGTCAAGGTGCGCGGCTACCTCCGCTGCGTCCGCGCGTTCGCCCCGGCCATGGCGGAACGCGGCTGGGGGCGCGTCATCAACGTCGCCGGGCTCGCCGCCCGCCAGAGCGGCTCCATCACCGGCTCGGTCCGCAACGTGGCCGTCGCCGCCATGACCAAGAACCTGGCCGACGAGCTGGGGCCCAGCGGCGTCAACGTCACCGTGGTGCATCCCGGCGCCACTCGTACCGAGACCATGCTGGACATCGTCGGCGAGCGGGCCGCCAGGAGCGGGACGACCGCGGAGGAGTTCGAGAGCCGGATGGCGGCCTCCGTCTCCATCGGGCGGCTGGTGCGGCCCGAGGAGGTGGCGGCGGTCATCGCGTTCCTCGCCAGCCCGCTCAGCGTCGCCATCAACGGCGACGCGGTGATCGCCAGTGGAGGCGCGCGCGGGGCCATCCACTACTGACCGCGTTGTGTAACCAATCGACTGCTCACACCGACATGCAGATGTGCCCGAGCCAGATGCGCCGCAGCCGTCCAGGATCAGGACCCGCCGCGACTTCGCCGAAGAGCTGACCCGGCTGCGCGAGCGCGCCGGCCTGACCGTCCGCCAGGTGGCGGCGAGGGTCGGTGTGCAGGGAGCGCACAGCACGATCGGCGACTGGTTCGCCGGGCGGGGCCTGCCGTCCCCCACCTCCCGCGAGCTGCTGGTCAAGGTGCTGAACGTGTGCGGCGAGGACGACCCGGAACGGATCGAGGCGTGGCTGGCCGGCTGGCGGCGGGCCAGGCAGAGGCGGGGCGCGTCGCGGTCGGGGCCGCCGCCGTACCGGGGGCTGGCCGCCTACCAGCCCGACAGCGCCGGCTGGTTCTTCGGCCGGGCCGAGCAGACCGAGCTGCTGGTCGGCGCGGTGAAGGAGCTGGCCGGGCGCGGCGGCGGCCTGCAACTGCTGGTCGGGCCGTCGGGGTCGGGGAAGTCCTCGCTGATCGGCGCGGGCCTGATCGCCGCCCTGGAGACGGGAACGGTCCACACGCCAGGAGCCAGGCCGATGGAGACGCTCAAGGAGCTGGCGGGGCCGCTGATCGTGCTCGACCAGTTCGAGGAGCTGTTCACCTTGTGCGAGGACGAGGCGGAGCGGCGCGCCTTCGTCGCCGGCGTGCACGCCCTCGCCCGCGGCAGCGTCGTCGTGCTCGGCCTGCGCTCGGACTTCTACACCCAGGCGCTCGACCACCCGGAGCTGGTGGCCGCCACCGCGGACCAGCTCACGCTCGGCCCGATGGACGAGAAGGGGCTGCGGGCGGCCATCGCGGAGCCGGCCGGCAAGGCGGGCCTCGCCCTCGAACCCGGGCTGACCGACCTGATCCTGCGCGACCTCAGACCGCGCGACGCCGCCCCGCCCGCGGGCGCGCTGCCGCTGCTGTCCCACGCCCTGTACGCCACCTGGTGGCACGGCCAGGGCACCACGATCACCATCGCCGACTACGGGGCGGCCGGCGGCATCGCCGGGGCGATCGCGCAGAGCGCGGACACCGCCTACGCCGGGCTGACCGAGCCGCAGCGCGCGCTGGCCAGGCGGCTGCTGCTGCAACTGGTGCACGTCGCCGACGACACCGCCGACGCCCGCCGCCGCGTGGCCAGGCAGCACCTGCCGGAGGGCGCGGAGGAGGTCCTGGACCGCTTCATCGCCCAGCGGCTGCTCACCGCCGACCAGGAGAGCGTCGAGATCAGCCACGAGGCGCTGCTCACCGCCTGGCCGCTGCTCGTCTCGTGGCTGAAGGAGGACAGGGCCGCGCTGCTGGCCGGCCGCCGGGTGGCCGCGGACGCCGCCGCCTGGGACCGCGAGGACCGCGACCCCGCCTCGCTCTACCAGGGCAACCGCCTGGCCGCCGCCCAGGAGTGGAGCACCGTCACGACGCATCCGCCCGGCGCGCTCACCGCCGAGTTCCTCGACGCGTCGAGAGAGCTGGCGCGGCGGCGGGCGCGGGCCGCCCGCGCGGGAGCGCGACGGTTGCGGCGGCTGGTCGCGGGGCTCGGGGTGCTGCTGGCGGTGGCCTGCGCCACCGGGGTCGCCGCGTACAACGAGGCCGCGACCGCGAGCGAGCAGCGCGACATCGCCCTGTCCCGGCAGGTCGCCCAGCAGGCGTCCGCCGTCCGCGCCGCCGATCCGACGCTGGCCGCCCGGCTCGCCCAGGCCGCGTACGCGCTCGCGCCCACCATGGAGGCGCGCGGCGGGCTGCTCAGCGCGTTCGGCACGCCGTTCAACCTGCGGCTCAGCGGCCACACCGACTACGTGCACGACGTCGAGTACGCGCCCGGCGGAAGGGTCCTGGCCAGCGCGAGCAAGGACGGGACCGTGCGGCTGTGGGACGTGGGCACGCCGCACCGGCCGCGCCCGCTCGCCGTCCTGACCGGGCATACCGGCGAGGTCGGCGCGCTCGCCTTCACGCCGGACGGGCGCACGCTCGCCAGCGGCGGCGACGACGGGACGGTCCGCATCTGGGACGTGGCCACCGCCCGCCCCCTGCGGACCCTGCCCGCCGCCGGGGGAGCCGTCTACGCGCTGGCGTTCACTCCGGACGGGCGGCTGCTGGCCTCCGGGGGAGCCAAGGGGGAGGTCGTGCTGAGCGACGCGGCCACGGGGCGGCCGATGACCACGTTGCGCGGGAACCAGGGCGCGGTGCTCAGCCTGGCCGTCAACGCTCACCTGGTGGCAGGGGCGGGAGACGGCGCGGTGAGCCTGTGGGCCCTCCCTCAACCGGCGCGCGGCCCGATCGCGACACTCACCGGCCACACCGGCCGGGTCACCTCGGTCGCGTTCAGCCCTGACACGAAGCGCCTGGTCACGGCGGGCGAGGACAGCACGCCGCGAGTGTGGGACCTCACCCGCCCGAGCCGCCCCGGCCTCCGCTTCACGCTCCCCGGCCACCGCTGGACCGTCAACAGCTCCGTCTTCTCCCCGGACGGAGCCACCATCGCCACCGCGGGCGACGACAACACCGCCCGCCTCTGGGACGCCTCCGACGGCAGGCCGCTCCAGACGCTCACCCCCCGCCCCGGCGCGCCGATCGACACGGGGGCGATGTCCGACGTGGCGTTCAGCCCGGACGGCCACACCCTGGCGACCGCCTCCTACGACCACCTGCTGCGCCTGTGGGACCTGCCGGGCCCCGCCCTGATGGGCGGCGGGCGCGCGCGGCCGGTCTGGGGCGCCCCCGACGGCCGCACGGTGATCACCGGCAACGGCGACCGCGCGCTGCGCTGGGACGTCGGCGACCCGCACCGCCCGGCGAGCCGGTTGCTGGCCCGCACCGAAGGCCTGGTCAAGCTGTCGGCGGACGGATCGCTCCTGGTCACCGCGGGCCCCGGTGGAACGATCCGGCTGTGGAGCCTCAAGGGCCCCGCCCCCGCCCTGCTGGCGACCATGAGCGCCGGGGCGGCACCGCCGGACAGCGCCGAGTTCAGCGCCGACCGGCGGGTGCTCGCCGTCACCGCCACCCGCGACCTGGTGATCCGGGTCTGGGACATCAGCGACCCCGCCCGCCCGCGCGAGACCCGGCCGCTCGCCGGACACACCGGCTTCGTCAACTCCATCGCCTTCGCCCCGAAAGGCCGCCTGCTCGCCTCCTTCGGCTACGACAGGACCGCCCGCCTGTGGGACCTCGCCGACGTGGGCCGCCCCGTCCCCGTGGCGGTGCTGCGGGGGCACGCCAACGCCGTCTACCACGGCGCGTTCAGCCCCGACGGGCGGACGCTGGCCACCGGCAGCCAGGACACCACCGTCCGGCTGTGGGACGTCACCCGGCCCGGCCGCCCGTCGGTGTCGGCGGTCCTGGACGGTCACGGCACCTATGTGGACTCGCTGGCCTTCAGCGGCGACGGCCGCCTGCTCGCGACCGGCGGCGGTGAGCCCACCGTGCACCTGTGGGACGTCTCCGACCCCCGCGCCCCCGCCCGCTGGGCCACCCTGACCGGCGGCGAAGGACCCGTGATCGGGCTGCTGTTCGCCGGGCGGCTGCTGGTCAGCGGGGGAGCCGACCACCCGGCCCGGCTGTGGGGCGTCGATCCGGTGCGCGCGAACCGGGCGGTCTGCGCGCGGGCGTACCCAGCACTGACGGCCGGGCAGTGGGAGAGCTACTTCCCCGGCGTCGCCCAGCGGGAGCCGTGCCGCTGAGAGCCGCCGACGCGCCGCGCCCCCGGCAGGGGGCTGCCGGGGGCGCGGGCGGTCAGGGGTCGGGGGTGCGGGTGGTCAGGATGCGGTGAGTTCTACGTCGAGCTCGCTGATTCGGTCGGCGGTGACGGCGGCGGTGGCGGTCCTGGCGGCGTAGCCGCTCTTGGTGACCGTCACCTCCCGATCACCGGTCTGCGCGGAGAACAGCCAGTAGGCGCCGGAGCCGTCGGTGGTGACCGTCCGCCCGCCGGAGGCGACAGCCGCCCCCCGCACGGGCTCACCGGTGGCGGCGTCGGTGACGACGCCGGTCACCAGCCCGCCCTCGGTCTTCCGGCAGGCGCGGTCGCCGACGTAGACGTCGTCCACGGCCCACCAGCCCGAGCGGTTGCCCCGGTAGTGGAAGCGGACCTGCGCCTTGGCCTGCCCCGCCGCCTGCGGGATCGCCACCACCTGCGGGGCCGGGCCTGGAGCGCCGGGGAAGCCCTTGCGGGTCCACACCGTCGTCCAGGTACGGCCGCCGTCCAGGCTGAGGTCGGCCCAGGCGATGGCGTTGACGCCGGGTTTGAGGTCGGCCGCGAACTCCAGCACCGGGCTGGTGTGCCCGGCCAGGCTCAGCGCCGGGCTGGTCAGGTAGGTGTCCTGGACGTGCCCCTTGCCGGAGTGGTCGGAGTCGACGATGGCGAACGCGCCGCTTCCGCCGGTCCTGTTCTCGCGGGCGCCGGGGTTGTCGAAGACCCAGCCCGGCTGGTGGTCGAACCCGGGGAAACCGGGATCGACGTCGGTGACCTGCCAGCCGGTGGGCTTGCCGGAAGTGAACCGCTCGGGCGTGCCCGACCTGCTCGCCGTGTAGCCGGGGGCCACGCACGCGAGGGCGGCGGGCAGGGCGGCGTCCACGGTCTGGTCCGCCGCCCCCAGGCTGACCTGCCTGGTGACCGGGTCGTAGCCGGGCACGGCCGGGGTGACACGCAGCGTGTAGGCGGTGGAGGGCAGCAGGGACAGGGACCAGCGGCCGGTGACCGCGTCGGCGGTGGCGTCCCAGGTGTGGCCCTTGCCGTCGTCGGCGGTCACCTTGGCGCCCAGCGGCCAGCCGTGGCCTGAGCCGTCGGTGAGCGTGCCCGACAGGGTCCTGCGCTCGGTCGGGGTGAGCGGGACGTCCTGCTCGACCGAGCCGTCCTTGGTCACCTGGACGGTCGCGGTGACCTCCTGGTAGCCGAACGCGCTCACCTTGAGCCGGTAGTCGCCGGCCAGCAGCCGGAAGGTGTACGCGCCGTCCCGGCCGGAGGCCGACTCGCGGTTGAGCTGCCCGCTGAGCGACAGGGTGGCGTCGGCGAGCGGCTCTCCGGTGGCGGCGTCGGTGACGGTGCCCGAGAGCGTGCCCAGCCCCTGGGCGCCCGCCCGCACCAGCGCCAGCGCGTCCAGGCGGCCCTCGCCGTAGACGTTGTTGTCGGCCGCGTCGCCGCCGCACTGCGGGTCGGCGGTGTCGATGGCGGTCAGGTCCAGCAGCGTACGGGTGGCCTCGATGTCGCGGGCCAGCGACGGGTTGGCCGACCACAGCAGGGCCACCGCGCCCGACGCGTGCGGCGCGGCCATCGAGGTGCCCGACATCGTGGCGTAGCCGCCGCCCCTGACCGAGGAGCGGACGTCCACGCCGGGGGCCGAGATGTTCGGCTTGATCTGCCCGTCCTGGCCGTCCCCCCGGCTGGAGAAGGAGGCGATCGTGTTGGCGCTGTCGTAGGCGCCGACGGAGTAGTTGAGCGTACGGCTGCCCGGCGTGCCCGAGGTGCGGCACTCGGGCCCTTCGTTGCCGTTGGACCACACGCCGAAGATGCCCGAGGCCGCCCACGCCTCCTGGACCTCCTCGAACATCGGCTCGTTGGTGGGCAGGGTGCTGCCCCAGGAGTTGTTGACGATGTGCGGGCGCCTGGCGGGATCGGGGTTCTGCCCGGCCGCGTCGGTGGGCGCCAGCATCCACTGGCTGGCCCGCATCAGGTCCAGGTCGGAGCAGCCGCCGGACTGGCAGCCGCTGGCGGCGATCCACTTGACCCCGGGCGCGACGCCGATCTGGTTGCCCTCGCCGTCGTCGCCCGCGATGGTGCCCATGGTGTGCGAGCCGTGGTTGTGGCCGTCGCACGGGCCGGGCTCGTCGCAGTTCCCTGCCGCGTCGTACCAGTTGTAGTCGTGGGTGAAGGTGCCGTCGCCGTTGTTGCCCCGGTAGGAGCCGGCCAGCGCCGGGTGGGTGTAGTCCACGCCGGTGTCGACGTTGGCCACGACGATGTCCTCGCCGCGCACGCCGTACTGCTGCCACACCTGGTCGGCCTTGATGTTGGCCACGCCCCACTCCACGGCGGCGGCCGTCGCGGCGGCGGCCTTGGTCTCCACCGGCAGGGCCACCGGGTAGGTCCTGGGCGTCCTGACCTCGCTCACCCCGTCCAGCTTCGCGAGCTTCTCGGCCAGCTTCATGGGCACGTCGCGGACGTACACGGCGTTGGCCGCCCAGAACGTCTCGCTCTTGCGGCCCTCGGCCTTCAGCAGCTTGCGCAGCGGGGCCTGCGCGCGGTCGGCCGTGTCGCGCAGGGCGCGCACGACCTGCTCGCCGCGCGCGGTGCGGGTCCTGGCCCGTTCCGCGCTCGTGGTGTCGGCTTTCTCGGACAGCAGCACCCACAGGTCGGTGCGGTCCCCGGCGGCGTAGGCCGCCAGCACCTGCCCGCCCAGCGGGCCGGGATCGGCGGGCGCGGTGGCCGCGGCCGGGGCGGGGGTCAGGAGGGAGGCGGTCATGAGCGCGCCCACCGCTAAAGAGATGATCTTCATGTCAGCGTCCTTCGCAGCTCAGGTGCGCGACGAGTGGCTGCGAACTGGACTCCCAGCCACTGCCGTTGAGGATCTGGCCGGTAGCCCAGACGTCCTTGGGACCCGAGCCGGTCACCGCCACGTAGATGTACTTCGAGCCGGGCGGCTGGACGCCCTCGGGCCGCACGTCCGTCCACGACGTGCCGTCCCAGTGCTGCAGCGGGGGCTGCGTCCAGCCGTCGGCCGACCCCATCGAGGTGATCCACACGTCGCCGGGGCCCGCGGCGTGGACGGCCATGGGCATGGTCCAGGCCGCCGACGGCGTGGGCGCGCTGCTCCAGGACTTGCCGTCCCAGTGCAGCGCCACGGGGGCCGAGGCGCCGGTCTTCCGCTCGAAGCCGACCGCCCAGACGTCGTCGGAGGCGCGAGCGCTGACGGACAGGAGCTCGGCGAGCACCCCGGGCACGCCGGGCATTTCCGTCCACGTCTTCCCGTCGTAGTGCAGGATCAGCGACTCGATCCGCCCGGGGTCGGTGAACTGCCTGCCGACCGCCCAGACGTCGTCGCGGGAGCGCGCGGACACGGCCCGCAGGGTCGCGTTCGCCCGGGTCAGCGCCGGGTGGTCGACGTTCTTCCACACCTTGCCGTTCCACTGCTGGATGGCGGCGCCGGCGGATTCCTCGCTCTGCCCGGTGTACTCGCCGACGGCCCAGGCGGCCGAGGGCGAGACCGAGTCGAGAGATTGGAGGTTGGGCCTGGTCGCCGCGGGGTCGGGGGAGGTCGCGGCGGGCACGAAGGTCCACCGCCCGCCGTACAGGCGCGCGAAGACGGGGACGCCGCTGCCGTAGACGTCGCCGTGGCGGAACTGGTAGCGCGCCCACCCGCTGGACTTCGAGTCGAAGGTCGTCTCCCAGACGCCGCCGTGGGCCATGGCCGCGTGCGGGATCTGCTTGGGCAGGAGCTTGATCGACCTGCCGTCCGAGGTCAGGGTGGTGGAGGTGCGGTCACCCTGGGTGGACAACATCACCTGCTTGGACGAGACGGACGACGCCTGCGCCACCGAGTAGCCGCCGTCGGGGATGGCGGGTATGTCGAGCAGCTTCCAGGCCGGGGTGCAGGCGGTGGAGGCCGCCGTCGCCGCGCCGGTCGTGAGCGCGGTGGTCAAGGTCATCGCGGCCAGGGCGACCGCGGTTCTGCGTATGCTGCGCACGAATGCTCCTCAGAAGGCGCCGATGCCGTTGGGTACGCCCATGCCGGTGGGCCCGTCGTATCCGCGCCTGGCGGTGCACAGCGGCGCGCCGCCGCAGGACCCGTTGGCGCCGGAGGTGATGTCGAACAGGTACTGGCCGGAGCCGTAGAGCTGCTGACCGGGCACGATCTCCTGGCCGTTGTCGCCCAGCGCGTACACGCCGCCGATCAGCGCGACGCTGATCGGGGTGCCGCTGACGCCGATCCAGCCGCCCCAGGTGGAGCTCTCGTAGAGCTGCACGGGCGAGCGGGCGTCGCCCACCGCGGCCACGTCGGCGACCGTGCGCTTGGCGCCGCACTGCCCCTTCGGCTGCCAGGCCGGGCGCGCCTCGTACACCGAGCAGCCCGAGCCGGACCCCGAGGAGGCCATCTCGCTCCAGCCGCGCGCGTTGCCCGGGTCACGCCACAGGGCGGTCGCGCCCACCGCGATCACCGAGCCGTAGGCGGCCGGGACCATCTGCCTGCCCACGCCGTTGCCGAACCCGCTGCCACCGCCCGCGACGATCGGCACACCCGGATGGTCGTAGTGCCCCGCGTCGGCCCGCTGGCCGGCGTACTCGTAGAAGCCGGTCATCACCGAGACCGCGTCGGCGCCCTGCGCGACCGCCTGGTCGACCGCGGCGCCCACGCTGGCCGGCGTCTCGTCGTCGGCCTCGACCAGCAGCAGCTTGCAGTTGGGGCAGGCGGCCGAGCCCAGGTCGAGCCCGGCCGCGGCGTGCAGCGCGTAGCCGCTGTGGGTCGGTGGCCTGCCGGTGCCGCCGCGCTGGTCCACGTGACGGAAGCAGGGGAACACTTCATCGCACAGCGGCAGGTCGTTGCCCTTGCGGTACTCGTTCAGGTCGCGCTCGGCGCTGGGATGGCCGTACGGCACCACGACCGCGAGCGTCTGACCGCCGCCCAGCCAGGACGAGGGCAGCTTGTAGGCGTCCTGAAGATCCGCCGCCCTGAGCCCGTCGCTGATGTCGGCGCCGGTCCTGGCGGTGACCTTCAGCAGGCAGTCGGGGGTGGAGCAGTCGTCGGCGGCCTGAGCCGACGCCGGCGCCAGCAGGGTCAGGCCGAGCACGATCGCGGGGAGCAGCCGGGAGATGATCACGGTCACTGGTCCTTCGGTGCGAGCCGGTAGGCGCGGAGGTTGGTCTGCTCGACGGCGTTGCCGTCGCGGTCGGCGGCCTTGATCCGCAGGGCGGCGTACTCACCGCCGCTGGGGCTGGTGAGGGTCGTGGTGAAGCGGCCGTCGCGTCCCCGGTTCGCGGGCTGGGGCTTCGACCACGTCGTGCCGCCGTCGTAGGAGACGGAGACGGTGGCGTTCACCCTGCCGGGGTCGTCCTGGTACTGCTGGTGCCGCACCGTGAAGGCCACCTCGAACGGCTCGCCGGCGGGGGTGGCGTTGTTGACGTCCAGCGGCAGGTCGGGCCGTACGAACAGCAGGGGCAGGAACGAGCAGCGGCGGGTCGGGTCGGGCGCGCACATCACCTGGTCAGGCAGGTCGGCCGCCCGGTCGCGGTCCGTGGTGCGGAAGGTCCAGTCGGTGGTGCTGGTGGCGCCCTCCACCCCGGGGTTGTCGCCGGTCACCTTCAGCCGGTACTCGGCGGGCTCCGGCAGCAGCGGCAGGTCCAGCAACTGCGTGAGGCGCTTGCCGTCGCCCCGGGGCGCCGAGGTGAAGGCGAGCGCGCCGTCGCGGTAGAACTCCACCTGCGCGGGTCCGTCGAGGGCCGAGCGGTAGTGGCCGGGGGTGGAGTCGGCGTACGGGTCGAGGTACAGCAGGCCCAGATCGTCCTGCCGGCAGGCCACGCACACCTGCTCCAGCGCGCCGGTGACGTTCGTGTCAGGCGTGTCCTGGATCCCGATCAGGGCCTCCTGCGTGAACGGCGCGCTGCTGGAGGGCACCTGCGGGCCCTTGTTCCAGGTCTCGGCGACGCGCCGGCCCGGCCGGATGAGCCGGCGCTCCCCGAGCAGGCGCAGCCCCAGGTCCGGTCGCAGGATGGGCTCCCAGACGACCTTGCCGGGGGCGTTGCTGTACCAGTAGTCGGTGCGCCTGCCGCCGTCCAGGGGAGCGGTGACGCCGAACGTGGTCTGCGTCCACGGCAGGTAGACCATGCTCAGGAGCTCCGGGTGCTGGGAGCCGGCTCCCGGGGTGTTGTGGATCGTGGAGTCCACGGTCGTCAGGTCCGAGCGCCTGACCTCGCGGGTGAGCGAGGCCGGCACGCCGCCGGGCTCGTGGAAGACCGCCTTGTACGTGGGGTCGTTCCCGCTGGGACCGCCGACCGAGGTCATGGCGAGGAAGTCCAGGCTGCCCTTGGTCACCCGCTCGGTGGGGGTGGCGTACAGGGTGTGGACCCCGAAGTCCCCGCCCGAGACCAGGCGCATCAGGAACAGCGCCGTGACCGAGTTGCCGAAGGGCGGGTTGCCGACCTGGCCGCCCTGGACAGTGGTGCGGTTGTAGGTGATGAGGTCGTACTGCGTGCGGCCGGTCCCGTCCACGCCCTCGAACGTCGCCTGGTACGGCACGGCCTTACGCGCGTCCAGCGTGAGCGCCATGTCCCCGGTGACGGAGAACTCCGGCTCGATCACCAGCGCACCGGTGGAGCTCCAGTCCAGGACGGGGCCGGTCAGGACGCTGGCCTCGATGCTGTAGTCGCCCGCCGGCACGCTGAAGACGGCCTGGGAGGTGCCCTCCACGCCGCTGCCCACCTGGAACATCGTGAACGTCGGGTCGTCCAGGCTGTGGATGGTGCCGAGCATGACGCCGGGCTTGCCGTCGCGGTCGATGGAGTCGACGGTGACCGTGTGGTACTCGGGGAAGCCGGCCTGCGCCGCCATCGGATCGGCGGGTAAGGCCGGGGCGCCCTCGGGCCGGGCCAGCGTGACGCGGCCTGTTCCCGGCTTCCGCCCGGCCTTCCACGCGCCGGCCAGCTCCCTGCCGAAGCCTTCCGCGTCCTTCTTGGGCAAGGAACTGGACCGCGCGCCGAGCGTGGCCACGCCGCCCAGCTCGACCTGGACCGGCACGGCGTCGGTGTGCGCGTCGTCGAGGCCCGCGCGCACCAGGTAGCTGACGTTGAACAGGCGGACGTCCAGCGTCCCGCCGAGGAACGGGGCGGCCTCGGCGGGGATGACGTACTCGTCGCCGTTCAGGGTGAGCTGGGCGAACACGCCGTCACCCGGGTCGATGACGGTGGCGCCGCCGGTGCGGTCCACCCGCACCTTGTCGCCGGTCACCAGCGTGACCGTGGTGCCGGGCCCGGCCTGCCGCGGGGGTTCTGCCGTGGCTTCGGCGGCGCCGAGCCCGGTGACCAGCGTGAGTGCGAGACAGGCCGCGCCCAGCCGGGAGGTTGACCTGATCATGCCTTGACCCAGCCGTCCTTGTCGTCTTCTTCCTCAGGCGCGAGCTGTGCGTCCTCGTCCTCTTCTTCGATGGGCTCGTTCTCGGGCTCGTGTTCATCGGGCATGCGAAGATCGTGACGAACGGGACAATCGGCTAGCTATGCGGGAGATCCCTCATTCCGCCGTGACGGCATCCCCCATACGGGCCAGCTCGATCCGCGAGCGCAGGCCGAGCTTGCGCAGGACGGCGCTGAGATGCCGCTCCACCGTCTTGGCCGACAGGAACAGCTCCTGCGCGATCTCCTTGTTGGTCAGCCCGGACGCGGCCAGCCGGGCGACGTCCCGCTCGCGGGGCGACAGGGCGTCGCCGTAGCCGCGGGTGCCGCCCCGGTGCCTGGCAGGCAGCGACAGGCCGCGCTCGCGCGCCAGGCGGGCCGCGCGGTCCAGGTCCCGGCGGGCGCCGAGCGTCTCGTAGGCGTCGACGGCCCGCCTGAGCTGCTCGTCCGTCCCGGCCCGCTCCCTGGCCTGGGCCGCCTCGTACGGGCACTGGACGGCCTCGTACAGGTCGGCCGCGGCGGCGAAGTGGCCACCGGACGGGTTGAGGAAGCCGCGGGCGTGCCGCAGCGCGGCGGGGGCCAGCGGCGCGGCCAGGCCCGCGATCGCCTGTTCCGAGCGGGCCACCAGGTCCGCGGCCTCCTCGGCGCGCCCGGCCGCCACCATCGCCTCGGTCAGTGCGGGCAGGATCCGCACCTCCGAGGGCCGCAGGCCGCGCTCGATCCACGACTCGATCAGCGGCAGGGCGTCCGCCACCGCCCCCTCCGGCTCGCCGCGCGCCACGGCCTGCCGCAGCAGCGCGGTGGCCAGCAGCGACGTCTCGTCCACCCTGCCGGGGACCTCGGTCATCAGCCGGCGGATGCCGGGCTCGCCGCCGGCCGCGTCGGCGCGGGCCAGCGCCAGGCAGGCGGCCACGGTCGCCGCCGCGTACCTGTCCTTGGGCCGCTCGCTGAGCCGCTCGGCCAGCAGGGCCGTCTCGGCGTCCAGCCCGTCCCAGGAGCCCGCGCAGTAGTCGGCCACCGCCAGCGCCGAACGGCACCGGTCGATCATGTCGCCGCCGCTCGCCGGAGCCAGCGGGGCCGCGCCGTCCAGCGCCACGCGCAGGATCGTCTGCGCCCGGACGTGGTCCCCGACGAAGGCCAGCGCGGAGCCGATCGAGTAGTAGGCGTTGACCTTCGCCCGGTGCCAGGCCCGGTGCCCGACGCTCCTGCGCACCTGTTCGATGAGGTCGGCCCAGCGCGGGTCGCCCATCAGCACCATGCTGCTGGTGATCTTGCCGAGCACGAAGATCTGCAGGTGCGGGTCCTTGACCGCGGGCAGGACGGCCAGCGTCCTGTCCATCCAGTGCCGGTCGGCGGTCCTGGCGTCCCGCCCCATGCTCAGGACGAGCATCATCCGCACCGCCAGCTCGGGCTCTGCCTCGACGTCGAGGTCCGCCGCCACCGCGGCCAGCGCCTCGAACCAGGGGTCGGAGCCCTGTCCCGCCGCGTCCTTGAGGTAGATCAGCAGCAGGGTCAGCTCGGCGCGCACGATCGGCGAGGGGCCCTGCTCCAGCGCCAGCACCAGCAGGTCGATGACGTCGGGGATGTACAGCAGCCCCTCGGCCGCCCAGGCGAGCTTGACCGTCAGCCGCCCCCGGTGCTCCGCCTCCAGCGGGGCGTGCCGCAGGACCGCCTCCAGGATCCTGACGACCTCGGCGTCGTCCCCCAGCCGCCGCACCTGGTCGGCGGCCCGTTCCGCGGCCTCGACCCAGGCCGCCATGTGCCCGGCGCGCCGGTGGTGGTGGGCCAGTTGCCCGAGCGGCACCAGCGGCATCGCCTCCACCGCGGCGGCGGCCCTGGCGTGCAGGTCGCGCCGCCTGGCCGCCGGGATGTCCTCGTACACCGCCTGCGCCGCCAGCACGTGCCTGAACGCCGCCGTCTCGCCGCGCGCGGCCAGCAGCCCGTGCTCCACCGCCTCGTCCAGCCCGTCCAGCGCGCTCTCGTACGGCAGGCGGGCGGTGGCCGCCAGCACCTCGACCGGCATCGGCTCGTGCAGCACCGAGGCCGCCCTGACCACCGCCTCGGCCTGCGGCGACAGGCGGCCCACCCGCTCCAGCACCGGGTCGCGCACCCCGGCGGGCACGTCCAGCCTGGCGATGGTCCTGCGCGCCCACTCGCCGCCCCGGTGCATGAGCGTGCCGCGCTGGCGCAGCAGCGCCACCAGCTCCTGCACCGCCAGCGGGACGCCGGAGGCCCGCTCGCACAGGTGCTCGGCGAAGTCCAGGGAGATCTCCTCGGCGTCCAGGATCGCCGCCGCCAGCGCCCTGGTCTGCGCCACGTCCATGGGCGCCAGCCGTACGCGGGCGTGGGCGACGGCCCTCGGCAGGCGGGCGGTCACCGCGCGCAGGTCGGCCGAGGCCTCCTCGGCGCGGTAGGTCAGCACCACGGCCAGGTCCGGCGGCGGGGCGGACAGCAGGTAGCCGAGGAACTCCACGGTCTGCTCGTCGGCCCAGTGCAGGTCCTCCACCACCAGCACGGCCTGGCCCAGCGCGCGCAGGATCTCACCCAGGCCGCGGAAGACCCGGTGGCGCTCGCCCGCGCGGTCGTCCAGCGGCTCGGGCGGCTCCGGCAGGCGCTCGGCCAGCTCGGGCAGGAGCGGGCGCAGCGCGCCCGCGACCGGTGACAGGCCGGTCAGGTCGTCGGGCACCTCGCGCAGCGCCTCGACGATCGGGCCCAGCGGGAACGGCTCCCTGATCCTGGCGCAGCCGCCGGTCAGGACGCGCAGACCGGTGCGGGGCAGCTCGCCCACCAGGCGGGTCTTGCCCATGCCCGCCTCGCCCTCGACCACCGCCACCGATGGGGTGTTGGAGACGGTCTCGGTCAGGAGGGCCAGTTCACCGGCGCGGCCGACGAGCGTCGGCGAGATCATCGGCCGCTGATGCATCACGTCTGTTCCCTGCTCGACCCAATGCCTAGATCACACAAATACCACAAAATCCCCTTTCCGGCCCGTCCCTTTCCCCAGGTGGAGCTGGGCGGTGTCCTCCTCCACGCACCGGTGCCGCCCCCTCGCGGGCGGCGTAGGCTGGGTTACCTGGGACATTTCGCATGTCGGCATTCGCGTCGGCGTCGCCCCGGACACAGCCGGCCCTCGACCGCCGGAGACAGGCGGCACACCGATGCCGAACCGCCACCCGCCAGCGACCCCCACCACCCTCCATCCGGCCCGGGTGTTCCTCGAACCCACGCTGACCCGCGACGGAACCCTCGACGGGGCCTGGTGGCCGCACTCCAACGACCTGCCTCGCGAGCTGCGCGCCCTCGTCCGCGTCCTGGAGGATCGGCTCGGTCCCATCCTGCGGGTCAGGCTCGACACCACCGCCTGGGAAGAAGTTCCGGCCCACCTGCTCATCGACGGCCGTTTCGTCCGCATCAGCGGCTTGCCGGCCACGCCCAACACCATCAGGGTGATCCGCGGCAGCCAGGATGGCTTCATGCTCCTGGTGATCCCGCCGCACACCGCCGGCCCGATCGCGGCGGCCGCGATGAGAACCGCCGCGCGCACGGGCAACACGCTGTCCGCCGACGAGATCCTCGACTCCGTCCGCCCGCTCCCTTCGCTCTCCCCGCCGGGGACGCGGACGCGCCGCTACCGGGACGGCGACCGGGAGGCGGTGCTGGCGCTGGTCGACGCCGATCGGCTGCCCGGCCAGCCGCCGTGCACCCCGCGCATGCTCGACGAGGCGGTGGCCGGAACCTCCCACCCCGGTCCCTGGTCCGGTCTCGAACCTCCCACGACCGACGTGCTGACGGCCGCCGACGGCCACGTCACGGGGGTCGTGGCGTACGCGGCGCACCGCGACCACGGCGCGGGACAGCTCCTGTGGCTGCACGGGCACGAGATGCTGGACGTCGTCGAAGCGCTCGTCCTGCACACCCTGCACCGGCTGGGCGGCGGCGGGCTCGTGCACGCCTTCACCGCCGCGCCGTGCCTGGGCGTGGCCGGCCTGCCGACGGCACGCCGGCCCGTGACCAGGAAGGTGCTCGAACACGCGGGCTTCGCCGCGCGCAACTCCTGGCGCTGCCTGCGCCGCACGGCACCGGCCGCCTCCCGCGTTCCCGCGCGTTCCAGGGTCGAGGTCCTCACCAGCACCACCCCGCCGGGCTGGTGGCTGAAGTCCAGGGACGACGACGCCTCCGCCGAACTGGTCGTCCAGCAGCCGGGCGACGGCCTCGGCGTCCTGTGGTGGTTCGGCGCCGCCGCCGGCCACGCCGACGAGGAGCTCGAACGGGAGCTGCTGTCGCGGGCGGACGCCCTGCTGCACGACCACGGCGCAAAGCAGACGATCCTATACGCGGCGGGCGATCCCGAACCGTCCTGGGCGCTGTTCGGCGCCGCCGGCTTCGAGGAGATCGACCATCTGGTCTCCTTCACCCGGCCTGACGCCTCCACCGGCTGACCTGGCCCCCGCCCGTTCCCCCCAGCGACCGAAGGAAGGAAGTGCGATCATCGCCACCCGTCCCGTCTCCTCGTCCGAGCAGCCGGTCCGGCAGGCAGGCCGCCGGGTCAGCGAGGCGAAGCTGGGCTCGCGCGGCCAGCCGGCCACGGACACGGCCCCCTGGATCTGCCCGCACGGCTCGCACGCCGGCAACGGCTGTGTCGCCTGCTACCACGCCTTCTCCGAGGCGGATCCGGGCCTGCCGATGTGGACGATCGCGGTGTGGTTCACCTCGGAGCGGCCCGTGCCGATCAGAGTGCTGAAGGACGTGCGCCGCCACGGCCATCGCTTCGCGCTCGACCAGCCGTCCACCCCGCTGGTCTACCTCCTCAGCGGGCAGTCGCGGGCGGCCACGGGCACGGAGGCGATCGCCGGGCTGGTCGGGTTCCTGCTCGACAACCGCAACATCGTCGACGCGTTCACCGTGACGGAGATCCGCGCCGTCACCTCCTGACGCGCGCCCGCCGTTCTCACGAGGTGACCTTGAGCGCGAGCACGCAGGCGTCGTCCCGGCGGGTGCCCGCGTCCCGCAGCAGCGTGGTCGCCACGACCGCGGGGGAGTGCGAGGTCAGGCCGGGGAAGGCGGCGGTGTCCCATCGGCCGGACAGCCCGTCGGAGTGCATCACGATCATGCTGTGCGGCGGGGCGGCGTACTCGTACTCGCGTAACGTCCTGCTGCGCCCGCCGGCGATGCCCGGCAGCGAGATCAAGCCCTGCCGGCCCCCGGGGCGGACGATCCAGGCCGCGATGTTGCCCATGCCGGCGAAACGCACGTGCCCGCTCGCCCGGTCGAGCCGGGCCACCGCCACCGCGGCGCCCCTGCTCGCCCGCAGCGCCTGGTCCAGCCGCTCCAGCAGCGGGACCGGCGGCAGCTCGCCGTGGCTCTGGAAGACCCGCACGGCCCGGCGCGAGGCCTCCGCCGCCGGCTCGCCGTGGCCGAGCCCGTCGCACACCATCGCCACCGCCGTCTCGGGCGTGTCGAAGCAGGCGAAGGCGTCACCGCAGACGCTCTCCTCCCCGATGGGCCTGCTCAGCCCGCTCACCCGCGACCTCGGCGGCGGCCGGTCGTCGGCGGTGAAGTGCATCGAGATCACGGTGCCACGGCCCGGGACGGAATAGATGTCGTGCGCCGAGGCCATCCGCGTCATGCCGCCCAGCCCGACCCCCAGGGTGCCCACGGTGGAGTAGCCGTCGCGCAGCGCCCTGCCGAGATCGGCGATCCCCGGCCCCCTGTCCAGGGCCAGAACCTCGACGGCCGCCGCCTCGGCCCCCGTCTCTCCCAGATAGGGGTGCGGCCGGATCAGCATCATCCCCTCCACCGCGTGCTTGACCAGGTTGGAGGCCGCCTCGCTCACCGCGATGGCCACCCGCTCGCGGGCGACCACGCCGAAGCCCAGCGCTCCCGCCAGCACGGTCGCGGCGCGGCGCACCGCCCCGATCGCGCCGGCCTGCTCCACCCGCGACCACGTCTCGTGCCCGGAGCGGATCAGCCCCTCCACGTGGCCACCACCATGGCCCGGTGCGACGCCATCAGGCCGGTTCCAATCCGGCGGCGAACCGCTCGCCGGCCGCCGGGGTGATGCCCACGCCGCTGCGCCGCAGCGCGTACGCCAGCGCGTCGGCCAGCGAGGCCTTGGTGACGATGTCGCCGAAGTCGATGCCCAGCATGACGATCGTCTGGGCGATCTGCGGCCGGACCCCGGAGATCACGCACTCGGCGCCCATCAGCCGCGCCGCCACCACCGCCTTGAACAGATGCTGCGCCACCTCGGTGTCCACCGCGGGCACCCCGGTGATGTCGATCACCGCGTGTCCGGCGCCGGTCTCGGTCAGCCCCTGCAGCAGCTTGTCCATGACCACCTGCGTACGGGCGGAGTCCAGCGTGCCCACCAGCGGCACCGCCAGAATGCCGTCCCACAGTTTGACCACGGGGGTGGACAGCTCCAGCAGTTGCTCGGCCTGACCGGAGATGATCCGCTCGCGGGCGGCGACGTAGGTCTCGAACGTGAACAGGCCCACCTCGTCGACGAATTCGGAGAACCAGAGGAAGCCGCGCAGGACCGCGACGTCCTCGCCCGGCTCGACGACCTCGTGGACCGCTCGCTTGAGACTGAACACCATGGCCGCGGTGTCGGACGGGGTGAACCCCTCGCGGGCCCGGCCGCGGGACAGCTCGGCGAGCAGCCCGCGCAGGTCGCTGGTGTCGCCGCCCGGCTCCAGCGAGCGGCACAAAGCCTGGTAGATGTCCGCGAGCCGGTCGGCCAGCAGCAGGCGATCGGCGTGGCCGCCGCAGTTGACGGCGGCCAGCTCGACCCAGCGCCGCAGAACGTCCTCACCCCGGTCCTTCAGGAGCACTTCGATGCGGCGCCGGCCGGCGTCACCGTGAACGGTCATGACGTGCTCCCGTGGGGGCATAGGCAATATCTCGTTGTATGACCGTGCAGGCTACACGGCTTCGTGGGGCGCCCCGCCCGCGCGCGACGTCCCGCGGCGGCGGGCGCCGATCCGTTCAGGCCGCCGCGCGGGGGGCGCCGTCCATGGTGGTGAGCGACGCGCGCAGCTTGGTCAGCACGGCACGCAGGATCCGGGAGACGTGCATCTGCGAGATGCCGAACTCGGCCGCGATCTCCGCCTGGGTGAGGCTGCCGTGGAAGCGCAGGAGCAGGATGTGCTTCTCCCGCTCCGGCAGCGCGTCGATGAGCGGCTTGACGGCGTGCGCGTCGATCAGCGTGTCCAGCGACCGGTCGTGGTCCGGGATGAGGTCGGCCAGGCAGGCGGAGTCGGACTCGTCCGAGCCGACGGGCGCGTCCAGGGACAGGGTGCTGTACGCGGTGGCGGCCTCCAGCGCCAGCAGCACCTCCTCCTGCGGAAGGTCCATCTTGGCCGCCACCTCGGCCACCGTCGGGGAGCGGCCCAGGTCCTGGGTGAGCTCGGCGGTGACCCGGTTGAGCTCCGAGCGGCGCTCCTGGAAGACGCGCGGCACCCGGATCGCCCAGGTGCGGTCGCGGAAGTGCCGCTTGACCTCGCCGGCCATCGTCACGGCCGCGTAGCCGCGGAACTCGTGCCCGAGCCCGGCGTCGAAGCCGTTCATCGCCTTGACCAGGCCCACGTAGGCCGCCTGCCGGAGGTCCTCCGCCGGTTCGCCGCGATTGCGGTAACGACGCGCGATCTCGGTCACCAGGCCCTGATGCATCTCCACCAGCCGCTCGCGCAGCCTCGTCCGGTCGGGCGGGCCGACGCCCGGATCGACCATGGCGGCGAGGAGTTGCTCGGCGGTGAGCTGCTCGATGTTCTGGACGGTCATGGTGTGCCCTGCTTCCAGTTGCGGCAGTCGTCGCGTCCAGGGATGTCCACACCGGCGCACGCCTCGTACCTTCGAGCGAGACGAAGCCCTCTGCTGGACCTCGTCTTACCCCTTGCCGGTGCGAGCCGCCCTAATCCAACCAGCGGGTATGAATGTGATCTCGGGCGCGCAGGATCGGTGCGCCGCCGGGGTAGCCTGGGGGCACCGAGGACATTTCGTGCGTTGGCATCCAGGTCGGCGTCGCCCACGGCGATAGACGATCCAGGGCTTCGCGCGAGCCCGGTCAGGCCAGGCAGCCATGACGCCGTCCCCCCGATCCCCCGCCGAGGCACCTTCCCCGGCGTCCACCGGCGACCTGACGGGTCCGGTCACCCCATCGGCGGCGGTGGCCGGGGGCCAGGAGACGCCCACCACCGTCCTGCTGTCCGGCGACATCGACATCTTCACCAGCGCTGCCCTGCGCGGGCACCTCCTGGACACCCTCAGGACCAGCGCGAGCGTGCTCGTGCTCGACCTGTCCGGCGTGACGTACTGCGACGCCGGCGGCCTGGCCGTGCTGATCGGCGTCCAGCGCCGGGCGCGGGCTCAGGGCGTCACCGTGGCCGTCGTCGCGCCGCCCCCGTTCCTGTCCCGGCTGCTGCGCGTCACGGGCCTGGGCCGCAGCCTGCGGATGGTGGCTTGAGCGCGAGGCCCGTTCAGGTGGCGGGACCCCTGAAGACGGCCCGCCGCTCGTCCCCGGCGATCACCGTGCGGGGCACCGGGACGAGGGTGACCGAGCGCAGCTCCAGGGCGGGACGAGCGGCGGGCCGCACCTGCGGCGAGACGAACACGGGCGCGTCGCCGCCCAGGGGGAGCAGCCTCAGCTCGATCCCGTGCTCCAGAACCTCCTCGCGGAAGCGGCGCAGCCCGATCTCCCACGCGGGGCCGTACCAGAACTGGTCGGCCACCAGCTCGCCACCGACGTAGGCGCGGCCCACGTCGCCGGCCCAGTCCAGACGCAGCAGCACCTCCTCCTCACCCGTGAAAGCCTCCGGAGGGACGGTGACGCGGTACACGGCGGCCTGGCCGAAGTCCGCGTCGGTGGGCGCGGAGGCCCGTCCGGACGCGGGATCGATCACCGGCTCCCGGACCGGACCGGCCTGCCCGACCTGCTCCACCTTCACCTCGGCCGCCTGCCCGGCGGGGGCAGCCGCGGCCACCAGGCCGAACACACCGTCTCTCCGCGTCGCGAAGGCCGGAGCGGGGAAGACCCGCACGTCGGCGGACCCCTGCCCGTAGACCACCAGCCGGCCCTCGTCGATCACCACGGGCCGCTCGCTGAGCACCAGCCGGTCAGCCCCCCAGAGCCGCCCCCGGGCGGCGGTCAGGGCGTCGGCGGCGTCCAGCACCAGGACGGCCGCGCTCCCACCGGCGGCGTCACGCACCCGCACCAGGCATCCAGCGCCCGGCGCGAGATCGGTGACGACCAGGCGGTCACCGTCGTGCTCCACCGTCGCGGGCCCCTCGACCCCGGCGACGGTGGCGGCGTCGAAGACGAGCTCCACCGGGATGCCCGCCGTACGGCAGAAGACGTGCACCGGCTCGCCGGCGTCCAGCACCCCCATGGGCTGCGCGGTGGCGGTCAGCAGCAGGCTGCCGCCGACCGGGCGGGCGAGCGGCCAGACGAAGTACGCCCCGGACGGCACCGTCACCGGCTCACGCGGCACGACCAGCTCACGGCCGTCCAGCTCGACCGCGAACCGCACCTCCTCGTGGGCGGGCAGCGTCTCGACCGGCTGGTGGTTGTTGACGAACAGGAACCCCGAACGGCCGTCGGAGCGCACGCACCAGCGCAGCGTCTCCCGGTCGGCGGTGTCGCCGGGGGCGTCCTGCGGCATCGCCAGCGTCATGGTGGCCAGGTCAGGCCCGTCGGCGGCCAGCCACAGATGTTGCAGCCGCAGGTGGTGGAAGGACGCGCGGAACTGGCCGTACTCGCCGAGTGGCGCCTGGAAGTCGTAGTTGATCACCGGGCAGTCGTTGGGGTAGCCGGTGGCGTGCGACTCCTGCAGCGTGGACAGCGCGCCGATCTTCTGGGACGCCCCGTGGTACATGTAGTAGCCCTGCCACACCGACCCGCTGCCCAGCTTCACCAGCCCGAGCGCGGCGATGTCGGCGGCCTCGACGATCGGCCGGCGGTGGTAGGAGGTGTACATGCCGCCGCCCAGCTCGCAGGTGGCGAAGGGGTAGCGCGCCAGGTGGCTCTCGTCCGAGCCGGTCACCTCGGTGGTGCGCAGGTCGGAGCCGATGGAGTCGTCGTCGCGGCCGGGGCCGAAGAAGTAATGGGCCCGGCTCTGCTGCGGCCACCCGTCGTGGGCGGTGTCCCACGCGGCCTCCGGGTACCCGCCGAACAGCGGGATCACCTCGTCCGGCGGCAACTGCGCGTGCCCCCACCCGGTCGCCGTCCACAACGGGGCGTCGATGCCCGCCGCCCGGGCGAGGCGCTTCAGCGTGACGAGATGCCCGGGCTGGTCGTACAGCTCGTTCTCCACCTGCACCCCCACCACCGGGCCGCCGTGCTCGCGGGTCAGGCCGGCGAGCTGGGCGCCGATCTGCTCGAACAGCGGCCTGACCAGGTCGAGGTAGCGGGGATCGTCGGTGCGCGGCACACAGTCGGCCGCCAGCAACCAGTCGGGGAAGCCGCCGTTGCGCGACTCCCCGTGCCCCCACGGCCCGATCCGCACCACCACGTCCAGCCCCAGCTCGGCACAGACGGTCACGAAACGGCGCAGGTCGCGGTCGCCGCTCCAGTCGAAGACGCCGCGCCGCTCCTCGTGCAGGTTCCAGAAGATGTACGTGGCGACGGCCGTCACCCCGCCCGCTCGCACCTTCAGCAGCTCTTCCCGCCACTCGGCCGCGGGGTAGCGGGCGTAGTGGAACTCTCCCATGATCGGGAACCACGGCCGGCCTCCTCGGCTGAGGTGCCGGGAGTTCACGGTGATCGCATCGGGGCGGTCGGGGAGATCCCCCAGGTGGAGGTGGCCTTCCACGGGTGGGGGGAGCTGGCTCGGGATGTCGATTCGCCGCACGGTTGCACCTTTCCTTCAGGATTATGATTGATAGGAAAAGTACTGCCTGTCCGGTCGAGGCCGCCCAGCCGCAGCTCGGGCAGGCCGGGAGCGTCGAATTCGTCCCTGGCCGCGAACACCATCGCGACACCGTCGGCCGCCACCCGGCGTGCCGTGAACAGCAACGCGTCGGCGGAGGCGGCGTCGAGCCAGTGCGCGTCGTCGATCAGGCAGGCCACCGGCCGCTCTCCTGCCAGCTCCGACAGCAGGCTCAGCACGGCCAAGCCGACGAGGAACCGGCTCGTGCCGGTGGCCTCGGCCAGGCCGAGCGCACCCCGTAACGCCGACGCCTGCACGGCGGGCAGCGTGCCGAGGCGGTCGAGCGCGGGACGCAGCAGCATCTGCAGACCGGCGAACGGCAGCGACGCCTCGGCCTCCACCCCGGTCGCCCGCAGGACGCGGACGTCGCAGGCCCGCCGCACGAGCTGGTCGAGCAGGGCCGACTTGCCGATGCCCGCCTCACCGCGCAGGACCAGGACGCCGCTCCGGCCCGCCCTCGCCTGGTCGAGCAGCCGCGCGACCTCAGCCAGCTCCGCTTCCCGCCCCCGCAACATGCCCAGAATCTATCCGTACGTCGTGATGTTCGCCGTCGGGCCAGATCACGGTCACCTGATCGGCGGCGACCTCGACACGCACCTGACCCCCGGAGGCTCCGCCCCGCCCCAGCACGGCGACCGACACCGCCCAGCCGTCCTCGGTGACCCCCTCCAGCGCGGGCACGAGCGCAGGACGCCCGAAGGCGGTCCCCTCAGGAGCCCGCATCACGGTGGCGGTGTCATAACCGTGCAACCCGTACAGCTCGGAACAGAGCCCGTCCCGTCCCCTGAGAACGACGGTCGAGGCGCCGCACTCGGCCGCGGCGTGGGGGAGCGCCCAGCCCGTCTGCCGGACCTCCGACCCAGGGCCGACCAGGTGGATCCGCACCTCCACCGCACCCCGCAGCACGCTGACGCTCCCGATCCCGCCCGCGACGGACCCCGCCCAGACGATCTCGCCACCCTCGCGCCGCCCGGCACCGGACGGTGTCAGCGGCCCGCGCGGCGCGAGGGTCCCGTCGGCGCGGACGATCCCGAAGTGGTTGTCGGGCACGTCGCCCGCGCTGGTGGGGCCGGTGTGGCTGGAGTAGGCGTAGCGGTCGTAGAGCGGGTCGTCGCGATCGTGCCGGATGCCGTGGTTGAGCACCCTGGCCAGTCCGTCGCCGTTCGCCGCCACGAACCCCGGCCCCTCCAGCGCCGCCGCCCCGGCGGGGCCGGGCTCCTCGGTCGCCGTCCAGAGCGGATGGCCGGGCGGGGCCAGCAGCCCGGCGAACGCCTTGGCCGCCCAGTACGGCGAGGCCGACCCCGAGTACGGCTGCAGCGTCGCCTCGTGCGGCCCGAACCATCCCAGCGTCAGCAGGTTCTCCGGCGACAGCATGTCGTGCTCCAGGAAGTGCCGCACGGCGCCGGAGGCCAGCCGCCGGGTCGCTCCGGGGGACAGGGGAGTCTCGCCCGTCACGGCGCCGAGCATGAGCGCGGCGAGGGTGGCGAAGCGGTAGGTCATCGACCGCCCCAGGTAGAGCGGCTCGCCGCCGGATCCGAAGGTGAGCGCGTAGCTGTCCAGGAACGTGCGCAGACGCCCGTCGTGTTCGGGCATCGGCGTCTGGGACAGCAGCCCGTACAGGACGGGGTAGAAGTGCAGCGCCCAGCCGTTGTAGTGGTCGAAGGCCCGGTTGTCGCCGTCGGTGTACCAGCCGTCGCCGGAGTACCAGCCCTCGATCTTCGTCAGCCCGCGCTCGATCGCCGCGTGCGCGGCCCGCTCGTGCAGCCCGGCGGCGGCGAGGAAGCCGCCGACGGTGACGGGGAACAGCCACCAGTTGTTGTTCGCGGGCTCGTGGTCGAACACGGTGGCCAGGTAGCCGCCGAGCCGCTCGCGCTGGCCGCCGGTGAGGGTGTCCCACAGGTGCTCGCGGGTCAGCCAGAGCCCCAGCGCCAGGGACGCCGACTCCACCATGGGCTGAAACCGGTCGGCCACGGCGGGCCAGACGTCCGGCCCGCTGACCAGCCCCGCCCGGTACGGCTCCAGCAGCTCGGCGGGCCCGCCCCCGGCCACGCGGAAGGCCGCGATCAGGAACGGCCTGGCGAATCCCTCCATCCCCTCGCAATCGGACCAGCTCGCCCGCCCCGGCAGCCGGATCGTCGCGCCGTCCGCCGACCGGTACGGCTCCACCGCCGCCAGCAGCCCGTCGGCCAGCGCCTCCCAGTGGGCCCTGGTCCACCCGGTGTACGGGCTGAGCGTGCGGTCTTCCGGCGGCAGGGAGAGCATGACGGGACTCCAGATCAGAGGCAGGGGCAGCGCGGGCCGACTGTAGTGGGCGGCCTCGCCGTCCCACAAGAGCGTCTGATCGAACGAAAGAAGAACGCTCATAACGAAACCTGTCTCCGCTAGGATCTCTCTCATCGATCCGGCCCCCCGAAGGAGCCTCACTTGTCCGTCGAGCAGCGTCACCGACTCATCCTCCGTCAGCTTCGCGACCGGGGCTCGGTCCGCCTGACCGAGCTGGCCGAGGTGCTCGGCGTCTCGCTGGTCACCCTGCGCAGGGACGTCGAGCACCTGGCCGGGCAGGGCCTGCTGATCCGGGTGCACGGCGGCGTCACGCTGCCGCCGGCCGCCGAGCAGGCCCCGGCGGGCCAGGCCGCAGCCGGGCTGACCATCGGCATGCTGGTGCCGTCGGCCCACTACTACTACCCGGGGGTGATCAAGGGGGCGCAGGAGCGGGCGGCCCAGGCCGGGGCGCGGCTCGTGCTGGGCATCTCCCGCTACGAGGACGACGAGGACCGCGCGCAGGTGCGCCAGCTCGTCGAGGGCGGCATCGACGGGCTGCTGCTGACCCCGAGCAGGCAGCCGGACGACTCGCACGTCGGCTGGCTGGCCGGGCTGCACGTGCCGGCCGTGCTGGTGGAGCGGCGCACCGAGCTGGCCGGCCCCGCCTCGATGCTCGACTCGGTGGCCTCCGACCACGCCCACGGCGCCCATCTCGGCGTGCGGCACCTGGCCGAGCTGGGGCACCGGCGGCTGGCGCTGGTCGCCTACGAGAGCCCGACCACGCCGAGGATCAAGGCGGGCGTGCTGGCCGGCGCGGCGGCGCTGCGCCTGGAGCCGCCGAGGGAGCTCGTCATCGACCGCGAGCGTCCCGTGGAGCAGCTCATCGAGCGGGTGCTGCGGCTGGTGCGCGAGGACGGCGTGAGCGGGCTGATCGTGCACAACGACGAGGACGCGCTCACGCTGGTGCGCCAGCTCGGGGCGGCCGGCGTGGAGATCCCCGGCGAGGTGTCGCTGGTGGCCTACGACGATGAGGTGGCGAGCTTCTGCTCGCCCTCGCTCACGGCGGTCGCGCCGCCGAAGCTGCACGTCGGCCGGTGTGCCGTGGACATGTTGATCATGCGGATCACCGAGGGCCCCGCCACCCCGGGGCGGCACCTGGCGTTGCTGCCCGAGCTGCGCGCCCGCGAGTCCTCGGCCGCGCCGCGCTGATCGGGTTTCGAAGCTATTTCGTTACGATCGATTCGATCGTAACGACTGGACAACTGCCATGAGTTGAGCGAATGATGCCCTAACGATCGACTCGGAGGTTGTGTGATGAAACGGAAGCACGTCGCCAGTGTGGCCGCGCTCGTGCTGGCGGCCACGGTGCTGGCGGGCTGCGGCAGCGGAGCGAACGGCGGCGGGGAGACCGGCGGCGGGGAGACCGGCGGCGGGGAGGGCAAGCCCGCGGCCGGTCCCGAGCGGATCGTGTTCTGGGGCTGGGCCAAGGGCACCAAGGAAGTGGTCGACGCCTTCAACAAGGCGCACACCGACATCCAGGTCACCTTCGAGGAGATCCCCTCGGGCAACGCCGGCGGCTACGCCAAGTTCTCCAACGCCATCAAGGCGGGCAACGCCCCCGACCTGATGTCGGTGGAGTATCCGCAGGTGCCCGACTTCGTCACGCAGGGCGCGCTGGAGGACATCACCTCCCAGGCCGCGGACGTCAAGCCCAAGTACCCGGCCAGCGTCTTCCAGCTCGTCGAGCTGGGCGGCAAGACCTGGTCGCTGCCGCTGGACGCCGCGCCGCAGGTCTTCATCTACCGCAAGGACCTGTTCGCCAAGCACCAGATCGAGGTGCCGAAGACCTGGGACGACTTCAAGGCCGCCGCGGAGAAGGTGAAGAAGGCCGACGACAAGGCCCGTATCGGCAGTTTCTTCCCCGACGACCCCAACCTGCTGGCCACCTTCGCCTGGCAGGCCGGCGGCAAGTGGTTCGGCTCCGACGGCGACGCCTGGAAGATCACCATCGACGACGAGCCCACGAGGAAGGTCGCCGCCTACTGGCAGGATCTGATCAAGAACGACCTGGTCAAGGTGCAGCCCACCTTCAGCCAGGAGTGGATCTCCTCCATCGCCAAGGACGAGGTGTGGGGCTACCTCGGCGCCAACTGGTCGGCCGGCATGATCAAGAGCAACAACGCCCCGCAGAGCGGCAAGTGGACGGTCGCGCCCGCCCCCAACTGGGGCACGCCCGCCAGCGGCATGTTCGGCGGCACCACGTACGCGGTCAGCAAGGGCAGCGAGCACGCCGAGGCGGCCGTCAAGGTCGCCAAGTGGTTCACCGGCGCGCCCGAGGCGTGGCAGGCCCGGCTCGGCTCCGGCACCTCCAGCGCGTTCCCCGCCCAGGCCGGCCTCGTGCCGGTCGCGGCGAAGAGCTTCGACACCGCCTTCTACGGCGGCCAGGACATCTACCAGGTCTTCCGCGAGTCCTACGACACCATCCAGGGCGGATGGGCGTGGGGGCCCAGCATGGTGCAGGTGCTGACCTCGTTCAAGGACCGGCTCGGGCAGGTCTCCGGCGGCACCACCACCGTGCCCGACGTGCTGACCCAGGTGCAGGCCGACACGGTCGCCGAGGTCAAGGGACGCGGGCTGGCCGTCGCCCCCTGAAGCCCGCCCCGCCCCGCCGCCCGCCGGGACTGCCCGGCGGCGCGGCGGGACCCCGCCTGGAAGGAAACCGATGTCCCCCACCACGCGATCGAGCGGCGCACGCTGGGCGGTCCTGCTGCTCACCGCGCCGTTCTTCGTGCTGTTCACCGCCGTCGTCCTGGCCCCGCTCGGCTACGCGCTCTGGCTGAGCCTGTTCAAGGAACAGTCGTCGGGGCTGGGGTTCGGCGGCACCGAGAGCGTCTTCAACGGCCTGGGCAACTACCTCGTCACCCTGGCCGACCCCGCCTTCCTCGACGGCTTCACCGTCGTCGCGCTGTACGCCGTCCTGTACATCCCGCTCATGCTCGGCGGCGCGCTCGCGCTGGCGCTGCTGCTCGACTCCGGCGCCGCGCTGCTGCGCAGGTTCTTCCAGCTCGCGCTGTTCATGCCGCACGTCGTGCCCGGCGTGATCGCCGGCCTGATCTGGCTGTACCTGTACCTGCCCGGCATCAGCCCCATCGTGGCCGCCCTCCGCGACGGCGGCATCGCCTGGGACTTCCTCGGCGACCACGCGCTCAGCTCCGTCGTCAACGTCGCCGTGTGGGAGTGGATCGGCTACAACATGATCATCTTCTTCGCCGCGCTGCAGGCCGTCCCGCGCGAGGTGCTGGAGGCGGCCACGATCGACGGCGCCGGCCCGGTACGGGTGGCGCTGCGGGTCAAGCTGCCCCTCATCAGGGGCGCGTTCATCACGGCGCTGCTGTTCACCATCATCGGCTCCCTCCAGCTCTTCAACGAGCCGATGGTCATGGACGGCGTCAGCGACGGCATCGTCAGCACCTGGACCCCGAACATGTACGCCTACGCCGAGGCCTTCGGCAAGAACGACGTCGGCCAGGCCGCCGCCGCCTCGCTCCTGCTCGCCGCGCTGGCCGCAGTCCTGTCCTACTTCGTCACCAAGTGGGGGAACAAGAAGTGACCTCCCGCCTCCTGTCCAGGACAGCGGTCAACGTCTTCCTGCTGGTCGCCGCCGTCTACACGCTGCTGCCGCTGACCTGGCTGCTGTTCGCCTCGACCAAGTCCCTGTCCGACCTGTACTCCACCCCCGGCTTCGCCTTCGCCGGGTTCGACCTCGGCGCCAACCTCACCGCCGTGGCCTCCGAGGGCGACGGCATCTTCTTCCGCTGGTACCTCAACAGCCTCCTGTACGCAGGCGGCGGCGCCGCGCTCGGCGCGCTCATCAGCGTCGCCTGCGGCTACGCCTTCGACAAATACTCCTGGCCCGGCAAGGAACGCCTGTTCGGGCTGGTCCTGCTCGGCGTGCTGGTGCCCACCACCGCCACCGCGATCCCGCTGTACCTGCTGGCCGCCGAGGCCGGCGTGGTCAACTCGTTCTGGTCGGTGTTCGTCCCGGCGCTCGTCCACCCGTTCGGCGTCTACCTGGCGCGCGTCCTGTCCACCGGGTACGTGCCCGGCGAGGTGCTGGAGGCGGCCCGATCCGACGGCGCGAGCGAGCTGCGCACCTTCGTCTCGGTCGCGCTGCCCATGCTCAAGGCCGCGTACGTGACGATCTTCCTGTTCCAGTTCACCGGGATCTGGAACAACTTCTTCCTGCCCCTGGTGATGCTGTCGGACCAGCACCTGTTCCCGCTCAGCCTCGGCCTGTACTCCTGGAACACCCAGGTCACCTCCTTCCCCGAGTACAGCACGCTGGTCATCACCGGATCGCTGCTGTCGGTGGTGCCGCTGCTGCTGGTCTTCGTGTTCCTGCAGCGGTTCTGGCGGGCCGGGATGACGGCGGGCAGCGTCAAGTGAGCACTTCTCCGGGGGACAACATGATCGAAAAGCCCAGGACCCTGCTGGCCATGGGCCGGCGGGTGGGCGAACGGCTGCTCACCGCGCCGGTGCGCGAGCGGCTGGTCCAAGTCGCCGACGTGGATCCGTACCTGGTGGCCGACGACTTCACCGACCCCCGCGTGCGGGCGGCGCTCGCCGGGACGGAGGTCCTCTACACGAGCTGGGGCTGCCCGCCGATCACCGCCGCAGTGCTCGCCGCCGCACCCCGCCTGCGGGCCGTCGTGCACGCGGCCGGGTCGGTCAAGGGCCACGTCACCCCGGCGTGCTGGCAACGCGGGCTGCTCGTCTCCTCGGCCGCCTCGGCCAACGCGGAACCGGTCGCCGAGTACACACTCGCCGCCATCCTCTTCGCCGGCAAACGAGTGCTGGAGATCTCCCGCCTCTACCGCGAGCACCGCGACGAGCTCGACTGGGACACCCGCTTCCCCGGCTTCGGCAACTACCGCAGAACGATCGGCATCGTCGGCGCCTCCAGGATCGGCCGCCGGGTCATCGAACTGCTGCGCCCGTTCGAGCTGGACGCGCTCGTCGCCGACCCGTACCTGACCGACGACCTCGGCGTGCCGCACGTGGAGCTCGACGAGCTCCTCACCCGCAGCGACGTCGTCAGCCTGCACGCGCCCGCCCTGCCCGAGACCCGCCACCTGATCGACGCCGCCCGGCTGGCCCGCATGCGCGACGGCGCCACCCTGATCAACACGGCCAGAGGCGCGCTGGTCGACCAGGACGCGCTCATCGCAGAACTGACCGCCGGCCGCCTGTACGCGGTCATCGACCACACCGAGCCGGAGATCCTGCCGTCCGGCTCGCCGCTGTACGACCTGCCGCACGTGCTCCTCACCCCGCACATCGCCGGGTCGCTCGGGGGCGAGCTGGCGCGGATGGCGGAGCTGGCTCTGGATGAGTTGTCCCGGTACGCGCGCGGGCTGCCGTTCGCACACGGGGTGTCCGCCGAGACGCTCGCCCGCATCGCCTGACCCTGGACGCGCCGATCAGCGTGACTGTCTCTCCTGGTCATGGCGTTGATCTTCGGGCGTGCCGGCTTGAGCGGTGTCGAGCGTGGCGGCCCAGCTCGCGAGCAGACGCAACGCGTCGTGCGACGGGGTGTCAGGGGCGGCGGTGTAGACGGTCAGGCTCAGGCCGGGGTCGGCGTGCAGGTCCATCGACTCGTAGTCCAGCGTGAGGTCGCCGATCGCGGGGTGGTGGAAGGTCTTCGTGCCGGTGTGGTGCAGGCGGACGTTGTGCTGCGCCCACCGGGCGCGGAAGTCGGCGCTGCGGGTGGACAGCTCGCCGATGAGCTGGGTGAGGTCGGTGTTGTACGGGTCGCGGCCGGCCTCGGTGCGGAGCAGGGCGGCGGTGATGTCGGCGGCGGTGTCCCAGTCGGGGAAGAAGCCGGGGCCTGCCGGGTCGAGGAACTGGAAGCGCGCGATGTTGGCGGTGCCCGGCATCCGGTAGATCGGCCAGTACATGGCGCGGCCGAGCCGGTTGGCGGCGACGATGTCCATGCGGCCGTTGCGGATGATGGCCGGGGCGTCCGTCATCGCGTCCAGCATGCGTCGCAGCCCGGTGCGGACCTTGTGGGCCGGGCGGCGGGCGCGGGGCCGGGTGCCGGCGGCGCGGGCCAGGTCGAACAGGTGGGCGCGTTCGGCGTCGTCGAGCTGCAGGGCCCGGGCGACGGCGTTGAGCACGTCCTCGGAGACGCCGCTGATGTGGCCCTTCTCGAGACGCGTGTACCAGTCGGTGCTCACCCCGGCCAGCACGGCGACCTCCTCGCGGCGCAGGCCGGGCACCCGGCGCCGGCCGCCCGGGGCCAGGCCCGCCTGCTGCGGGGTGATGCGGGCGCGACGGCTGATGAGGAAGTCGCGGATCTCGTCTCGGTTGTCCACCTTCTCCACTGTAGGGAGGGGGCGCGGGCGTAAGGGGGTAGAGGTTGTCCCCCCGATGAACGCGCATGGCCCGCCCAGCACCAGTGGACCGTCCAGTGACGGGTGTGACGCTCCCATCCGCTGGACCAGACCCCATCACGTCATCATGCCCGCAATGGCGATCTGACCTGCGCGAACACCCGCCGCGCGCGACCTCGGCGGGACGATCCGATCCGCATCGACGTCACAGGAGACTCATCCGCAGCCACCGGACCCGCGAATCTCTCATGCTCAACCGCAAACAGATCGCGAGGTCGTTCATGCCAAGCCCCACGCCGCGCAGCATGATCCGGCCCGGAAGGCGTCTCAGCCTGCCGCCGCTGGCCCTGCTGATCACCGGCCAGGCGCTGTCGGGGCTGGGCGACCGCTTCTTCGTCGTCGCCTTACCGGCGATCCTCCTGCAACGGTACGGCACGGGCACTCTGGCGCTGGTCCTCACGGTCTACGGCGCGGCGCGGCTCGCGGGCCTGTTTCTCGGCGGGCCCTTCGCGGACCGCTTTCCCCCGCGTCAGATCATGCTGACGGCCGACGTGGCCCGCGCCGTCGTCATCGGGGTCCTGTGCCTGCTGGCCTGGACGGGCCGGGCCGGGGTGTGGGAGCTGTGCGCGGCCACCGCGCTACTCGGCCTGGCCTCTGGAACGTTCCTGCCTGCCAACTTCTCCATCATCCCGGCGATCGTCGAGGAGTCGCGCATCCAGCGGGCGACCAGCCTCAACTACGCGACCACGCAGGCCGTCGCCCTCGGCGGCCCGGTGATCGCGGGCGTCGCCGTCGCCCGGTTCGGCGCCGGGCCCGCGCTGGCGGCGGACGCGATCTCCTACCTCGTGTCCGTGGTGACGCTCTGGCTGATGAGACGGCCGGCGCCCGACGCGACGGCGATGCGTGAGGCCACCGCGATGCGTGACGCCACCGCGATCCGTGACGCCACCGCGATGCGTGACGCCACCGCGATCCGTGACGCCACCGCGATCCGTGACGCCACCGCGATGCGTGACGCGACGGCGGCCCCCGCGGCGCGGGCGGCCGGGCTGTGGGGCGTGCTGCGCGAACGTCCGCTGCTGAAGGTGATCATGACGCTGGCCGCTGTCGGCAACCTCGGGTTCGCCGGGGTCCTGGAGGTCGGCCTGCCGGCCCTGCTGCACCAGACCGTCTCACCGTTCGCCGCCGCGTACGGGATCGTGCTGGGCGCCTTCGGGCTCGGGGCGCTGCTGGGCAGCCTCGTCGTGGGCGCGCGGCCGACGCCGCGGAACCCGGTGCGGCTGGCGGTCGCGCTGCTGCTCCCGCAGGCCGTCATGCTGGCCGCGGCCGGGCTCACCGGCGGACCCGCGCCGACCACGCTGCTGTTCCTCGGCGTCGGCTTCACCAACGCGGCCGCCAACGTGCTGCTGATGGCCGTGGTGCAGACCGCGGTGCCCGCCGAGGTCCGCGGGCGGGTGTTCGCGGCGCTGCTCGTCGCCTCAGTCGGTTTCTTCCCCGTGGGGGCCTCCCTCGCGGGTCTTCTGGCTTCCGCCACCGGGCCGCGCGCGGTGTTCCTCCTCGCGGCCGCCCTGGTGGCGGTGACAAGCCTGGCCGGCCTCATGTCCCGGCCGGTCAGGTTCTACCCGAGAGGAGGTGAACCACATGCGCTACGAGATTGACCTCTCCGGCGACACGCCCGAGCTCGAAGGTGACAACAACTGGGTGTTCTTCTAAACCCAGGCGCGGAACACAGGTGTGACGGTTCCGGGAGCCGGCGGCTCGTGCCGGCTCCCGGAACCCCGCCCGCCCTGAGGGACGGCCGACAACAAGTGTGAAGGAATACGCGATGGCATACCCCCTTTCCTTGGACCGACACATCCGCGTGAAGCCCATCTATCCGAAATACCGGCTGGACGACGGGTGCTTCCGCATCGGCGCGCAAGCCGGCGTGACGGTGGAGATCTCCGACCCGTACGGCGAGTTGTGGACGCTGGTCGACGCGCTGGACGGCTCCCGGCCGCTCGGCGAGGTGGTGGCGGTCGTCCGCGAGGCGTTTCCGCACCTCGGCCTCGACGACGTGCTCGACGCCGTACGCGACCTGGACGCGCGCGGCTTCGTCGAGGACGCCGGGCCGACCGCGTACGACGGTGATGACCTGAGCCGTTATGTGGGCAACATCAACTACTTCAGCCACTACGACCGGCTGTCCTCACAACGGGGGGCCATCCAGGACCAGTTGCGTGCCGCGCACTGTGTGCTGTTCGGGCTCGGCGGCGGCGGGTCGTACATCCTGCCGCTGCTGCTGGGCGCGGGCTTCGGCCAGATCACGGCCGTCGACTACGACCGGGTCGAGCGGACCAACCTCAACAGGCAGTTCCTCTATCGGGAGAGCGACCTGGGCTCCTGCAAGAGCGAGGCGGCGGCCCGGATCGCCGGTCAGCTCAACCCCGACGTCACCTTCGTCCCCGTACAGCGGAAGATCGAGTCGGCGACCCAGGTCGCCGAGTTGGTGCGCGGAGCCGACGTGGCGATCTGCGCGATCGACGAGCCGCCCTTCATCGCGCAGCGGCGGGTCAACGCCGGTTGCGTGCGGGAGTCCGTCCCGTACGTCGGCGGCGGCTCGTTCGTCACCCGCGGCCGGATGTTCACCGTCCGGCCCTTCGAGACCGGCTGCCTGGACTGCCTGCACCTGTACTACCGTCGCAACGACCCGAAGTACCTCACCAAGCTCGGGGCGGCCCTGCGCTCCGACCTCGGGAGCGTCACGATCGCGTTCCCGCCGCACATCGCCCTGGTCGCGGCGATGATCGCAGGCGAGGCGATCCGGCTGGTCACGGGGCACGCCGAGCCCATCGCACTGGCCCGGCAGATCGACGTGCACTATGAGACCGGCGCGTTGCAGGTGATGTCCGCGTGGCCGCGCGACGAGACCGGCTGCCCGGTCTGCGGCGCGGGCGCCGACGCGGGGGAGTTCGAGGTGTGGCGCGCCGGCCTCTCCTCGCCGGGGGCCTTCGCTGAGCTCGCCCTCGAACACGAAGACTGAACCACCCCGAAGCCCGCCGCGGTGAGGACGCTCGCGCCGGAGGCGGGCCTGTTGACGCCGTGTGTGCGGCATGTTGTGATCCACCCATGCGTATTTCGTACTTATTAAGTAGGAAATAGGGTGGTTATGAGGTTACGTCAGCATGCCGCCGCGGTAGTCGTGTTCCTGGTGAGCGCGGCAGGCATCCAGGCCGTGCAGAGCGGACCCGCGCAGGCGGCCCTGCCCACCGCCGCCGTCGCGCTCGGCGACAGCTTCGTCAGCGGGGAAGGCGCGGGCGACTACCAGCCCGTCCTCGACGCCTCCGGCACGGCGCAGGCCTTCCCCGGCTGGTCGGCGCCCAACAGCAACGCCTACTTCTGCCACCGGTCGGCGAACGCCTCCGTGTTCGCGGCGTCGCTGCCGGGCATCCAGCAACGTTTCAACCTCGCGTGCTCCGGCGCCCAGCCCGCCGACATCGCCGCCCCCTCGAGCGCCAGGGCCGAGGGCCGCGCCGTCGCCTCGCAACTCGACCAGTTGCGCGCCCTCGCGCGGACGCACGACATCGACGTCGTCCTCGTCGGCCTCGGCTCCAACAACACCCAGTTCACCTTCGGCGACGTGGCCACGCTGTGCGCCAACCGCTTCATCGCCGACGCCTGGACCGGCTGGTGGGAGTTCTGGGCCTACCTGAAGGGCGAGGTGCCGCAGCAGCCCTGCGCCGCCGCGGACCTGGCCACCGACGCCGAGGTCGCCGCCGCCACCGCCGAGACCACCGCCGCCCTGCGCCAGATCCTCGACACCCTCGCCCAGATCGACGCCGACGGCGTCCACCAGGTGATCCTGCAGACCTACACCAACCCGCTGCCGCCCGACCTCGCCCAGCAGTACCACGACGAGGACGGCCGCACCGACACCCGCGACAAGTTCCGCGCCCTTGGCGCCGAGCGCTACGCCGCCGGATGCCCGATCCACCGCGCGAGCCTCGCCCCCGGGCACGTGTTCTCCCAGAACCTCGGCTCCCTCGTCAAGAACGCGCACGCCACGCTGGCAGCCGAACGCCCGGCGGCCGACCTGCGCGTACTCGACGTCCAGCGGGCCTTCGACGGGGCCAGGCTCTGCGAGAACCCCGGCAGCCCGGCGGGCGCGCTCGCGACGCCGGTCCGGGTGCAGGACGGGCCGTCCGGCACGTTCGTCACCAGCCTGTCCGGCTGGGACAAGATCGGCATCCAGCGGGCGGCGAACACCTG
Source organism: Nonomuraea monospora (assembly GCF_039531895.1). Taxonomy (NCBI): domain Bacteria; kingdom Bacillati; phylum Actinomycetota; class Actinomycetes; order Streptosporangiales; family Streptosporangiaceae; genus Nonomuraea; species Nonomuraea monospora. The sequence goes on from NZ_BAAAQX010000010.1 coordinate 171,997, forward strand.
CGTCACCTACTTCCAGACCTGCCAGGAGTCGTGGCACCCCAACGCGGCGGGCCACACGGTCCTCGGCCAGTGCCTGACCGGCGCCCTCGCCGCGGCGCCCCGTGCGGTCGTCACGTGCGCCCGTAACCCGAACGGCACTCTCAGCGTCTCCTGACGTCTGCGCGGCTGCACGTCCGGCTGCGGGGAGCCGGGCGTACCGGGCGGCCTGGGCTGGCGGTGAGGCGCGTGACCGGACTCGGCGGCCTCCGCCGCGCCGCCCGCTGGTGGCGCATCTCTCCCGGTCAGCGGCACAGCGGCCGTCAACGAGCGGATAGTGTTCTGCGAGGTCCGGGAGAAGAGGGAGACGGGTGGCGGAGTCGTTCGGGGAGTTGCTGCGGAGCATGCGGCACGCCGCCAGGCTGACGATCGAGGAGCTCTCCCACACCTCAGGCGTCAGCGTGCGCGCCATCGGCGACATGGAGCGCGGCACCAGCAGGGGCCCGCAGCGGCGTACCGTGCAGGCGCTGGCCGAGGCGTTGCGGCTCGACGAGGAGCGGCGGGCGAGCCTGTCGGAGGCGGCCAAGGCGGGCCGCCCGCGGCAGGAGGCTCGCGCGCCGGGCGCGTGCGAGCTGCCCCGCGGCGTCGGCGACTTCACCGGACGGACGCGCGAGCTCGGCCTGCTGCGCGACCTGGCCGCACAGGAGCGGGACGACGCCGTCGTGGCGGCGGTGTCGGGGGCGGCCGGCATCGGCAAGACCGCGCTGGCCGTACGGGCGGCAGGACACCTCGCCGGCCTGTTCCCCGACGGCTGCTTCTACCTGGACCTGCGCGGCATGGACGAGGCCCCGCTGGACCCGGGCACGGCGCTGTCGCGGCTGCTCAAGGCGCTGGGCGTGGCCGAGCGGCGCGTCCCCGCCGACGAGGAGGACCGCGCGGGCAACTACCGGGCGCTGCTGCGCGAGCGGCGCTGCCTGGTCATCCTGGACAACGCCGCGAACGAGAGCCAGGTACGCCCGCTGCTCCCGTCGGGTGGCCCCGTCATGACGCTGATCACCAGCCGCCGCCCGCTCGCCGGGCTGGAAGGCGTGCACCAGCTCCCGCTGGCGCACCTGGCCGCCGAGGAGGCGACCGGGCTGCTGCGCGGCATCGTGGGAGCCGAACGCGCGCAGGCCGACCCTGACGGGGTGGCGCGGGTGGCGAGCCTGTGCGAGAACCTGCCGCTGGCGCTGCGCATCGCCGGCAACCGGCTGCAGAGCAGGCCCGCCTGGACACCCGGGCAACTGGCCGCCCTGCTCAGCGACGAGGGGCGGCGGGTGGAGTCGCTCGCCGCCGGTGACCTGTCGGTGGCGGCGGCCTTCGCGCTGTCGTACCGGCAGCTTTCCGTTCCCGCCCGGCGCGGCTTCCGCCGCCTGGCGCTGGCCGCGGCGCCGGACTTCGGGGTGCCGCTGACGGCGGTCCTGGCCGAGCTGGGCCCGGCCGAGGCCGAGGACGCGCTGGAGGAGCTGGCCGACCTCGGCCTGCTGCAGTCGCCGTACCCGGGCCGCTACCGGTTCCACGACCTGGTGCGGCTGTTCGCGCGTTCCCGGCTGTCGGAGGAGGAGCCCGTCGCCGGGCAGGAGCTGGCGCGGCGGCGGATGGACGGGTGGCTGCTGGAGATCGCCACCGTGGCCGGACGCTGGTTCGAACCCGACTACGGGGCGCCGCCGCCCGGCTGGAGCTCGCTGGTCGAGCTGGACGACCAGGAGCAGGCCAGGCAGTGGCTCATGGCCGAGGGCGAGGCGTGGCTGGCGGCGCTGCGGGAGACGGCCCGGCTCGGCGAGCACGCCCGCGTGGTCGAGGTGGCCGAGGCCATGCACTGGTTCTCCGACCTGTGGATGCACTGGGGGCACTGGCCCGAGGTGTTCGGCCTGTCGTCGCGGGCCGCCCGCGCGATGGGCGACCCGGTGCAGGAGGCCGCGCACCTCAACTACCTGTCGTGGGCGCAGACGTACTGCCTGGCGCGTTACGGTGAAGCGGAGGCGACCGCGCTGCGCGCCCTGGAGCTGGCCCGCCGCAGCGGCGACGTACGCCAGCAGGGCTGGTCGTACACGTACGCGACCTGGGCGCTGTGGGGACGCGACGACCAGCGGAGCAAGGAGACGGCGCTGGAGCACACCCGCCGGTCGGCGGAGTGCTTCGAGCAGGCCGGGGACGCCGACGGCTACGCCCAGGCCCTGGTCGGCGTCGGCAACTGCCTGCGCAGGCTCGGCCGGCTGGAGGAGTCGCTGCGGCACTGCCTGGCGACGGTGGAACGGCTGCGCGACCCCGCGTTCGGCGGCTCGCCCGCCATCACCAACCACGCTATCGGCGCGGCGCTGGACGTGGTGGGCGAGACCTACCTCCAACTGGGCCGCTGGCAGGAGGCCGCCGACCACTACCGGCAGGCGCTGTCAGAGCTGCGCACCCGCCCGATCGGCCGGGCCCTGGCGCTGTCGCTGACGAACCTGGGCCAGGCGCTGGTGCGGCTCGGACGGCCGGGCGAGGCCCGCGAGGCGTTCGCCGAGGCCGTCGAGCTGCACGAGGCGGCGGCCGACACGACGCGGGCGGCCGCGGTGCTCAAGGAACTCGACCGCCTGGCGGAGTTCAGCTCGCGGGGGTGAGTGCCCGGCGGAGCGTGCCGATGGCCAGCTCGATCGCCGAGGCGGCCGCCTGCGTCCCGCGCAGCGCGTCCAGCATCACGAAGTCGTGGATGATCCCCTGGTACCGCACGGCCGTCACCGCCACCCCCGCCTCGCGCAGCTTGTTCGCGTACGCCTCGCCCTCGTCGCGCAGCACGTCGGCCTCGCCGGTGATGACCAGCGCGGGCGGCAGGCCGGTCAGGTCGTCGACGGTGGCGCGCAGCGGGGAGGCGGTGATCTCGGCGCGCTGGGCCTCGTCGGTGGTGTACTGGTCCCAGAACCATCGCATGCCGTCGCGGCGCAGGAAGTAGCCTTCGGCGAACTGCTGGTAGGAGCCGGTGTCGAAGGACGCGTCCGTGACCGGGTAGAACAGCACCTGCTGGCGCAGCGTCAGCCCGCCGCGCCGCTTGGCCATCAGGGTCAGGGCGGCGGTCATGTTGCCGCCGACCGAGTCGCCGGCCACCGCGATCCGGCTCGCGTCCAGGTTCTTGGACGCGCCCTGCTCGGCGACCCAGCGGGCGACCGTCCAGTTCTGCTCGATGGCCACCGGGTAGCGGTGCTCGGGCGAGAGGTCGTACTCGGGGAAGACGACGGCGGCGCCGGCGCCCACGGCCAGCTCGCGGACCAGCCGGTCGTGGGTGCGGGCGTTGCCGAACACCCAGCCGGCGCCGTGGATGTAGACGATCACCGGGAGGGCGCCAGTGCTGCCCGCCGGCCTGACGATGCGGGCCTTGACCTGGCCCGTCGGGCCGCCGGGCACCGTCACCCACTCCTCGTCCACGTCGGGCTTGGCGACCGGCCCCGACTGCACCTCGTCCACGGCCTTGCGGCCCTGCTCCGGAGGGAGCTGGAAGAGGTACGGCGGCTCGGCGGTCGCGTCGGCGAAGGCTTGCGCGGCGGGTTCCAGGACAGGCTTGCTCATGTTCGCTCCAGAAAAGGGCGGGGCTCCGGTATGGGAGGGGAGCTCCCGTTTCGCTCCACATCCAAGCGCGCGCCCCCAGCGCAGCACGAGGCAGAACCACAGGCAGAAGTACGTTTCCGCCTCGTACCCGCCCCTCGTGGCCTGTTTGGATCGCCACCTGGAACACCTTCCTCCTGAGGAGCAATCGCATGCCGAACAGCAGCACCCCGACCGTCGTCCTCGTCCACGGAGCGTTCGCCGACGCGGCGAGCTGGTCGGGCGTCATCACCGAGTTGCAGCAGCACGGCGTCCCTGTGGTGGCGCCGCCCAACCCGCTGCGCGGCCTGCCCGCCGACGCGGCCTACGTCGCCTCCGTGGCGTCCCGGATCGACGGGCCCGTCGTGCTGGCCGGGCACTCCTACGGCGGCGCCGTCATCACCGTGGCCGGCGCTGCGCAGAACGTCGCCGGTCTGGTCTACGTGGCCGCCTACGTTCCCGACGAGGGCGAGAGCCTGGGCGAGCTGCAGGGACGCTTCCCCGAGCCGCCGCTCGCGGCCTCCCTGCGCCAGTCCGCCTACCCGGGCGAGGACGGCCAGGACGCCGTCGAGTTCACCATCGACCCGCAGGCGTTCCCGCAGGTGTTCGCCGCGGACGTGCCCGAGGAGGTCACCCGCGTGCTGGCGGTGACGCAGCGCCCGCTGGCCGCCGCCGCCTTCACCGACCGGGCGAGCACGGCGGCCTGGCGGACCAAGCCGGCCTGGGCCGTCATCGCCGGCGCCGACCAGGCGATCAACCCCGAGGTTCAGCGGTTCGGGGCGGCGCGGGCGGGGGCGAGCGGCGTGGAGGTCGCGGGGGCTTCACACGCGGTGGCGGTGTCACGTCCCAAGGAGGTCGCCGCCGTGATCCTCGAAGCGGTCGGCGCCCTCTCGGCCTGACCCGGCCTCCGCTGACACCGCTGCTCCGACGCGCCCTGACCTGACCTCCGCGGACGCCGCTGCTCCGGCGCGCTCCTGGCCGCCGAGCGGAGGCCGCGTCCGCGCGGACGAGCGGCGGGTCAGCAGGAATCCGGCCAGCGCGGCCGCGAGCCCGGCCAGCCCGGCCGCCGCGAAACCGCCCGCCGGTACGGAGACGTCGATCGCCACCCCGACGACCGGGGCGCCGACCGCGAACCCCGCGCCGGCCGCCGAGGCCTGCAGCCCCGTCGCCTCACCCCGCACCCCGGCCGGCGCCAACCGGCTCACCGCGTCGGCCACCGTGGCGAGGGTCGGCGCGGTGAGCAGCCCGGCGCCGGCCACGGCCACGCACAGCCAGAGCCAGTCGTGCGCGAGCCCGGCGGGAACCGTCAGCAGCCCGAGCAGGCCGAGCAGCAGCCACGTGGGCAGCGGCCGGGGCAGCACGCCGTAGACCAGCCCGCCCACGACGGACGTCACGCCCAGCACGGCCACCACCACCGCGGCCCAGGACACCTGACCTGCCTCTTCGAGCGTCGCGACGACGGCCAGGTCGATGCCGCCGAGCAGCATCGTGGTGCCGAACGCCATCGTCAAGGCAGCGATCATGCCCGGCCCCAGCCACTCCCGGCGCGGCGGCCGTCCGGCCCGCACTTCTTCCCGGGCCCGCAGCGGCGGATTCAGCCAGGCGATCCCGGCTCCACCGGCCACGATCACGGCGCCGACCCCCCACACCACCGCACCGGGCGACGTGCTCGCCGCGCCCACGATCACCACCGCCGGCCCCACGACGTACGACAGCTCGCCCTGCACCGCCTCCAGCGCGAACGCGGCCCGCCGCTGCGCCGACGTGGTCATCGCGGCGATCGCCTGCCTGGTCACCGGCTGCGCCGGCACCATCAGCAGACCGGCCAGGAAGGCGGCGGCCAGCAGGACCACGTACGGCAGGACCGGCACGCTCAGCCAGAACACGACCTGCACGCCGACCGTCACCACCAGCACGCGACGCAGGCCGCGCGCGTCGATGAGGCGGCCGAGCAGCGGCCCGCCCAGCGCCACCCCGGCGGTCAGCGCCGCCACGACGCCGCCCGCCGCGGCGTAGCTCAGGCCCAGCCCCAGCACGACGTACAAGGTCAGCGCCATCGCGTCGGCCGTGATCGCGACGCGCGCGAACAGCGAGACGGCCAGGAGCGACGCCATCCCCGGCACGGCGAGCACCTGTCGGTATCCGGTCACCTGGGTGACGCTAAATCAGTTGCCGGGCCATAGGAAGTGGTCGATTCGTTGGGGGTGCCATAATCAGTTCTTATGCCCAAGGAGCTTGAGATCGCGTTGCTGCGGTCGTTCGTCACCGCGGTGCGGGCGGGCAGCATCAGCCGCGCCGCGACCGCGCTCGGCCAGACCCAGCCCGCCCTCAGCCAGCAGTTACGCAAGCTGGAGGGCGTCGTCGGCCGTCCGCTGCTGCACCGGTCGCCGTCCGGCGTCTCGCCGACGGGGGCGGGGGAGGAGCTGCTGCCGTACGCCGAGCGCATTCTCGCGCTCTCCGCGCAGGCGCTCACCGAAGCCGGGCGCGCGCTCACCGGCCACTGCGGCGTCGGCCTGCACGAGGACCTCGCCGCCGCCCAGCTCCCGCAGGCCCTCGCCGACCTCGCCCACGTGCACCCCGGCACGACGCTGGAGGTGCTCACCCTGCCCAAGACCGCGATCAGGGAGGCCTACGACACGGGCCGCGTCCAGCTCGTCCTCGACGAGGTGCCCGACCTTCCCGGGCCGCCCCGCTGGACGGTGCGCCGCCCGCTGGTCTGGGCGGCCGGCCAGGGCGTGGACGTGACCGCCGACCCGCTGCCGGTGGTGCTGTTCTCGAACCCCTGCTTCTGGCGTACGGCGGTGCTGGAGGCGCTGGAGCGCGCCGATCGGCCGTGGCGGATGGTGTTCGAGAGCAACAGCCTCGTCGGCGTGCTCGCCGCGCTCCGGGCCGGGCTCGGCGTCGCGGCGCTCATGCCCTCGAACCTCGAACCGGCCATGGCCTGCCACGACGCGGAGGCCCTGCCCGCGCTGCCGGACGTCGAGCTCGGCCTCGCGCGGCACCCGCGGACCGAGGGGGATCCGCTGATCGACGCCGTGGAGGTCGCGCTGCGCCGCATGATCTGACCGGCCGGTGTCCCTGACGGAAGCTGAGCTGTTCAGTTGTGGCGGCGGATGTGACGATGGCTGGATGGACGTGGCGTTACAAGCTCTGGGCTTGATCTCGCTCTTGATGAGCGTCTACGTGTTTCCGGTTCTGGTACGCCGTCGCGCCGCGACCACCAGAGCGAAGGTGGAGGCCGCACTGGCCGTCGGCGACGAGGTCGGCCCACTCAGGCTCGTCGTCGCCGTGGCCCTGAGTGAGGGCGCCTCGTGGCAGACGGGCACCCTCCGGTACGCCGATCGCCGCATGACCTGGCGCAGGCGTCACCAGGAGATCGACCTGACCGGCGCGTCTGTACGATCCTGGCGGGAGCTGGAGCAGTCGGAGCGGAAGAAGGTGCGCCCGTACGCGATGCACGTGGCGCTCCTCTGCTCCCACCCCGAGCTGGACGACTTCGAGCTGACGGCCGCCCCGGACGACCTGGGCGTGGTGGCCGGGCTGCTCGGCGCCGAGCGGTGATCAGACCCCCGCCGCTCCCGATCCGAACCGGGTCAGCACCGCTTCGGCCTGCGCCATCATGTCCCTCACGATCTCCGCGGCCGGTTTGACGTCGTGGATCAGGCCCACACCCTGCCCCATCAGCCAGGGCATCTCCTCCCAGTCGGCTTCGGTCTCCGCGACCGCCAGCATCAGCGGGAACTTGCGCACCGGCGTCCGCTGCCCCTGCACGACCGTGGTGCCCACCTCTTCCAGGGAGCCGAGGTCGGCCGGGATCTCCGCCAGGCGCTGGTCCCACTCGGCGACCACCCGGTTGCGCTGCAGCCGCATCGGGTTGAAGCGCGGGAACTCCGGCCCGAAGATCGACGTCAGCACCGCGCTGTCCCCGGCGGCGGCCACCAGCCGCCGGTGGTGCTCGGGATGGACACGGGCCTCGCGCGAGGCGACCATCCGGGTGCCGACCCACACCCCGTCCGCGCCCAGGCAGAGGGCGGCGGCGACCTGGCGTCCGTCGGTGATCCCGCCCGCGGCCAGGACCAGCGCCCGCCCGCCCACGGCGTCCACCACGGCCGGCACGCCGACCATGGTCGGCAGGCCGCCGTAGTTGTGGCCGCCGGCCTCCCAGCCCTGGGCGATGACGACCTCCGCCCCGTCGTTCACGGCGAGCCTGGCGGCGTCGGCGGAGCCGACCTGCTCCCACACCGACACCCCGGCCTCGCGCAGCAGCTTCACCTGGTCGGCCGGGGGATGGCCCCAGTGGAAGGAGACGATCGGCACCCGCTCCGCCACGCACACCTCGACCAGCTCGCCGGTGGGGAAGAAACTGATGAGGTTGACGTGGAACGGCCGGTCGCCGGTGCGGTCCCTGACCTCGCGGATCATCTCCCGCAGCCGGTCAGGGGGCAGGAGCGCGGCGCCGATCGCGCCGATCCCGCCGGCGTTGGTGACCGCCGCCGCGAGCTCGGGCGTCTCGGCCACGAAGGCCATTCCCGCGCAGACGAACGGGTACGGGATGGCGTATTTCGCGGTAAGCCTGGTGGACAGCACGGACATGACGGCGTCCTTCCTCGCGACCCTGCGCCCATCGTCCCGCCTCGCGGGCGGCTTGCCCAGCGGGCGGACTGTCCGATGGCGGCCTCGGGAGCTTCGGCGCGTACTGAAAGGTCGGTGGGAGTCGGCACGTTCGTACAAGGCCCGCCGGGACCCGCCGGAGCATCCTGGGGACGGACGACGCGTTCCGACGAGAGGGTCACCATGCTCAACCTGTCGATCATCCTGGAGGACAGCGCCCGCAACGCTCCCGACCGCACCGCCCTGGTCCTCGGCGACCTGCGCCTGCCGTACTCCATGGTGGACTCCGTCGCGAACCAGGTGGCCGGCCTGCTGGTGTCGCGGGGGATCGGCAAGGGCGACAAGGTGGCGCTGCTCTGCCCGAACCTGCCCTACTTCCCGTTCGTCTACTTCGGCATCCTCAAGGCCGGGGCGACCGTCGTCCCGCTCAGCGTGCTGCTCCAGCCACGCGAGATCACCTACCACCTGACCGACAGCGACGCCAAGGCGCTGTTCTGCTTCGAGGGCACCGCCGACCTGCCGACGGGGGCGCGCGGGCGGGAGGGGTTCGACGGCGCGCGGGGGTGTGAGCACTTCTTCGTCCTGCCCGCCACACCGCTGGCGACGGAGTCGGAGCACGGCGAGTCGTTCTGGGCGGCGCTGGACGGGATGCCCGGCCAGTTCGAGACGGTACGAACCGGGCCGGAGGACGTCGCGGCCATCCTCTACACCTCCGGCACCACCGGCCGGCCCAAGGGCGCCGAGCTCACCCACGCGAACCTGCTGCTCAACGCCGTCGTCAGCGACCAGATGTTCCCCACAGATCCCGAGGGTGACGTCTCGCTGGCCGTGCTGCCGCTGTTCCACTCGTTCGGCCAGACCTCCGTCATGAACGTGAGCCTGCGCCGCCGCGCCACCCTCGTGCTGCTGCCGCGCTTCGAGCCCGGCCAGGCGCTGGAGCTGATGCGCACGGAGAAGGTGACGATGTTCGCCGGGGTGCCCACGATGTACTGGGCGATGCTGTCGAAGATCCACGCGGACGGGGCCGAGGTGCCCAGGTCGCTGCAGGTGGCGGTGTCGGGGGCGGCCGCCTGCCCGGCCGAGGTGCTCAAGGACTTCGAGGCCACGTTCGGCATCCCGATCCTGGAGGGGTACGGCCTGTCGGAGACGTCCCCCGCGGCCTGCTTCAACCGGCTCAGCCGGCCCACCAAGCCCGGCACCATCGGCTTCCCCCTCTGGGGGGTGGAGATGCGGCTGGTGGACGGCGACTGGAACACCGTCGAGGGCGAGGGGCCCGGCGAGATCGCCGTCCGCGGCCACAACGTCATGAAGGGGTACTACGGGCGGCCCGAGGAAACCGCCGAGGTGCTGCGGGACGGCTGGTTCCGCACCGGCGACGTCGCCACCCGCGACGAGGACGGCTACTACGCCATCGTCGACCGCACCAAGGACATGATCATCCGGGGTGGTCTCAACGTCTACCCGCGCGAGGTGGAGGAGGTGCTGATGACGCACCCGGCGGTCTCGCTGGCGGCGGTGGTCGGCGTGCCGCACGCCTCACACGGTGAGGAGGTCAAGGCGTACGTCATCCCGTCGGCCGGCGCGAACGTGACCGAGGCCGAGCTGGGGGCCTGGTGCAGGGAGAACATGGCGGCCTACAAGTACCCGCGGATCATCGAGTTCCGTGACAGCCTGCCGATGGGGGCGACCGGCAAGATCCTCAAGCGCGAGCTGCGCTCATAGCTCGGGCGCCGTTGCTTCGTCAGGGCAGCCAGTCGATCGCGGCGGCCAGCTCGGACGGGGCGTTTCCGAACGTACGGCGGAAGGCGCGGGTGAAGTGGGGGCCGTCGGTGAACCCGGCGGTGTGTGCCGCCGCCGTCAGCGTCTCACCGGCGGCCACCCGGTCGATGGCGTGCCTCAGGCGCAGCCATCGCACGTACGGTCGTAGCGGGATGCCCACGTGGGCGCTGAACAGGTGGGCCAGGCGGCTGGGTGACAGGTGGACGGCTTCCGCGACCGTGCGCAGCCGTACCGGTCCTGAGGGCAGGAGGGCGGGGATGACGGCGATCGCCGCCTCCACCGCAGGGTGAAGCAGGAGCGGGACGTCGCCGGCGCCGCTCCACGCCTCGACGACCCGCAGAGCGCTCGCCGCCTCGGCGGAGCGCGGGTGGCCGGACGGCGGCTCGGCGAACATGACCAGCCGCCTGCCTCCGCGGCCCTCGCCGCCTTCCGCTCGCCTGCCCCCGTGACCTTCCGGCCGCGCGCCCACAGGCCCTGGTTCGATCGGCGGGACGGGCATTTCGCCGACGGGCGGCGACCAGGTCGAAGCCCTCGCCCCCGAGCCGGAACGCGCGAGCAGGCACCGCCCCGGCGAACTACGCGGATCCAGATGGACGAGCAGCGCGTCGCGAGCCCCGGTCAGCACCGTGTGGGCGGTGTCGGGCGGGATGACGGCGATCCGCGTCGTCACCCGCTCGCCGTGACCGTCGCCCATGGTGAACGGCTCGGCGGCGACGATGAGCTGAACCGCGTGGTGCGCATGCAACGCGTTCCCGCCGACCGTGCCGCCGTACAGCATCAGCCCGGGACGCAGGAGGCACCAGCCGCGCCAGGGATGCGACATCACGACCGCCCTCCACGCCCGGGACCCGGTCAACGAGCATACGTTCCGCCCGCCCGCCGCGCCGCCGTCATGCGTGCCGTCGCCAGATGATCGAAAACCGTCGGCCGCTCTCCCTACACTGACCCGCCATGACCACTGAGACGCCGGGCTCCGCCACCTCTTCCGCAACGGAGCCGCCGATGCCGCCGACCGAGGCAAGCCACAGCGAGGACCAGGGCGCCAGCTTCTGGTTCGACAGCGGCGCCGGCGCACGGCTCAGGGAGGCGGCCACGCGGGCATCGGCCGCCTCCCGGGTGGAGCAGGCCATGCGCCTGCTGTCCCGTCCCGACGGCGAACGCGAAGCGGGCACGGCCGCGATCATCACCGACGACGTCACCGACGCCTGGACCCCCGAGGCGGCCGGGCTGTTCCTCGACGAAGCCGCCCGCCAATGGACGTACTGCCACAGCAAGCTCTCGTTCATCCTGCGGTGCCGGCTCGACGCCGGTCACACCCTCACGCCCGAGCAGGTCGCGGGCGTCCGGCGGGTGGCCCTGGTGGGGTGGAGGCGCGAGGTGGTGCTGGCGCCGCTCGTCGAGCAGATTCGATCACCCCTGCTCAACCCGGGCGAGCCCTGGGCCGACCGGATCCTGTCCGAGGAGCTGGACGAGACCTGGACCGCCCTGCTCGAACACGCGCTGACCGCGTCGGGCTCCAAGTCGTCCGCCAGGTGGGCGCGCACCGCCGGCGCCCTGCTGGAGCGGGCCGGCGCCGAGACGGCCAGGGCCCGGCTCACGGGCTGGCTGTCACTCGTCGGCCGCCCCCGGTCCCTGCCCCTGGACGGTGGTTACGAGCACTAGAACGACCCGTACAACGCGGTCGCGCTGCGCGGGCTCATCTGGATGCTCGGCTGCCTGCCCGCACAGCCCGGCACCAGCAGGATGCTGGCCGCGCTGGCCGAGTCCGCGCTGCGCAAGGTTCCGCACCTCGGGCCGCGCCACGCCCCGACCGCCACCTCCGCCATCCACGCGCTGGCCAGGCTCGACGGCGACGACGCCCTGGCGCAACTGGCCCGGCTGGCGGTCACCGTGACGCACCGGGGCACGCTCAAGGTGCTCGACGGCGTCCTCGGCGCCAAGGCCAGGGCGCTCGGCGTCTCCCGCGAGGAGGTGGCGGAACTCGGCGTGCCCGACTACGGCCTGACCGAGGTCGGCCGGCTCGTCCAAGCGGTCGGGGACAGCACCGCCGAGCTGACCGTGACCGCCGGAAAGGCGGCCCTGAGCTGGCGCAACGACAAGGGCAGAACGGTCAAGTCGCCGCCCGCGAGCGTCCGCGCCGGGCATGCGGAGGAGATCGCCGCCCTGAAGGGCGTCGTCAAGGACGTCGGCAAGATGCTCACCGCCCAGTCCGAACGCCTCGATCGCCTGTTCCTCGCCCAGCGATCCTGGACGTACGGGAGCTGGCGGGCCCGCTACCTCGACCATCCGCTGCTCGGCACCCTGGCCAGGCGGCTGATCTGGCTGGCCGGTGACGTCCCGTGCCTGTGGGCCGAGGGCGTGTTACGCGACCTCGACGGCGCGCCGGTCCGCCCCGGCCCTGACGCCGACGTCCGGCTCTGGCACCCGATCGGCCGCGACCCCGCCGAGGTGCTGGGCTGGCGGCGCCACCTGGAACGGCACGAGATCACCCAGCCCTTCAAGCAGGCGCATCGCGAGGTCTACCTCCTCACCGAAGCCGAGCGGGCGGCCGGTGGCCACTCCGCCCGTTTCGCCGGTCATGTGCTGCGCCAGCACCAGCTCCACGCCCTGGCCCGCGCCCGCGGCTGGCGGCACGACCTGCACATGGCGGTCGATGGCGACTTCCCGCCCGCCACCCGCGACCTGCCCGGCTGGGGCGTGCGCGCGGAGTTCTGGTGCGGCCCCGACCACCGCGGCGAGGGCTGGACGCCCTCCGGCGCCTACCTCCACGTCGTCACCGGCGAGCTGCGCTTCTACCCGCCCGACGCGGAGACGCATCACGGCGGCTTCATCGACCCCCGCCACACCCCGCCGCTGCCGTTGACGCGGATCCCGCCGCTGGTGTTCAGCGAGGTCATGCGTGACGCCGACCTGTTCGTGGGCGTGGCCAGCGTCGGCGCCGACCCTGCCTGGCGGGACGGCGGGCCGTACGGCGACTACTGGACCTCCTACGGGTTCGGGCCGCTCCCGGCCACCGCCCGCACCCGCCACGACCTGCTGTCGCGCCTCCTGCCCCGCCTGGCCATCGCCGACCGGTGCTTCCTGGACGACCGGTTCCTGCACGTCCGGGGTGAGCTGCGCTCTTACAAGATCCACCTGGGGTCGGGGAACATCCTCATGTCGCCGAACGACACGTACCTGTGCATCGTGCCGAAGGGCGGGAGCGGGGCGCGGGTGTTCCTTCCGTTCGAGGGCGACGAGGTGCTGGCCGTCATCCTGTCGAAGGCGATGATGCTGGCCGCGGACACCGCCATCCGCGACCCCTCCATCACCGCGCAACTGCGCTGATCCCGCGTGGTGGTGTGTGGGGTTTGTGTACGGGATGCATGGGCTCGCCCCGGAGGATGCCTGGAACGACGGAATCCAGCGATCGAGGTTGATTCGCCATGTCGAAGCTCCGACGTACCACGCTGCTCTGCACCGCCCTGGCCCTGACCGTGACGCCCTTCACCGCCACCTCCGCCGCCACCCGCATGACCGCCCCGCCTGAGCGGTCGGTCTACGTGAACGGGCTGGTCTCCAGGGATGTGATGACGTTCCGCGTCCGGCCCGACGGAGGGCTGGTCACCCCGCCGCGCACCGTGAACGCGGACGGCGGGACGCGCGGCATCGTCCTGTCGGCCGACGGCCGCACGGCGTACGTGGCCGTCGGCTTCGACCCCAACAAGGGGGACGACGCGAGCGTGATCAGGACGTACCGGATCGGCGCCGACGGTGGGCTGACCCCGTACGGCCCGGTCGTGGCCACCGGAGCCGAACCCGTCAGCCTCGCCCTCACACCAGGCGGCGGCACGCTGTACGTGTCGAACCGGATCGACAACACGATCTCGGCGTTCACCGTCGCCCCGGACGGCGCCCTGAGCCCGCTCGGCGAGCCGGTCGCGAGCGGCGAGGTCCAGCCGAACGGCCTGGCCGTCACCCCGGACGGCCGCTTCCTGTACGTCAGCCACCGCGGCAAGGACGCCGGCGACTTCGACGCGGTGACGACCTTCGCCATCGACGCCGGCGGCGCACTGTCCCCGAAGCACGGCTCCACCCCGATCGGCAGGTCCGGCGGAGCCATGGCCGTCACCCCGGACGGGAAGTACCTCTACGTGCCCTGCTCCGACTCCGGAGACCTCTTCGCCTTCGCCATCGGCGCCGACGGCAAGCTGAGCGAGGTCGCCGGCTCGCCGTTCGACCCGCCCGACCTGCCCATCTCGGCCGTGGCGACACCCGACGGACGGCACCTGTACGTCGCCGACGGCGGCCTCCTCCTCAGCGGGAGCAAGTCGGTCACCACGTACGACATCGGCGCCGGCGGCGTGCTGCGGCACCGCGGCGAGGTGGACGCGCACAAGTCGCCCGTCGCGCTGGCCCTGTCGCCGAGCGGGCGCCGCCTGTACGTCTCCAACATCGACTCCGACGACGTGTCCGGCTTCGCGGCCGACCCCGGCGGGGCCCTGACGGCGTTGCCCGGGTCGCCGTACGACATGGGCAAGGGCGACGAGCAGGCCGCGCTGCAGGCCGTCGCCGTCAGCCCGGACCAGGGGCCGGTGGCGTCCCTCAGCTCGCGCGTCGAGGGGCTGCGGGTGTCCTTCGATGCCGCCGCCTCGTCCGACCCCGACGGGCGGGTCGTCCGGTACGACTGGGACTTCGGTGACGGCGCGAAGCTGGCCGATGGGGGTGCGGCGCCGGTGCACACCTATGCGCTGCCCGGGAGGTACGTGGTCACGGTGACCGTGGTGGATGACGAGGGGTGTTCGGTGGTGGCGGTGTACACGGGGCAGTCCGTGTCGTGCAACGGGTCCCCCAAGGCCAGGGCCACGCTTCCGGTCACCGTCCGGTAGCGGCCAGCGGCTAACGGCCTGCGGGGGGTCGGGCACGGCCGGTTCGCCGCCGCTGATGGCGAGCCGGCCGGGCCGGCCCCGCGCCTCCTTCACCGGCAGCAGCACCAGGAGCGCCGGGCGTCAGGAGCGTCGGGTCGTTCTCCAGGATCGCCTGATGCAGCGCCACCAGCTCCGGCCCCGGATCCAGGCCGTGCCCTTCGGCCAGCCGCACCCGATGTTCCCGGTACAGCCGCAGCGCCTCCACCTGCCGCCCCGACCGGTACAACGCGAGCATGACCTGACCCCGCAGCCGCTCCCGCCCCGGATGCTCGTCCACGGCGGCCAGGAACTCGGCCGCCACCTCGCCATGCCTCCCCAGCCGCAGCTCCAGCTCGACGAACTCCTCCCGCGCCGTCAGATACCGGTCGAGCAGGCGGGCGCGGGCGGGCTCGACGTACGAGCCCGACGCCCCGCCGAGCACCGGCCCCCGCCACAGCTCCAGCCCCGCCCGCAACGCGGCCGCCGCCCCGGCGGGCGACCAGCCGGCCGACGCGCGGGCCTCACGGCGGCGCAGCTCGAACAGCGCGTGATCGACCTGCTCGGCCGCGACGGTGAGCAGGTATCCGGCGGGTCCGCTGGACAACATCCCCTCGCCGCCGTGCGCCCGCAGTTGCGCCCGTACGGCCGACATCCCGTTCTGGACCTGGCTGCGGGCCGTACGCGGTTCCGCGCCGCCCCACAGGGCCTCGATCAACGCCTCGGCCGGTACGACCCGGTTGGCCCTCAGCAGCATGAACGCCAGCAGTCCTCGCGTCTGCGCCCGTCGCAGCACATGCGTTCTGCCTGCCACCGTAAGGCCTACCGGGCCGAGCACGGTGAAGAACATGAACCTACGCCTCCGGTGCTCAGCTCCTCATCAGGGGGCACACGCATCCGGCCAGCGCACCCCCGCCAGCACGCCCCAGTCAGCACACGCCCCTGTCGCGCGCCGCTCGTCCGCGCGCCCCCTTGCCCGTGCGCCCCTTCTCCGTGCGCCCCTGTCAGCGCGGCCCGACGGCCACCGACTGGAAGAGCGGACGCTTCCCGCCCGTCGGCACAGCCTCCGCGATCGGCGCCAGCCTCCCATCCGCCCCGACGGCGAACGACAGCAGCTCAGCACGGAGCGTACTGACGTAAGCCCGCCGCCCGTCGGACGTCAGCGCGATACCGACCGGACCGTGCCCGGCGTCGAAGGGAGCATCGGGGACGGCGATCAGCGCCCCGTCGGCGGCGATCGTGAACCCCCACACCTTGGTGGCGACGTCAGGATCAAGGTCCAGGCCCCCGCTGACGACGTACAGCCGCAGCCCGTCCGGAGTCACAGCGGCGCTGACGGGCACGTCCGGCGCGCTGTACGGCGAGCCGGGGACCGCCTTGAGCGAGCCGTCGGCGCCCACCGCGAAGCCGAAGAGCTGGCGCTCCGACACGCTGGTCAGCACCTCGCACGCGACGTAGAGAAACCGCCCGTCCGGGGTGATCGACATGCCGAGCCCGCCGCGCTCGACCGGCACCGGCGCGCCGATCCTGCGCAGCGTGCCGTCGGAGCGCACGGCGAAGACGACGACGAAGCCGGGCGGCTTGGTGTCATCCCCGGTGATCGCGGGCCGGCCGTGGCTGACGTACAGGTAGCGGCCGTCGGGCGTCATGGCGAGCCCGCGCGGGCTGTCCTGCCCGGTGACGGCGGGGGCGCCGAGGACGCGCAGCCGCCCGCCGTCGCCGATCGCGAACGGCGACACGGTCCCGTCATCGGTGTTGGCCGTGTAGAGAGCCCTGCCCGACGGCGACACGACGCTCCCGAACGGGAACGCCCCCGTCCGCACGGGCGGCGCCAGCACGGCGAGCCGCCCGTCGTGGCCCACCTGGTACTGGTGCACGTGGTCGTCCAGGGCCGTCGCGACGTACGCGGTGCGGCCGTCACGGGCGAACACGAGCTGCCGCGGCTGCCGGCCCGTCGCGACGAGCGGCGGGTCGGGCACCGGCCTGCCCTGCCCGTCGAGGCGGAACAGCGAGATGTCGCCGGAGTCGCCGTTCGTGACGTAGAGCATGCCACTCGTGGCGCCTCCGGCCGATTCGGGAAACGGCGTGCGTGCACGCGTGAAGCGCATGATTTCTCCCCCGTTGAATGCTCCAGTGGAGCACGCGGCGCCATCATGGCTGCTTCACATCGGCTTCACACCGAGGGCCGGCGACCGGCGGGGGAGACCGGTCACCGAGGACGCCCCGCACCCCTGCTCACCATGACGGCGAAGCCGTCGAGATGGCGTGCCAGGAGGTACTCGAACATCCCGTCCAGGTCCGACACCGTCTCCTCGGGCAGCATGGCCAGGAGCGGGAATCGTCCAGTGCTGAGAAGTTCGCCGGCCCGCCTGCGCTGGAGCAGCCACCACCCGTCGTGCGTCACGCCGGTCTCCTGCTCGGCCTCGACCTCCTCCGCCATGGACAGCGCCACGGTGTGCACCAGCGCGGGCAGCGTGAGCGCCTCGCGGGCCCGGATCTCCATGGGCAGCTCGAGCTCGTCGAGTGCGCGCAGGGTCCACTCGGTGTGGGCCATCATGTGGGGCACCAGCAAGGGGCGGGTGAACGAGACGGCCCTGGGCAGCCAGAGGTGCCGCCGCGACAGCTCCCACTGCCGGCGGGCGACCAGCTCCAGCTTGGCCCGCCACCCCTCCGGCCCAGGGACGGGCAGCTCCACCTCGCCGAACACCTCGTCGGCCATCTGCGTCACCAGCTCGTCCTTGCCCGTGACGTGCCGATACAGCGACATCGGGCCCGCGCCGAGCTCGGCCGCGAGCCGCCGCATGGACACCGCGCCGAGCCCTTCGGCGTCGGCGATCGCGATCGCGGCGCGCAGGACGTGCTCACGGCTCAGCGAGCCCTTGGGGACGTCGGCCTGCCGAGCCGCTGGACCGGCCGGCCGCTCCTTCCTGCTCGCGCGCGGGCTGACCACCGTACCGGCGCCGACCTTCGCCTCGACCAGCCCCTCGTCACGCAGGGCCGCCACCACCTTGGTCGCGGTCGCGACCGCGACACCCCATCGCTGGGCGATCTGCCGGATGGACGGCACGCGCTCGCCCGGCCGCAGGTCGCCCGCCAGGATCCGGGTACGGAGCTCCGCGACGATACGCCGATAGGGCGGATCCGGACGTTGCGCGGCCGATGCCATGGCCTGCCTCCTCCTTCAATGTACTAGTTCACTATCCAGCACACTAGTGCACTTTATGCGGTCAAAACACCTGTAATGCAAGGCATTTCCATACGATGTACGCATGACATCTGATACACCGTACGCAGCTCTGCGGCGGGCGAAAGCGGCAGTTCGGCGAGACGTGCGGTCGTGGCACCGGCCGCTCACGATCATGGTGGCGGCCATGTCCGCGTTAGTCGTCGTCGCGAGCGCCGGGCTCTTCGCCGACGGTCGCGAGCTCCTGCAACAGTCGATCTGGGCCAAGCCGCTGAAGTTCGGGGTGTCGTTCGTCATGTACGGCGCGACGCTCGCCTGGCTGATCCCGAGACTTCGCCGGGCACGGCGCACCATGTGGCTCGCCGGGACGGTCTTCGCCGTCGCCGGGCTGATCGACGTCGGCTTCATCGTGGTGCAGGCCGCCCGCGGCACCTTCAGCCACTTCAACGCCGGCACCGACCCGTTCAACCAGGTCGGGCAGCAGATCTTCTCCACCGGGGTGTTCGGGCTGTTCGGGGCGAGCCTGATCGTCGCCGTCATGCTGCTGTTCCAGCGAGTCGGTGACGCGGCACTCACCTGGGCCCTGCGCGCCGGGCTCGGGCTGGCGGTTCTCGGCATGGCGCTGGCGTCCTTCATCACCGGGTGGACCTCGTCGGCCGGACCCCGCACCGTCCAGGACGCCTACGGCAGGCCGGTCCCGCTGGTGGGCGGGCACGGGGTCGGGGCTCCGGACGGCGGCGGCATGCCGATCACGAACTGGAGCACCACCGGCGGCGACCTGCGCGTCCCGCACTTCATCGGCCTGCACTCCATCCAGGTGTTCGTGCTCGCGGTGCTGCTTCTCACCGCCCTCGCGACCCGGATCGGCCCGCTGCGCCACGAACGCGTACGCGCGCAGCTCACCGGGGTCGTCATCCTGGGCTACGGCGCGCTGTTCGCCATCACCGCCTGGCAGGCACTGCGCGGCCAGTCGCTGATCCACCCCGACGCGGCCACCTGGACCGCGCTCGCGGCGACAGCAGTCACAACCGCGCTGCTGGCGACCCTTGCCGTCACGGCGGCCCACCGCAACCAGCCCCTTGGGAACGGACCCGTGCACCAGCGCGACGACCACCCCGGGCTGAACCTGCTCTGATCATCCGCGTGTGGTCTCGCTCCGCACGCGAGCACAGCGCCGTACCCGCGTCAGCCTCCCAACCGCCAGGCCCCGGACCCGTCTCGCCGACCTCACGGGAGCTGTAACCCGCGACACTGACGGGGGATCGGCGCGGGTCCACGCTGAGCCGACGACAAGGAGGGCGCGCGATGATCCCCATTCCCACTCCGGCGATACTCGATGCGATCAGGTCCAGGACGAGCTACGTCGCCGAGTCGTACGTGAAGCTAGTCAACGGCGCGTGGCGCGATCTCCCCGACGACGAGGTGCTCAAGGATCTGCGCAACCGCTGGACCAGGGAGCTGTCCCCCGGATGGGTCGAACTCGCGGGCGACCTGACCAAGAGCTCCAAGGAGCGGAAGGCCAGCGGCGAGGCCATGGCCAAGGGGCTGCCCCTGATCGTCGACACGCTCAACCGTCTGCACGGCTGGGTCCCCGACATCAGGAGCAACCTCTGGTTCGAGGGTCTGATCCAGAGGATCGAGAAGGACGTCGTCAACCCGGTCGTCAGAAAGAGCCCGGCGGCGCAGGAGAGCCTGCAGAGGTGCTTCGGGAAGAACGCGGACAAGGCCGCCACGCGCTTCCCCGCCATCCTCAGCAAGTTCAAGGCCCTGCACGCGCGGACCGGCAAGGGCCCCGGCATGGGCTTCGTCTACAGTCCCGACCTGCCTGGCACGATGAGGGCCCTCGCTCATGGTCAAGGGGAGACGGCCTGGGTCGAGGTGGGCAGGAGACTGCTCAACAACGTCGACGGCGACGCGGAGTCGGCGGCGGCGCTGCTGCACGAGGTGTCGCACACGCTCGCCCCGGGCTACTACACGATCGACTTCGCCTACCGTGCGGTCAACGCGCACTACCTGCTCATCCCGGAGCTGGCCGAGGTCAACGCCGCCAACTACGAACAGGTGGCCCTCGACCTGCTCGGCGGCAAGCTCGGCCTCTCGGCTGCCGAGCTGGATCTGCTGCGCAGCGGCAAGGGCACGTTGCTGGAGCAGGTCCACGCGCTGATGTCGTCCCGGGTGATACGCGCCTGGATCCAGGCCCACAACCTCTACAGCGACTCCAAGGAGAAGCCGCTGCCCAGCACCTCCTTGTCCGGCCTGCCCGCCATCCCGGACGGGACCGAGTACAAGGAGGTGGTCACCGGTCTGCTCGATGAGTTCAAGAAACAGATGGACCTCCTGATCAACCGGGTCAACAAGCACCTGACCCTGGGCCGGGACAGCACGCTGCCGGGGCTCAAGGTGGTCTCCACGGCCACCGACACGGCGATCACGCTGCCCCCGGGGTGGGAGGGCGGGAGGACCCCCGACCAGCTCGCCATGGCGTTGCTCGAAGTGGTGGCCAACGAGCTGTGGCCGCCGATCGCCGCGCCGGCGGCGATTCCTCCCGCGTACACCAGCGTGCAGATCGTCGGATACGTCTCAAGCGTGCAGATCCATGAGACGCCGGGTGTGCGGGAGCTGCTGCAACAGTACTTCGACAGCATCGCCAAGCCCGCGAAGGCCTGAGGCCCGGCGCGTGACAGTGCCCACCGCCTCGGGCAGAGGGGGCGGTCACCACCCGCCATCAACGACCCGCGCTCTCGTCGCCACCCCTCGTAGGCCGGGCCAGGCCATCAGCCCGCTCGTCCAGCCATGCCCAGGAGGCGGCACGTCGTAGTAGCCCCGGCCGGCGATCAGAACACTCTCGATGATGTCCTGCTCCGCGGCACCACCAAGCCGCCGTCATTCCGCTCGACCTCGACCTCGTAACGAGTCCGCAGCTCCGCGATCACCTGCTCTGGAGGCGTCGCGAACAGATCCACCCCGAACAGGAACACCTGCGCCTGCGGCTCCGCATTGACGTTTCGGTGAATCTCGACCGTCTGCACCACGCCTGCGGACGGCGCGTACGGCTGCGGCGCACCCCATGCCGCCAGCCCCCGCCCCCGCCTCCTCGAACGAGGCCCCCAGCAGCACCGGACCGGCAGCCCTCAACGGATCCAGCTCGATGATCAACGGCGACACGCGGTCTCCAAGACGTCCGACAGCCTCCAGGAACCACTCGACATCTTCGCCAGCAGCCGAGAACTCGGCCACCTCTTCAGACGGAAGCCGCCGACGTACTCAGCAAACTGGACGACCGAGCCTGTGAGCCAACCCCAGCCGCGGGCTCTCACTGCGGTTGAACGGCCATCGGCTCAGCGGAGAGCGTCACCTCGACGGTGATGTACGGATTGTCCAACTGCGGCAGCTGAAGCCCACGCACGAACTCCTCCGCATCGTCCGGCATCACCTTCGGCTGAACGGTGGCCTTGACCTGACCGGTCTCGTCATCCGAATGCGCCGACATCGTCGCCACCTCAGGACGGGTCCTGAGCCAGGCGACGACCGTGTCCTGGGCTTCCTGGAGCTCGACGGCCGAGAATCCCTTGCCGCCGATCAGGGTGACCTCCAGGGGAAGAGTCCTGGCCAGCTCGACCGCGCGGGCCGGGATGCGACCCTTGAAGCCGATGCGCAGCCCCCGGTGGCCGTCGACGTACGCGACGCCGGAGATCTCGTCCGGGAACTCCGCGTGAAGCGTGTCGATCACCCGGCTGCTGGCCGACTGCGATCCGAAGCGGTCGATGGCCTCCTCGTAGGAGATACCCTCCGATCTGGCGACGGCCCTGAGGTCGATCAGTTCGGCGTAGGGAATGCCGTCGATCGACACATCCGGGTCGGTCACCGCAGGGTCGTACCCCTCGAAGTCCGTCGGCCTGGGCGACGAGGTGGCGGCCACCCGCGCCGCGTACCCCTTGACGACCTCCTCCAGAGACCGGCCCGACGCCGCAGCCTCCCGCTTGAGCCGCTCCAGGGTGGGCCGGTGCGCCTTGGGCTGATCGGCCCGCGCCAACACGATCGTCTCGGTCCCGGCCGCGGCGGGCACCGGACCACCGCCTGGCGAGCCGCAGGCGCATAACGACATGAGCACCGCGATGACGGTCAAACGCGATCTCTTCATACCTGATGGACGCGCCGCCGTCCTGGAGGGTTCATCCAGCGAAGCCCGCGCTCATCGAGGAGACCGGTGTACTGCCCGGCGGAAGCCCCGCCCGTTACAACGCCACCACCGCCCACGTGCCATTGGTCGTCGACGCACCCGGCATCCCCGTGAAAGAGCACTCCTGAGGTCAGGTGGCGGGACGGGCGGTGACGTCGTGGCCCGCCCAGTTCAGCGCCACCTCACCACTCGCCCGGAAATCCAACTCCACCTCACCTTTCATCCTGGCGAAGAAGCGGGTCTCGGACATGGGCCGCAGTTCGGTCCTGGCCAGCCCGTGCACCTCCACCATCAGCCGTTCGCCGTCGCGGGTGACCTCCATCGTGGAGGTGCGGCCCAGGTGCCGCATCGTGTAACGGCCGGTGTACCGGTCGAGCACGTCCGGGGCGACGGTGACGAAGATCCGGCGGCTGGGCAGCTCGTACGGCTCACCGCGGGCGATCGCCACCAGAGCGGTCTCGATCTCGGTGAAGGCGGCGTTCTCGATGTTGGACAGCACGGTCACGAAGAGGTCGTCGCGCCGGTGGTGCGCGGAGACGCTGACGAAGCCGACGGTGCCGCCCGAGCTCTCGACCCGGTCCCCGCGCACCGCACACCCGTACCCGTAGCCGATCCCGTCGGCCGCGACATGTGGCTTGACCAGCTCCGCGAGCGATTCCGGACGCAGCAGCCGGGGGAGGCCGCGGTTCCAGCGGTGCAGGTCCCCGACGGTTGAGTGCAGGGCTCCTGCGGCGTCCTGATGGGAATTGTGCAGGTACGGCGTACGGGCGAAGCGGCCGTCACTCGCCATGTAACCGACAGCATGTCCCTGAGGAACAGGACCGTCGCTCAGCCCACTGCGCTCCATGGCCAGCGGGGCGAAAACGTTCCTGCGCACGTACTCACCGTAGGTCAGACCGGACGACCGCTCGATCACTTCCCCGAGCAGAACCCATCCCGAGTTGCTGTAACTCATCCGCGCGCCGGGCTCGAACAACAACGGCCGGTCCCTGAAGCCGGCGATGATCGCCGCTCGCGTGCGCGGCGTCCCCATGATGCGGGTGAAGCCGTCGGTCGTGACGTAATCGGGGATGCCCGAGGTGTTGGTCAGCAGGTGGTGCAGGGTGATCGCGTCGCCGCGCGGGTAGCCGGGCAGGTGACGGCCGATCGGGTCGGTGACGCGGAGCCTGCCCTGCTCCTGGAGCTGCAGGATCGCGATCGCGGTGAAGGTCTTGGTCTGGGAACCGATCCTGAACGCCGTCCGCGGCGTATTGGGCACAGCGCGCTCATGGTCGGCGCGGCCGTACCCCTCGGCGAACAGCCGCCGGCCCCGGCGGCCGACCAGCACCGCGCCGCTGAATCTACCCAGCAGTGTGTACGCGCGGACGAGCGCGTCCATCCTCCGTGAGAGCAGGAACACCTCTGACCTCCACTTTGATTATTCAACTTTGACTATCAGAGCATGAGGCGCCTGATATAGTCAACCTTGACTATCGCGTGGAGGTGTTCGAGTGTCGTCGACCCGACTGCTCGTCCTGGGCGTGCTCAACGAGGGGCCGCGGCACGGCTACGAGATCAACCAACTCGTCACGGCCGGAGCGCTGGAGCAGTGGACCGACGTGAAGCCGGGATCGGTCTACCACGCCCTCGCCAAGCTGGAGGCCGAAGGCCTGGCCGAGACGCATGCGCAGGAACGCACCGGCGATCGCCTGCGCCGCGTGTACGCGATCACGCCTGAAGGCCGGCGCACGCTACGCGACCTGCTACGCAAAGCGCTGTCCGCACCCCCGCACTCCACCAGGTCCGACTTCGCGCTGGCGCTGCGCTGGCACGCGTTGCTGGACTCCGGCGAGGCGAGGGAACTGGTGGCGGCCTCCTCCCGGGCACTGGAGAGCCGTCGCGCGGAGATCACCAGGGGGCGAGAGGCGAAGACGGGGCTGTCGCCGCTGGCCGACGCGCTGTTCGAGAACGCCGAGGCGCACCTGGCAGCCGACGCCAAACTTCTGGAGGACATCCAGCGCCTGCTCGACCGATGACAGCGAGCCGTGGCCCGCATCACCGCTGCGCAGGCCCTCACGATGAGCGACCAAGTCAACTCGGTGCGCAGCCGCGAGTGCGCCGACCGGGATCTGGCCAGAACACGAGGGCCAGATGCCCCGCCATTCCGAACGCGATGCCGACATCGACGCCTACGTGGACGGCGAGTAACGCGAACTGGCGGCCTCCGGCCGCCTGGGCTGGCACTTCTTCCCTGACGCGATGAAAATCCAGATCAAGCCCGACCCGCCGGTAACCGCGGCACGCGTCATGGAACGGCCGAGCAGCACGCCACGGTCGAGGACGCACCGGCCGGGCTCAAGAAACGCGCGGGGATCGAGCGACGGCGGTTCCTGCACGTGCACGAACGGCCCCTTGCTGCTCCTGGACCCGGCACGCGTGCTGCCGCCGCCTCCGACGGTGTGCGACTCCCGCGGGCGCTGACCTTCTCACCGCTCATCGCGTGGACCCGGTACGGCATCCGGCGGGCCGGACATCCAGGCGATCAGACCTGCAAGAGCCAGGACGGGGATGGCGATCAACCCGGCGGAATGCCACTCAGGGGCCAGCACCTCAAGATCTCCATCATCGTTGAGCAGCCAGAACCGGGTCAGGGGAGACAGCAGCACCGCCACCACCAGGGTCAGTTCGTACAGGATGAAGCAGACGCCGGTCGGGACGGTCGACCTGGAGGGCGATCGATGGTTCAGCCGGTCGAGCACAGCGATGAGAGCCGCCCCGGCGGCCAGAATCAGCGTGATGCCCAGCGTCACGTTCCACGCATGCGCGACCTCCTGCTCCACTTGTCCCAGCAACACGTCAGTCCATGGTTCGTCGTACCAAGGGTTGAGCTCTCCCGTCGTTGGCGCGATCGACTGAAGCGCGATCAGGTTGACCGCGGCGTACAGGACCGGGGCTCCCAGGGCGGCCGAGTATATGAGGCGACGTACGTTCACGCGCTGTTGGATGCAAAACCGGCTGTGCGGGTTCCGAAAAATCGCGTTGCGCCGCGTCAGCGCACCGAGAAAGAGTGGCCTCCAGGAGGAGGAGACAGTGTCCAGCTGCAAGGAATGCGGCGCTGGGAGGAACGCGTGCGAGTCTCTGTTCCACGAATTGCTCGTACGCGACTACTCAGGCCGGCCGCCGTGGGCGCCTCTGCACGCGGTGTCGGTGGCGTGCTACCTCTTCCAGCACCCGACACGCACAGACACCGAGACCACGGCGTTCTACTGGGCGCTGCTGCACGCCTACCTCCAGCAGGGCATTGACGCTCTCACATTCATGACGCAGCGCGCCCGCCAGCGCAACTCCCACCGATTCGGAGGTCGGGCCCCCACCGCCGACGACTTTCCGGGCGCGCCGCCGTTTCCTCCGGTTAGCAGTACGCCAACGACTTACGCCGTGACGATCCAGGACGTCGCCGCGGACGGCAGCTTTCCTGCGGAGGGGTATGAGGATCGGGTCAGACGCTGGGCTGACGCGACGATCTCAGCCTGGAAGCAAGCATCCGCCCATTGAGGGCATCGCGCAAAAAGCTCGAGATCATGATCACCAATCCGAACGGTGTCCGGGAAACAGGTGGGGCGGTGCGCGACTGTCGGCGATGCTGGCGAAACCTTCGGGCGGAACAGCGCGATCCGGTCACCAGCGTCATTGGCTGCGGCAACCTTCCTCACTTCTGGATCGGGGAAGATGTGAGAAAGCGGTTGAGGCGGCTTGCTGAGGGTACGGGAGGGGACTCGGCGCACCAGAGCGCCGGGCGTGCACCAGCTAGGAACCCTTCATGAGACTGGATCTCAGCGTGAGCCTGTCCGCAGGCGCACCCGTCGTCGGCGTGAGTGGCGAGGTCGATCTGCTGACCGCCGATGATCTGTACGAATTCCTCGCCACGGTGATCCGGCAACGCGGCCCGCGGTTGAGCGTGGACCTGCGGCGGGTGACCTTCATGGACTCGCGCGGCGCCACGGCCATGCTGCGGGCGCGCAGGCTGGCCCGTTCGCTGGGCGGGAGTCTGACGCTGGTCGGTCCCAGCGCTCCGGCGGCCCTGGTGCTGCGGGCGGTTCTGCCCGATCAGGACCTGGCCCCGCCGGGCCAGACGGCGGTGGCCCTGCCCTGCCGCCATCCCGGTCCGCGTCCGCTCGGCTCAAGGGACGCGAACATGACTCCATCAGGGCCGTGAAGCGCGCGGTCGCCGAGGCGGGGGATGAGACCGGTGAGCCGGCGGGCCTGGGGCGGCATGGTCGCATCGCCGGAGGGTAGCCGCTGCCGTACCTTCCAGATGCGCGAGGAGCGTCATGGACAGCAAGGCCAAGGCATTGGGACACCCGGTGCACCCCATGCTCATCGTCTTCCCCTTGGGGCTGCTGGTCACAGCGGCCGTCTTCGACATCCTCCACCTGATCACCGGCGGCTCCGGCTTCCCGCTGGCCGCCGGTTACACGATCGCCGCGGGGCTCGTCGGCGGCGTGGTCGCGGGGGTGTTCGGTCTCATCGACTGGGTCGCCATCCCTGCCGGCAGCCGGGCCAAGCGGATCGGCGCCCTGCACGGGATCGGCAACGTGCTCGTTCTCGTGCTGTTCGCCGGTAGCTGGTGGCTGCGGACCGGCGCCGACTGGGTTCCCAGCGTCCCGGCCCTGATCCTGAGCTTCGCCGGGGTGGCCCTGGGGGCGGCGTCCGGCTGGCTGGGCGGGGAACTGGTGGACCGCCTCGGCGTCGGGGTGCACGAGGGCGCGAACGTCAACGCCCCCAGCTCACTGTCGCGCGGGCCCGCCGCCCGCTGAACCTCCAGCGGAGCGGCGTCGCTGACTGTGCCGCGCCGCACTATGAGGTTCGGGTACGGAGTGCGGCCCGGGCCCTGGCCGCCATGGCCTCGTCCACCATGTCACCCTCGAAGACGATCGCGCCCGCTCCATCCGCCCGAGCCCGTTCCATCGCGGCGATCAGCCGCTGGTAGCGGGCCAGCTCCTCAGGGCTGGGCGAGAACACCTCGTTGATGACGGGCACGTGGGAGGGGTGAATGGCGACCATGCCCTCGTAGCCGAGGGATCGGTTCTGCTCGGCGAAGGCGCGCAGCCCGTCGAGGTCGGCGAGGTCCGTCCACAGCCCCGCGACGGGGCACGGCACGCCCGCGGCGCGGGCGTCGAGCAGGACGCGGGCGCGCAGGGCCAGCGTCTCGGCGCCGGACGGGCTCCAGCGGTAGCCGACGGCCCGCTCGACGTCGCCGCCCTTGCCGGTGACCGCGCCGAGGTAGGCGACGCGCGGGGCGGCGCGGGCGATCTGGTACGCCTCGCGCAGCGCCGCGGCGGTCTCCAGCAGCGGCACCAGGGCGATGTGCCCGTCGGGCAGGCCGTGCTCGCGTTCGCACCACGTCAGCAGGCGGTCGGCCAGCAGCACGTCGGCGGGGCCGTGCACCTTGGGCAGGACCACCGCGGTGAGGTGCGGGTGGGCGACGGCGCGCAGGTCCTCGGCGCCCGCCCAGCCGTCGAGCGGGTTGATCCGGACGAGCAGCGCCAGGCCGCCGGTCGGGTTCGCGACGGCGTCGGCGACGCGGGCGCGGGCGGCGGACTTCCCGACAGGGGGGACGGCGTCCTCGAGGTCGAGGATGGCGGCGTCGGCCCCGGCGGCCTCGGCCTTGGCCAGCCAGCCGGTCTTCGTGCCGGGCACGAACAGCAGCGAGCGCAGCGGCGGACGTTCAGATGACACCGCGCCGCTCCAGCTCTGCGAGCCGCTCGGCGCCGAGGCCGAGCCACTCGCGGTAGACGAGCGCGTTGTCCTGGCCCAGCGCGGGGCCGGTGCGCCAGATGTGGCCGGGCGCCTGCCGGAAGTGGGGGAGCGCGGCCTGCATGCGGACGCGCCCGAGGTCGGGGTCGTCCACGGTGACGATGTCGCCGCGTTCGGCGTAGACGGGGTCGGCGGCGATGTCGGCGGCGGTGAACACGCGCGAGGCGACCACCTCGGCCTCGGCGAACGCGCGCAGGCACGCCTCGGTGCCGCGTGCCGCCACCCAGGCGCGCAGCTCCGCGTCCAGCCGTTCCCGGCCGGCGAGCTGCTGGGCGGTCGTGGCGTACTCCTGTTCGGGCAGGCCCAGGAGGCGGACGACGTTCAGCACCGACCGAAGCGTGGCCGAGGTGACGGTGATCCAGTCGGCGTCGGCCGACAGGTAGGTGTTGATGACGGCGGCGGGGGCGACGGCGAGCTGGTTGCCTGACCTGCCGGGGACGACGCCGAGCTGGTCGTGCGCGATGACCTGCCATTCGACGAGCCGGAACAGCGGCTCGAACAGGGCCAGGTCGATCCATTCGCCGTCGAAGGCCGGGTCGCCCGCCCGGCGGTGCAAGGCGGCGAGCACGGCGTAGGCGCCCATCAGGCCGGTGACGGCGTCGCCGTGGGAGAAGCCGGTGTGCACGGGCGGCCCGTCCGGGAACCCGGTCAGGTGGACGACGCCGCTGCGGGCCTCGCCGACCTTGCCGAAGCCGGGCGCGTCGTCCTGCGCCCCGAAGCCGCTGATCTGCAGCAGGACGGCTCTGGGATTGATCCGGTGGACGCTGTCCCAGTCGAGCCCCCAGGCGCGCAGCCGGGGTGCGCGCAGCGTGACGATGACGACGTCCGCCCAGGCCACGAGCCGTCGCGCGACCTCGCGGCCGTCAGCATCGTGCAGGTCGAGCGTGACGGAGCGCTTGTTGCGCCCGGCGACCTTGAACCACAACGGCACGCCGTCGCGGGCAGGCCCCATCGCGCGGGCGGCGTCCCCGCTGCCGGGCGGCTCGACATGGACGACGTCCGCTCCCTGGTCGGCGAGCAGCGAGCCGGCCAGCGGCCCGGCCACCACGTGGGCGAACTCCACCACCTTCAACCCGCGCAACTGCCCGCGCTGTTCAACGGCCACGCATGCACTCCTTCGGCCCGCTCGACGGAGCTTCATCGTGCCCGGGCACGGCGATGCGGGTCCAGCACAGACAGCGGATTAATTCATGCGCTCGCCGCATCAATGGGTGATCCAGGCCGCCCCCTCCGGCACCTCCCGCCCTTCGGCACGGGCCTCGTCCAGCAGGTCGAGGAACGCGGCGGCGGCGGGCGGCAGGGTGCGCCGGGCCCGCACCACGACGTCGAGCCGGCGTTCCACGGCGGGGCCGGCCAGCGTGCGGTGCACCACGTGCCCCGGGCCCAGCAGCGGCAGCACGAGGGCGGGCAGGGCCGACACGCCGAGCCCGGCGGCGACCAGCCCGCCCACCGTCGCCACGTTGCCGGCCTCCGCCGCCGGCGTCACCACCGCCCCGGCCTGCTCGAACGCCGCGTCGGTGAGCCTGCGCACGCTGGACTCGGGGCCGACCGCCAGGAACGGCTGCGCGGCCAGGTCCTCCCAGGCCACCTCGTCGCGGTCGGCGAGCGGATGGCTCTCCGGCAGCACCGCGCGGAACCGGTCGCGGATCAGCGGGCGGTGCTCCAGCCGGTCGGAGGCGGCGCCGACGGTCGTGACGGCGAAGTCGGCGTCGCCGTTCAGCACCCTGCCGAGGACGGCCCGCTCCAGGCCGTCCATGATGCGCACGCTCACGCCCGGCCGCCGCCCGCGGAAGGCGGAGAGCAGCCGGGGCAGCAGCACGGCCGCGACCGACGGGAGCGTCGCCATGGCCACCACGCCGGACTCGCCCAGCAGGTAGCGCCGCAACTGCTTCATCCCCGACCGGTGCGCGTCGACGATCTGCTCGGCCACGCGCAGGGTCTCGTGTCCCGCCGCGGTGAGCTGCACGTTGCGGGTGTCGCGCTCCAGCAGCCGGACGCCGAGCACCCGTTCCAGGTCGGACACGGCGCGGCTCAGCGTCGACTGGGAGACGCGCAGGCGCGCGGCGGCGGCGGTGAAGCCGCCTGCCTGGGCCACGGCGACGTAGGCGGCGAGCTGCCGCAGGCTGGGGTCCACGACTCACCACTGTTGCGTACAGCGCATGGATAAATCCAGCTTTGATGGTGGACGTGAAACGCCGCCGCTCGGAAACTTGCCCGTAACCTCCCGCCCGGCGAAAGGCGCCCGATGATCGCGATACTCGGCTTTCTCACCATCGGCCTGTTCCTGGTGCTGACCATGACCAGGCGCGTCTCGGTCCTCACCGCGCTCGTGCTGGTCCCCGTGGCCACGGCGCTCGTGGGCGGCTTCGCTTCCGGGATGGGCCCGATGATCCTCGAGGGGCTGGGCAAGGTCGCGCCCACCGGCATCATGATCGCTTTCGCGGTGCTGTACTTCAGCCTGATGATCGACAGCGGCCTGTTCGACCCGCTGATCAGGGGCGTGCTCCGTCTCGCCAAGGACGACCCGCTGCGCATCGCTGTCGGCACCGCCGTCCTGACCATGTGCGTGGCCCTCGACGGTGACGGCGCCTCCACCTTCCTCATCACCGTCTCGGCGCTGCTGCCCGTCTACAAGCGGCTCGGCATGAGCCCGCTGGTGCTCACCGGCGTCGTCGCCCTGGGCGCGGGCGTGATGAACATGGTGCCCTGGGGCGGGCCCACCGCCCGCGCGATGGCGGTGCTGAAGCTGGACGCCTCGCAGGTGTTCGCGCCGGTGCTGCCCGCCATGGCCGCCGGCATCGGGTGGGTGCTGGTGGCGGCGTACCTGATCGGGCTGCGCGAACGCCGCCGCCTGGGCGCGCTCGCACTGCCCGCCGAGCCCCGGCCCGAGCCTGAGCCGGTACGTGGAGACGGGCCCGGCACGCCCCTCGCCCCCGCACGCGGGAAAGCGGCCCTGACCGTCTTCAACCTCGCGCTGACCGTCGTGCTGCTGATCGCGCTGGTGTCGCAGGTGATGCCGCTGCCGGTGCTGTTCGTGCTCGGCTTCGCGATCGCCGCCATCGTCAACCTGCCCACCTGGGAGCAGCAGCAGGCGCTGCTCGACAAGCACGCCAAGAGCGTCGTCCTGGTCACCACCATGATCTTCGCGGCGGGCGTCTTCACCGGCATACTGAACGGCACCAAGATGATCGACGAGATGGCCACCGCGTTCGTCGGGATCATCCCCGACTCCTTCGGCGGCCACCTGCCGCTGCTCGTGGCGATCACCAGCATGCCGCTCAGCCTCGTCTTCACCCCCGACGCGTACTACTTCGGCGTCCTGCCCGTGCTGGCGCAGACCGCCGCGGGCTTCGGCATCGACTCCGCCGAGATCGCCAGGGCGGCCGTCCTCGGGCAGATGACCACCGGCTTCCCGCTCAGCCCGCTCACCGCGGCCACGTTCATCCTCGTCGGCATGAGCGGCGTGCAGCTCGGGCAGCACCAGCGGTTCATCTTCGGCTGGGCGTTCGCCACCACCGTCGTCATGACCGTCGTCGCGCTGCTGACCGGCGCCATCTCGTTCTGAGAAGCGTTTCTTCATGACGTACGGCTGATCGGCTACCCCCGGGGTCGTTCGCCGGGAGCCGGTCGAGGGCGGTTGAGCAGCAGGTCGCCGACGTGCGCGAGGACCTGGGCGCGGGTGCGTCCGCCGTGGTCGGCGGCCAGGAAGTGCGCGCCGATCGCCGCGCAGAAGGCCAGCACGCTGCGGGCCTCGACCTCGTCGGGGTCGGCGCAGAACGTGCCGATCATCTCGCGCAGCAGCTCCATGCGCCGGTTGTCGACCCGCCGCAGCCGCTCGGCGACCGCCTCGTCATGCCTGGCCCAGCCGCGGACGGCGAGGTCGATGGGCAGCAGGCGGTCGCTGGAGAAGGTCAGCATGCCCGCCCGCTGGATCTTGGCCTTCGGGTCGCCGCCCTCGCGTTCGACGCGCTCGATCACCTCGTCGATGCTCTCCCGTTCCCAGGCGTCCAGCATCGCGGTCAGCAGGGCGTCGCGGTCGGCGAAGTACCCGTAGAAGCCGCCTTTCGTGACGCCGAGCCGCTTGGCCAGCGCCTCGACGCGGACGGCGTCCGGACCTCCGGCGGCCAGCGCCTGCAGCCCCGCCTCGACCCACTTGTCGCGTGGTGTGCGGATCGCGCCCACGATGTGTCCCACCTCACCCTGTCCGCCATCTATACGGTGCCGTATAAATGGGTCTAACCTCGACTTATACGGTAGCGTATAGATGAACGGAGACCAGCGCGATGATCATCCCTGAGTCCGTCCGCACACTCAGCCCCCTGTCCGACTACATCGACCACTACACGCTCGCCACCGGCGTGCGCGCCACCCCCGAGCAGTGGGCGCGGGCGATGTTCGGCGACGTGCCGAACGCCGCCGAACGGCTGATCTGGCGCGGCTTCCTCGGGCTCCGCCTCACCCGGGAGCCGTCGCCGCAGACCGTCGCCGGATGGCGCATCGCCGAGCAGGGGCCCGACTGGATCCGGATGGAGGCCGCGTCCTGGCTCCTGACCGCCAACATCGTGGTGCGGGCCGCCGAGGGACAGGTGTCGGCGGCGACCTACCTGCGGTACGAGCGGGGGCTGGGGCGGGTGGTGTGGACGGTGTTGTCGCCGGTCCATCGGGCGCTGGTGCCGCGGATCCTGCGCATGGGGGAGGCGGCGCGCACCTCGGTACTGTGACTTCGCATGACCGACACCGAGATCACCGCAGCCTTGGTCCGCGACCTGCTCCAGGAACAGCACCCGGACCTCGCGGACCTGCCCATCCGCGAGGTGGCGGGCGGCTGGGGCAACCAGATGTGGCGCCTCGGGGACGACCTGGCCGTACGCATGCAGCGCATGGACCCCACCCCCGAACTCCAGCTCAAGGAACGGCGATGGCTACCCGTGCTGGCCCCGCGCCTGCCGCTCCCGGTGCCGGCCCCCGTGCGGTTCGGCGAGCCGTCCGAGCGCTTCCCCAAGCACTGGACGGTGATGACGTGGGTGCCCGGCGAGCCGCTGGACCACGGCACGATCAGCCGCGGCACCCACGCGGCCGACACGCTGGCGGGCTTCCTCCGGGCGCTCCACGTGGAGGCGCCCGCCGAGGCCCCGGCCGGTGGGGACTTCGGCGCTCACCCCAAGAGGTGCACCAGCGGGTTCGAGCGGTACTTGCAGGCCATCGACCCGGACGCCGTCGGGGATGCCCGCGCGGTGCGGGCCGTCTGGGAGGATGCCGTGGCGGCCCCCGAGTGGGAGGGGCCGCCGGTGTGGGTGCACGGTGACCTCCACCCCGCGAACGTGGTCGTCTCGGACGGGACGCTCTCGGGCGTGGTCGATTTCGGCGCCCTGTTCGCGGGCGATCCGGCGTGGGACCTCGGTGCCGCGTGGGTGCTGCTCCCCGCGGGCGCGGCCTCCCGGTTCTTCGACGCGTACGCGCAGGCGGACGAGGCGACGGTCAGGCGCGCCCGCGGGCTGGCCGCCATGAAGTGCCTCTTCCTGATGCTCATGGGGCAGAACGGAGACCGGGGCCTTCCCGGCGGCAAACCGCACTGGGGGCCTGCGGGCCGGGCGGCACTCGATCGGGTGCTGGAGGGCGTTCGATGCTCACCCGACGCCACCCTCGCGAGTGCCGACTGAAGGGTGGCCCGGCCTGCCCTTCGCACACGCCGCCGCTGTGAGCCAGATCACGGTTGAGGTTGACCTCGGGTCAGGGTGCAAGCTCTGCGCAGCGGCGGCGACGCCGTCCCGGACACGACACCTTCAGAAGGGCGGCCCACATGACGATCACCCTCTCCGGCCAGGACAAGAGCACCGCGGCTCTCGACGCCGCCGGCCCTGACCGCCCCGAGCTGCGCAAGGCGATGGAGGAGATCGTCGAGTCCGGTTTCCTCGGGGTGGGTGGACAACTGGTTCCGCACCTACCGGCCCGAGGAGCTGGTACGGCTGGCGCTGTCCAAGCCCGCCCGGTTCGAGCCGGGAACGGGCTGGAGCCGCTCGGCCTGTCGGGCACGGTGGGGCCGGACGCCTCGCCGGAGCTTCCCGAGCCGCACGCCCGCATCTACTACCGCTACGAGGACGCCGGCCGGGAGCGGACGATCGACATCACCTGCTACAACCCCTCCTGGGTTTCCACCGGCCTGTTCGTCCAGGAGACGGACTGCGGCGGCACGGTCATCACGCACAACGGCGGCAACGTCGGCTCCTCGACGCTGATGTACGGCACGCCCGACGGCAGCAGGATCCTGACCGCCGTACTGAACTGGGTGGACGACGCCGACCTGTCGATAACGGTGAAGTTCCGCCCCGCCCAGCAAAGGCTCGTCAACGAGGTGTTCGGCGGCGAGCACGCCGATCCGGCTGAGCGGGCGGACTGAAAATCCATGACCAGGACGCGGCCGGCGGTGGTCCGCCTGGCCGCCGAGCCCGGGCACAAGGCAGGATGGGGCCGATGAACGGAGTCACGATCGGGCAGGCGGCGGCGTTCGTCGGCGTCACCGTCAAGACGGTGCGGCACTACCACAAGCTCGGCCTGGTGCGGGAGCCGGAACGCGACAGCTCCGGCTACCGGCGCTACGGCTCGGCCGAGCTGTTGCGGCTGGTCCAGGCCCGGACGCTGGCCGCCGCCGGGGTGCCGCTGGCCGAGGTCGGGCCGCTGCTCGACGCCGACCCCGCGCTGTTCACCGCCGCCCTCACCGACGTCGAGCGGCAGCTCACCGAACGCATCGAGGAGCTGACCGCGCGCCGGGACATGCTGCACCGGCTCGCCGACGGCGACCGGGCGCTGCTGCCCGACCGCGCGGTGGCGCTGCTGGAGCGGCTGTCCGGCCTCGGCCTCCCCGCGGAGGAGGTGGCGGCCACCAGGGAGGGCTGGGTGCTGGCCAGAGCGCTGGTCCCGGAGGGCTTCGACGACTTCCTCACCCACGTCGAGCACGCCCTCGACGACCCTCGATACGTCGAGCTGAGCAAGCGCGCCATCGAAGCCACCGCCTGGGAGCCGGACGACCCGCGCCTGGCCGAGCTGGCCGCCGCCGTCGCCGACCACTTCCTCGCCAACCCGGCCCACCTGAAGATCGTGACCGGCCTGCAAGCCCGCACCGACGCCGCGGCCCGGTACCACCTGATCGCCCACCACGGCGAGGAGCAGGGCTCGGCCACGGCCCGGGGGGTCGCGATCGTCGAGGCCAGGCTCCGCGCCGCGGGCATCCGCATCCCCCGGCCGGACACCCACTGAATGACCGGTCCACCTGCGGCCGCCTCGTATCATCGCCGGATGATCGAACTTCAGGAGGCCGGGGAGATCGCCTGCCCGGCCGGACGCGTGTGGGCGATCGTCGCCGACTACGACCGGGACCCACGCTGGCGCAAGGGCGTCGAGACGATGGCGCCGCGCCCTGAGGGCGTCGTCCGGGTGGGCACGACCACCGCCGAGGTGATGCGGTTCGCGGGCCGGACCTATCGCAACGGGGGCGAGGTCGTCCAGGTGGAGCCGGGCCGCTCCTTTGCCTGGCGCACCACGTCGGGGATCGACGCCGAGGGCGGCAGGCTCGTCGAGCCGCTCGGCGCGGACCGGTGCCGCTTCACCTTCCACGTGCGTGTGACCCCGCGCGCGACCTCAGAAAGGTTGCTGGAGCCGGTGCTGAGGTGGTTGTTGCGGCGGTCGATCCGCGCCGACATCCGCCGGTTGGCTGCTCTCTGCGCTTCATGAGCCTCCGTACGCGAATCCAGGGCGATCAGCTCGGGCCCCAAGTGTGAGAAGCGTGACCGAAAGTTGTCAAGGATCAACTGAAACTTTCGAGACGGGGTGTCCCTGCCACGCCTGAAATATCGCTGGTGTCGCGCATGAAAGTTTCATGCGGACGCTCTACCTGGTCGAGGGCAAAAACCCGAGGTGAGCGTGCTCGCCTGCCGCCCGCTCCGACCGGTCGCAAGCTAAGGCGCTCTTGACAGTACGTTTCCGCCTCCGGTTTGCTCCCTCCTGCCACCGGCCAAGCGTTTTTGTTAGCGCTAACAGCGAGAGGTGAGCCCATGAAGCGAAGTACCCCGAAGGGCATCCTGGCGGCTTTGATCACGGCGTTGGTCGCCGCGCTGTCGATGTTCCTCATGGTCACGCCGCAGGCGTCGGCGGCGGCGCTGACCGAGGTGACGGGTTTCGGCAACAACCCGGGCAACCTGCGGATGTACCTGTACGTGCCGGACAGGCTGGCCTCCCGGCCGGGTGTGCTGGTGGCGATGCACGGCTGTAACGGCTGGGCGCCGGGCTTCCATCAGGGCACCGAGTTCGCTTCGCTGGCCGATCGGTACGGCTTCGTCGTCATCTATCCGCAGGCCAACAAGAGCGCCAACGGCATGTCGAACTGTTTCGACGTGTGGTCGGCGGAGGCGCTGCGGCACGGCGGGGGCAGCGACCCGGTGTCGATCGTGTCGATGGTGAGCTACGCGGTGCAGCGTTACGGCGGTGATCCGCAGCGGGTGTTCGCCACCGGTTTCTCCTCCGGCGCGATGGAGACGCTGAACCTGCTGGCCACGTATCCGGATGTGTTCCAGGCGGGCGCGCCGTTCGCGGGCGTGCCGTACGGCTGTCTGGGTCCGGCCGGGTGCGGCGACAAGTCGCCGCAGCAGTGGGGTGATCTGGCCAGGAACGCCTACCCCGGCTACACCGGGGTGCGGCCGCGGGTGATGGCCTGGCACGGCACCGCCGACAACGTCCTGCCGTACACGATGCTGCAGGAAGAGGTCGATCAGTGGACCAACGTGCACGGGCTGAGCCAGACCCCCGCGTCCACTGACAGCCCGCAGTCCGGCTGGACCCGCCGGGTCTTCGGCTCCGGCCAGGTCGAGTCCTACACCATCAACGGCGCCGGTCATAACCTGCCGCACGCCGGGATGGCCGCGTACGCGATCCGCTTCTTCGGCCTGGACAGCGGCACCTCCACGCCCCCGACCGGCGGCCAGATCAGGGGCGTGGCCTCCGGGCGCTGCGTGGACGTGCCGAACGCGGCCACCGCCGACGGCACCGCGGTGCAGTTGTGGGACTGCAACGGCCGTACCAACCAGCAGTGGGCCGCCACCTCCACCGGCGAGCTGCGCGTCTATGGCAACAAGTGCCTGGACGCCGGGGGTGCGGGCAACGGCGCGGTGATCCAGATCTACGCCTGCCACGGCGGCGCCAACCAGCAGTGGCGGCTGAACGCCGACGGCACCATCGTCGGCGTGCAGTCGGGGCTGTGCCTGGACGCGGTCGGCCAGGGCACCGCCAACGGCACCCGCCTCCAGCTCTACACCTGCCACAGCGGCGCCAACCAGCGCTGGACCCGCACCTGACACCACCACAGGAAGGTGATCATGAAACGTGGGCTCGTGCTCATGGTGCTGCTCTGCATCGTGACGATGATCCCGGGCACGGCCAGGGCCGACAACCCGATCGTCCAGACGATCTACACCGCCGACCCCGCTCCACTCGTGCACAACGGCCGGGTCTACCTCTACACCGGACACGACGAGGACGGCTCGACGTACTTCACCATGAAGGAGTGGCGCGTCTGGTCGTCCGCGGACCTGGTCAACTGGACCGACCACGGCTCGCCGATGAACGTCGCCACCTTCAGCTGGGCCAGCGCCGACGCGTGGGCGGGCCAGACCGTCTACAGGAACGGCAAGTTCTACTGGTACGTCCCGGTGAAGGACCGGGCGAGCGGCCAGATGGCCATCGGCGTCGGCGTCTCCACCAGCCCCACCGGGCCCTTCACCGACGCGATCGGCCGTCCGCTCGTCAGGAACGGCGAGATCGACCCCACGGTCTTCATCGACGATGACGGGCAGGCCTACCTGTACTGGGGCAACCCCAACCTCTGGTACGTCAGACTCAACGCCGACATGATCTCCTACTCCGGCGGCCCCACCCAGATCCCGCTCACCACCGCGGGCTTCGGCACCCGCACCGGCAACGCCAGCCGCCCCACCCTGTACGAAGAGGGACCCTGGGTCTACAAGCGCAACGGCCTCTACTACAACGTGTTCGCCGCGAAATGCTGCTCGGAGTTCATCGCCTACTCGACGGCCCCCGGCCCGACCGGCCCGTGGACGTACCGCGGGACGGTCATGCCCACGCAGGGCAGCAGCTTCACCAACCACGCCGGCGTCATCGACTTCAACGGCGGTTCGTACTTCTTCTACCACAACGGCGCCCTGCCGGGCGGTGGCGGCTACACCCGCTCGGTGGCCGTGGAGAAGTTCGCCTACAACGCCGACGGGACCATCCCGACGATCAACATGACCACGGCCGGAGCGCCCCAGGCGACCGCCCTGGACCCCTACGTCCGCCAGGAGGCCGAGACGATCGCCTGGGAGTCCGGCGTGGAGACCGAACCCGCCAGTGAGGGCGGCATGAACGTCGGATGGATCGAGAACGGCGACCACGTCAAGGTCAAGGGCGTCGCCTTCGGCTCCGGCGCGACGTCCTTCAGCGCGCGGGTGGCCTCGGCGACCAGCGGCGGCCGGATCGAGGTGCGCCTGGACGGGATCAACGGCACACTGGCCGGCACTTGCACCGTGCCGGGCACCGGCGGCTGGCAGACGTGGACGACGGTCACCTGCCCGGTGAGCGGTGCGACGGGCACGCATGACCTGTACTTCAAGTACACCGGCGGCAGCGGCAACCTGTTCAACGTGGACTGGTGGCGTTTCACCGGCGGTTCGGGCGGGAATCTGCTGATCAACGGCGACATGGAGGGCGGCACCACGGGCTGGGGCGCCTCCGGCGGGGCCCTGTCGTCCGTCACCGCCCCGGTGCACGCAGGCACGCGGGCGCTGTCCATCACCGGGCGTACGACAGCATGGAACGGCATCACCCAGGACGTGACCGCCAAGCTCACCAACGGCAAGAGCTACACCACGAGCGTCTGGGTGCGGTCGCAGAGCGGCACGCCCAGCGCCAAGGCGACCCTCGCGGTCACCGCCGGCGGCACGACCAGCTATCTCCAGCTCACCCCGGCCACACCGGTGAGCTCCGGCGCCTGGACCAGGCTCACCGGCACGGCGACCGCCTCGTGGACGGGGACGCTGACCGGCGCCACCTTCTACGTGGAGACGGCCACGGGCACCGACGGCTTCTCGATCGACGACGCCTCGTTCGAATAGCCCCGGCCGGGCGGCTGCGCCGCTCCCGGCCCCCTCACCTGCGACGCGTTCTGAAAGAGGAGTCAGATGCGTAAGGTCCTGAGATGGTTCCTGGCGGTCGTGCTGGCCGCCGGCTCGCTCGTCGCGATCGGCGGGGGTACGTCGCCCGCCGCCGCGCTCGACAACGGGCTCGCCCGCACCCCGCAGATGGGCTGGAACGACTGGAACACCTTCTTCTGCAACGTGAACGAGAGCCTCATCCGGCAGACCGCGGACATCATGGTCTCCAGCGGCATGGCGGCGGCGGGCTACACCTACGTCAACATCGACGACTGCTGGTCCACCAGGAGCCGCGACGGCAACGGCAACCTGGTGCCGGATCCGCAGAAGTTCCCCAGCGGCATGAAGGCGCTGGCGGACTACGTCCACGCCAAGGGGCTCAAGCTCGGCATCTACTCCTCGGCGGGCACGACCACGTGCGCCGGTTACCCGGCCAGCCTCGGCTACGAGCAGCGCGACGCCGCGCTGTGGGCGTCCTGGGGGATCGACTACCTCAAGTACGACAACTGCGGCGACCACCAGGGCAGGACCGGGCAGCAGCGCTACACCGCGATGCGCGACGCGCTGGCCGCCACCGGCCGGCCGATCGTCTACAGCCTGTGCAACTGGGGCCAGGAGAACGTGTGGACCTGGGGCATGCCGGTGGGCAACTCCTGGCGCACGACCGGCGACATCGCCGCGAACTGGAACTCCGTGATGGGCATCCTGGACCAGCAGGTCGGGCTGGAGGCGTACTCGGGACCCGGCGGCTGGAACGACCCCGACATGCTGGAGGTGGGCGTCGGCTCGCTCACGGCGACCGAGGGGCGGGCGCACTTCAGCCTGTGGTCGCTGCTGAACGCGCCGCTCATCGCGGGCAACGACCTGCGGTCCATGACCGCGGAGACCCGTACCATCCTGACCAACACCGAGGTCATCGCGGTCAACCAGGACTGGGGCGGCAGGCAGGGCCACAAGATCAGCGACAACGGGAACCTGGAGGTGTGGCGCAAGCCGATGTCCAACGGCTCGGCCGCGGTCGTCCTGCTCAACCGGGGCACCACGACCGCCACAGTCTCCACCACCGCCTCCGCCCTCGGCCTGGGCCCGGCGTCCTCCTACTCGGTGCGCGACCTGTGGGCGCACACGACGTTCGCCTCCTCCGGGACGATCAGCGCGTCGGTGCCGGGGCACGGGGCGGCCATGTTCACCGTCACCGGCGGCGGCCTCGTCCCCTCCGTCGCCATCAGAGGGGTCGGCTCCGGCCGCTGCCTGGACGTCTCCGGCGCGTCGCAGGCCAACGGCGCGCAGGCGCAGATCTGGGACTGCAACGGGCAGCCCAACCAGCAGTGGACGCCCACCGCGAGCGGTGAGCTGCGGGTCTACGGCGGCAAGTGCCTGGACGCCTACAACCAGGGCACCGCCGACAACACCCAGGTGATCATCTGGGACTGCAACGGGCAGGCCAACCAGCAGTGGCGGCTCAACGCCGACGGCACCATCACCGGCGTGCAGTCGGGGCGGTGCCTCGACGTGCCGAACAACGCCACCGCCGCCGGCACCAAGCTGGTGCTCTGGTCCTGCCACAGCGGCGCCAACCAGCGGTGGACCCGCACCTGAGCCGCGAGGCCCTGACGCGGGTCCACCGCTGGTCGGCGGGCCCGCACGGGGACGGCGCGAGGCGGTCGGCACGGTGCGAGTTCCGGCAGGCCTGCCGCTGATCGAATGGCCGCTCGATGTCCGGCGGATGTCCTGGTTCGCTCAGGTGCCGGCTCGCACACTCGTGCCGTGAACCTCCAGCGAATCATTCTCTCCTTCTTACTGGTGCTCTCCTCGGCCGTCCTCTGGACGGGAGCGACGCCGGCCCACGCGGTGCGGGGCGGCGGCCCGGTCACCGACGGCACGTGGGGCTTCGTGGCGAAGGTGAACGCCGGCGAGGCGCGCGGGTGCACGGGAGCCTTGGTCAGCCCGCAATGGGTGATCACCGCCACCAGTTGCCTCGCCGCCGAGGGCCAGCCCGTCACGAGCGGGGCGCCGAAGACCGCGACGACGGTGACGGTCGGCAGGACGGACCTGTCAGGATCGGGCGGGCGGGTGCTGCCCGTGGACTGGGTCCACCCGCACCGCGACAGGGACGTCGTCCTGGCCCGGCTGGCGTTGCGGGCCGTCGGCGTCACGCCCGTCGCCGTCAGCGCCACCGCCCCCGCCACAGGGGACGCGCTGCAGGTCGCCGGCTACGGCCGGACCGCGCAGGAGTGGGCCCCCAACCGGCTGCACGCCTCGCCCGTCGTGGCCGGAGCCGTGACCGCCGCCTCGTTCGGCTGGACCGGGGCGGACGGCGGCGACGTGAGCGCCTGCCAGGGCGACACGGGCGCACCGGTCTTCCGCACCGGCGGGAGCGCCCCGCAACTCGTCGGGCTCAGCATCGGCGCGGGGCAGGGAGGCTGCCTCGGCGCCGCCGCCGACGGGCCCCGGGGAGCCGACGCGGTGCGGGTGGACGACCTGGCGAGCTGGATCCGCACGGTCGCGATCGAGCCCACCACGTCCTTCACCCGGTACGAAGGCAGTCTGACCGGGATCGGCGGCTACGACCTGGACGACGACCGCGACCAGGTGGTGGCGTTCGACTACGAGCACTCGGGCAAGCTGGATCACCTGGTGCTCTACCGTCCGGGCTCGCAGATCGTCTTCATCGTCAAGCGGAACCCGGACGGCACGTACGCTCCGGTCTTCTCCTCGACCACGGGAATCGGCGGCTACGACCTGAAGGACGCCCGGGACCGCGTCATCGCCTTCGACTACACGGGTTCGGGGAAGCTGGACCATCTGCTGCTCT
This sequence comes from Nonomuraea monospora, assembly GCF_039531895.1. Classification (NCBI taxonomy): domain Bacteria; kingdom Bacillati; phylum Actinomycetota; class Actinomycetes; order Streptosporangiales; family Streptosporangiaceae; genus Nonomuraea; species Nonomuraea monospora. Next base: position 214,016 of record NZ_BAAAQX010000010.1, read on the forward strand.
ACCGTCCGGGCGGGGAGACGGCCTGGATCCTGGAGCACGGGGCGGGCACCACGTTCAGGGCCGTCTTCCACAGCTCGGCGGGCATCGGCGGCTACGACCTGAAGAGCGCCGAGGACCAGATCATCGCCTACGACCACGACCATTCGGGAAAGCTGGACCACCTGCTGCTGTACCGGCCGGGCACCGGGATGGCGCACATCATCAAGCGCACCGGCGCCGCCACGTTCACGCCGGTCTTCGCCTCGGCGGACGGCGGGATCGGCGGCTACAACCTGAAGGACGCCAGGGACCGCGTCATCGCCTTCGACTACACCGGTTCGGGGAAGCCGGATCACCTGGTGCTCTACCGTCCGGGCGGGGAGACGGCCTGGATCCTGGAGCACGGGGCGGGCAACACGTTCAAGGCCGTCTTCCACAGCTCGACCGGCATCGGCGGCTACGACCTGAAGAGCACCGCGGATCAGATCATCGCCTATGACTACGAGCAGTCGGGCAGGCTGGACCACCTGCTGCTCTACCGGCCCGGAGGAAAGACGGCCTGGATACTGAAGCACGGCGCGGGCAACGCGTTCACGGCGGTGTTCCACAGCTCGGCCGGCATCGGCGGCTACGACCTGGAGATGGCCAAGGACCGCGTGATCGCCTTCGACTACCGGAGCAAAGGCGGGCAGAGCCACCTGTTCCTCTACCGCCCAGGCGACCAGATCACCTATGTCGCGGGACGTGCTCTTCCGCCCGTCCGGGTCGTCCCGGTCACCGTGACGCCCGCCGTCGGCCCGGACTCCATCGTGGAGCGATACGGCTACCCCGCGGACTTCCCGCACGCCTTCGCGGGCACCTCCGGCCAGACCGACTGGGGCACGGACGAGGCGGAGGCGCACAACTTCGAGCTGATCTCCGGGAACGGCGGGATCATCTGGGTCTCGTGCACCGCGTCCCCCGAGAACGGGGTCGGCGTGATCAAGGTCTTCCCCGGCCTGCTCAACGGCCAGACCGAGGTCGGCGAGCCGCATCTCGGCGTGACCGCGGTCTGCTTCAAGGTCCTCGGCTCCGGAGGATGGGTGAAGCTCCGCATCCCGAACGTCTACGAGGTGCAGGGGGACAGCCGCTCGCCGGGGGCCGGTCATGACGTGGACGCGACGGTCGTGAACGTGTCCTCCGGCACGGAGCGGACCAAGCGCGTCGAGCGGGACGAGAGCGAGCAGTTCGGGCGTACGGACATCACCTGCGACGAGAGTCATCCGGACTTTCCCGACAACTGCCAGGAGACCCTGCTGGAGCTGCGGGTCGTCGGCTGAGAACCTCACGGCCGGTCGGCGCCTGACGTGCCCGGCCGGCCGTTCGGATGCGCACGTCAGGAACGGTCATCATGGAGGGATGGACGTAAAGGGCGGATCCGACTCGTTGGTGCCGATGCTGGAGTCGTTGCGCGGCCCCTTGACCGGGTACTGCTACCGCATCCTCGGCTCGTCGAGCGAGGTGGACGACGCCGTGCAGGAGACCATGATGCGCGCGTTGCGGGCCATCGAGAGTTATGACCCGGACCGGGCGGCGCTCTCCACCTGGGTGCACAAGATCGCGACGAACGTCTGCCTCGACATGATCCGCAGCGCGCAGCGGCGGGCGCTGCCGTGGGACCTGGGCCCGGCGTCGAACGGCAACCCCGACATCGGCGCCCCCCTCCCCGCCGCACGGTGGGTGGAGCCGATGGCCGACTCCCGGTTGATCGGAACGGCCGACCCGGCGTCCGTCGCGCTGCGGCATGAGACGTTGCGCCTGGCCTTCATCACCGCTCTGCAGTGGCTGCCGCCACGCCAGCGGGCCGTGCTGGTGCTGCGGGACGTCCTCGGGTTCACCGCCGCGGAGGCCGCCGAGGTGATGGAGACGTCGGTGGCGGCGGCGAACAGCGCGCTGCAGCGAGCGCGGGCGACGCTGGAGCAGCACCGGCCGCGGCCGGCCGACACGCCGGAGCCGGACGACGTGACCCAGCGCGATCTGCTGGAACGCTACGTCAAGGCGTTCCAGACGCACGACGTCCACGAGCTGGTCGCCGTGCTGGCGCACGACGCCCGGTCGGGGATGCCGCCCTTCTTGTGGTGGCTGGACGGGTCGGCGCCCATCGCCGCGGCGGTGTCGATGTCGGATGCGTGCGCCGACGACCGCCTTGTCCCCGGCGGGCGCGCCAACGGGTGCTGGACGCTCGGCCAGTACCGGCCGGACGCGAACGGGGTCCTGACGCCCTTCGCCCTGCTGGTGCTCGAACTCCGGGACGGGCGGATCAGCGAGATCGTCACGTTCCTGGGATGGGGTGACCGGTTCGCCGAGTTCGGGCTGCCTGAACGGCTCGAAGACCGCCGATGAGTTCAGCGGCCTTCCGCCGTACAAGGGGCGACACGTCCACCACGGCTCCGAAGGCAACCCTCATGTCACTCACCGACGCAGAGCTGAAGCAGCACATCCACGCCGAGAGAGAACGACTGGCCGACCTGCTCGCCGGCCTCCCCGACCCGGCTTGGGACACCCCGTCCCTGTGCGCGGGGTGGCGGGTTCGCGAAGTCGTCGCTCACGTCACGGCGCCGTTCCGCACGAGCCTGCCCCGCCTCGTCGCCGGGCTGGTCGCGGCGCGGTTCTCCTTCGACCGGTACGCCGACCGGGCCGCCCGTGAGGACGCCGCCCGGATGCCGGCCGCCGAACTCCTCGCCTGCCTGCGCGCCAACATCACCAACGAGTGGCGGCCGCCAGGCGGGGGGCTCGCCGGAGCGTTGAGTCACGACACCATCCACGGCCTCGACATGACCGAGCCGCTGGGGCTGCCGTCCCCTCCGCCCGAGCGCGTGGCCCTCGTGCTGGCCAGTGCGGACAAGCGGAGCCTGGCCTACTTCGGGGTGGACCTCGCGGGCAGGCAGTTGCGGGGCGCCGACGCCGACATCCGCCTGGGGGAGGGGGAGCCCGTCGAGCTGCCGGTCAAGGACATCCTGCTGGTCGTCACCGGGCGACGGCCGCTCGGGTGAGCCCCATACCTGATCGCGCCTCCCCGCTGGCCCTCGAATCAGCCGGTGCGTGACGCCGGTGCGGTGAGGCCATCGTGAAGCCGATCTGAAGCAACTGCTTGGGACTGTTGCGGCATACTGCCCTCCGGGCGGCCCGCGAACTCCGTAGAGCTCACATCGCACGTGGAGGTGCAGCGATGGACACATCCGCATACGTGAAAGCCGTTGTCGAACAGACGAGCATCCTGGCCGACTGGGTGCACGGCAGGGACGCGACCACCCCGGTGCCGACCTGCCCGAAGTGGACGCTGGCCGATCTCGTCGACCACGTCGGCGGGACACAGCGCATGGTGGCCATGCTCGTGGGCGAGCAGATGAGCGAGCCGAGCGAGGCGTACGCGGGCTACGTTCCCGGCCCCGCCGATTCGGGCCAGTGGCGCGCCTGGCTGAGCGACGGCGCGGCCATGGCGGCACAGGCGTTCGCGTCCGTCGCCGACGACACGCCGGTGTGGGACCCGTCGGGCGGCGCCGCGGGCGTGCCGTTCTGGTCACGCCGGCTGTTCGGCGAGGCCTGCGTGCACCGCGCGGACGCGGCCGTCGCGCTCGGCATGCCGTACGAGCTGGCGCCGGAGCCGGCCGTCGCGGCCCTGGAGGACTGGCTGGCCACGCTGACCTCCCGCGGCTACTGGGAGAACGTGCCGGGCTTCGCCGACGCGATGCGCGGGGACGGCCAGAGCCTGCACTTCCACGCGACCGACGCGCCGGGGGAGTGGGTGGCACGCCGGGAACAGGACAGGGTCGCGCTGGAGCGCACACACGCCTCGGCCGACGTAGCGGTCCGCGGCCCAGCGGTCGACCTGCTGCTCGTGATCAGCAGACGCCGCAGCCTGGACGCGGCTCCCGCGCTGGAACCGCAGGGGGATCGGGCGCTGCTCGACCACTGGATCGAGCACATGGACTGGGTCACCGGCTGACGCCCTTCTCCGCCACCCGCGAGCGCCACCCCCGGCAAGCCGGTTACCGCTTCCGGACCGCGTAGGTCAGGTGGGTCGCCCGCCGCGTCGGCTCCGCGCGTACCTGCTCCAGAGCCACCCGCCCCGCGTCCACCCCCTCGAACAGGCGGATCCCGGCGCCGAACAGCACGGGCGACAGCGCGACCGAGAACTCGTCGATCAGGCCGGCGTTCACGTACTCCAGGATCGTCGCGCCGCCGCCCGCGATGCGGACGTCGCGGTCGCCGGCGGCCTCGCGGGCCTGGTCGAGCGCGGTCTCGATGCCGTCGTTGACGAAGTGGAAGACGGTCCCGCCCGGCCGCTCCCAGGGGTCACGCTTCTCGTGCGTCACGACGAACACCGGCGTGTGGAACGGCGCCTCCTCCGGCCACATCTCCTCCCCGGCGTCGAACATGCGCTTGCCCATCACGCTCGCGCCGGTGCGTTCGAACGTCTCCCGCGCGAGGTCGTTGTCGCGGCCCTCCTCGCCGCCCCCGCCGAGCTTCAGGTTCTCCCGGAAGAACCGCGTCGGGAAGATCCACCGCTGCAGCTCCATCCACTGCTGCCCCATCAGCTCGCTGAGGGACTCGGGCGCGATGAAGCCGTCCAGCGACATCGACACGCTGAAGAACACCTTCCCGGCCATCAGCCTTCCGCCCCCTTCCGGACGAGCTCGGTGACGTAGGCGGCCAGGTTGTTCAGGGTCTGCCGCCCGCCCTCGACGGCGTGGTACTTCTCGACCGCTTCGTCGCGCAGCTGCTTGGTGGGGAAGATCGTGCGCATCTCGATCCGGGTGGCCGCCCCGTCGGGGGCGAAGGCGAGGATCGACGCGAAGGCGTTCGGGTCGTCGCGGTGCTCGCCGTGCAGCAGCGTGATCCTCTCCGGCGGGACGATCTCGGTCCAGGTGATCCACTCCTGGTAGTCCGTGCCGTCCGGCCCGTGCATCACGAAGTCCCACACGCCGCCGGCGAGGAACTCGAAGGAGCGCGTCGTGGTGCTGAACCCCTCCGGCCCCCACCACCGCGACAGGTGCCGCACCTCGGTGAACGCCTCGAACACCAGCTCCCGTGGGGCGTCGATGACGCGGGAGATCACCACCTCGCGGTCGGCCGTCGCTCCCGGTCCCGTCTCGCTCATCACTTGCTTCCTTCCTGACTCGCCTGCTTGAGGTCCTGCACGTACGCGTCCAGCCGGTCGAAGCTCTCGTTCCAGAACCGCTCGAACCCGCCGGTCCACTCGTGAACCGGGCGCAGCCCGCGGGCGTCCAGGCCGTACAGGCGCTGCTTGCCCGCCTTGCGGTCCCGCACCAGCCCGACCTCGCGGAGCACCCGCAGGTGCTTGGACGCCTGCGGCTGGGTCATCCCCAGCTCCTGGGCCAACTCGGTCACCGGCCGCTCTCCCGATCGCAGCAGCGCCAGGATGTCCCGGCGCTGCGGCTCGGCGATCGCGTTGAAGACGTCCGACGTCGTCGCTGCTCGTGCCACGGGTGCCATCATATGCCTATATGGGCATGCGTCAACCGGGCCGCGTCACAGGGAGGTCAGGACGCGGACGCGGTCGGCGATGACGCGGCGGGCGACATCGGAGGTGTGGGCGATGGACTCGAACTCGTGCGGAACCCCCGGGTGCAGGTGAAATTCGACCTCGACCCCCGCTCTGGCGAGCCGCAGCGCGTAGGTGAGGTCCTCGTCGCGGAAGATGTCGAGCTGGCCGACCTCGATGTAGGCGGGCGGCAGTCCCGCCGGGTCGGCGACGCGGGCGGGCGCGGCGGTGGCGGGCACGTCCGGCCCGCCGGCCGCCTCGCCCAGGAGCGCGCCCCAGCCGGTGGCGTTGTCGTCGTAGGTCCACAGCGCGAACGGGGTGATGTGCGGGTCGGGGGTGGTGGTGCGGTCGTCGAGCATCGGCATGATGAGGATCTGCCGGGCGATGGCGGGGCCGCCGCGGTCGCGGGACAGGATCGCCAGGGCCGCGGCCAGGCCGCCGCCCGCGCTGTCGCCCATGACCGCGATCCGGGCGGGGTCGACGCCCAGGTCGGCGGCGTGCTCGTGCAGCCAGGTCAGGCCGGTGTAGGCGTCCTCGACCGGGACGGGATGGGGGTGTTCCGGGGCACGCCGGTAGTCGACCGACAGGATCGGCGTGCCGCTGGCCGACACGTACCGGGCGACGGGTCCGTCGAACAGGCCGACCGTGCCGAGGATCATGCCGCCGCCGTGCAGGAACACCGCGGCCGGGCCGGGGGCCGCGCCGTCCTTGGCGTACCAGCGCAGCAGGATCCGCGTGCCGTCGGCGGCGGTGGCGTGATGGTCGGTGATCGTGACGTCGGCGGGCATCGGCTGGGCGGCGCCGGCGTGGGCGATGACGCCCTCCAGGACGGCGCGGCGGGTGGCCACGTCGCCGACCGGCGGCGGGGTGGAGCCGGCGGAGGCGGCGGCCATCGGCGCGAGGGCCTGGGCGACTTCGGGGTCGAGGGTCAGGGACATGGCGTTTCTCCTGGAGAAAGAGCGGGGAGGCGGTCAGAGGAGGAGGACGGTCCTGCCGGACAGGCGCCCGGTGACGGCCTCGGTCAGGGGATGAGGACGGTCTTGCCGGGCGGGCGTCCGGTGACGGCCTCGGTCAGGGGATGAGGACGGTCTTCCCGGGCAGGCGTCCGGTGACGGCCTCGTCGTGGACGGCGGCCAGATCGGCCAGGGGACGGCGGGCGGCGACGCCGATCGCCAGCGTCCCGGCGTCCACCCGGCTGACCAGCTCGGCGAGCTGGGCGGCGTCGCTGCGGGCGAACACCCGCACCGCCCGCACGCCCCGGGCGGCGTCGTCGCGGCCGGGTGTGGTGGTGCTGACGAACACCCCGCCGTCGGCGACGAGGCCGGCCAGCGCCTCGGTCTCCTCCGGCGAGGTGGTCACCAGGTTGAGGACGACGTCGAACCGCTCGCTGGTCTCGGTGACCGGCGTGAGCGTGTAATCGATGATCGTCTGAGCGCCGTAGGAGCGGACCCGCTCGACGCTGCGGGGGCTCGCGGTCGCGGTCACCACGGCGCCCGCCTGGACCGCGAGCTGGACGGCGTACCCGCCGACCGCGCCGCCCGCCCCGTTCACCAGGACGCTCTGCCCGGCCTGCAAGCCCGCGTGCTCGGCCAGCGCCTGCCATGCCGTCAACCCCGCCGACGGCAGGGCGGCGGCGTCGGCCAGGTCCACCGTCCGGGGCGCGGCGGCCAGAACCCCGGCCGGAACGGCCACGTACTCCGCCGCCGCGCCGGGGGCGTTCATCGGCAGGAACGCCACGACCGGCTCACCTTCCCGCCAGCCGGTGACGCCTTCTCCGACCTCCGCGACCGTCCCGGCCACGTCGATGCCCGGGATGTGCGGGAAGGACACGGGGAACACCTGCCGCAGGTAACCGGCCCTGATCGCCACGTCGACCGGGTTGAACGAGGTCCCGGCGACCTTCACCACGACCTGCCCCGGCCCCGCGACGGGACGCTCGGCGTCCTCGTGGACCAGGACGTCGCTGTCACCGTGGGCGTGGTACCGCACTGCCTTCATCGCTTACTCCTTCACTCGGTTGCTTCGAACTCGAAGCATGTGAAGACAGTAACCTGCTTCGAACTCGAAGCAATACCCCTGAAGTGTGTGACGATCGCCACAGTGCTTTGAATTCGAAACATGTACGGTGGGGGAGTGAACGACCGCCGCACCCACCCGCCCGTGAGCGCCGACACCGGCGACGTCCAGCCGCTCGACCCCGGACAGCTGGAGGCCTACTTCGTGCTCCTGGAAGCCGTCAGCCTGCTCCAGCACCAGGTCGAACAGCAGCTACGCGCCGAAGGCGACATCACCTACGTGCAGTTCCAGCTCCTGGCGCGCCTCGTCCACGCGCCCGGCCCGCTCACCATGACCCAGCTCGCCGACGGCGTCGTCTACAGCCGCAGCGGCCTCACCTACCAGGCCGGCCTGCTGGAGAAGAACGGCCTCATCGCGCGCGGCCCCTGTCCCGACGACGACCGCGCCACCCTCGTCACCCTCACCCAGGCCGGCAGCGACCTGTTCCGCCGCGTCCTGCCCGGCCACGTCGAGGTCTCCCGCGCCCTCCTGTTCGACCCCCTCACCGACCGGGACGTGCACCACCTCGGCGACATCATGACCCGGGTCCGCGACCACATGCGCACCCTGCCGCCCCGCTCCGCCGCACCCCGCAAACGCCGCACGACCCCGTCCTGACGCGGTTGCGGGATGACACGTGGCGTGAGCTGCCGACGGCCAAGGCCGTTGATCCGCTTCCCGGGAGAGTGATCTCCGGGTCACCGCCCGCTTGACGACGGCAGGGCGGCACGCAGAGCGTCCACGTTCGCGGTCAGGAACTCCTCGAACGTGCGGGCCGGCCGCCCGGTGAGATCCTGCACCGCGGTCGTGGTGGCGGCGAGGGCGCCGGATGCCACCTCCTGCGACAGCACGCTCACACCGTCGGCGAACCCAGCCGGAAGCCCCTGTTCCCGCAGCGCCGCGGAGAGTTCGGCGGGCGACAGGTCGAGGCACTCCACGGGCCTGCCCAGCACGTCCGAGATCTGTGCGGCCACCTGGGCCTGGGTGAGAGCCTGCGGGCCGGTCAGGACGAAGGTCTCGCCCCGGCCGTACGGCCCGGTCAGGAGCGCGGCGGCGCAGTCGGCGATGTCCTGGCAGTCGATGTAGGACACGGCGCCGTCGCCATAGGCGCCCAGCAGCCTGCCGTCGGCGGTGAAGGAGCCTGCCCCTGTCAGGAAGTTCTGCATGAACCCGCTGGGTTGCAGCACTGACCAGGCGACCCCCGACTCCTCCAGATGGCGCTCGATCTCCCAGTGCGCGCCCTCCGCGAGCCTGCCGCCTTCGTGGGCGCGCCACACGGAGATCTTGACGATCCTGGACACTCCGGCGGACCGCGCCGCGTCGATGGCGGTCTTCTGCTGCCGGATCATCGGCTGCTCGCCCAGCGCCGGTTGTGCGCCGCCGGCGTTGAGGAACAGCCGGTCCACGCCCTTCATCGCGGCGGCGATGGAGGCTTCGTCGTCGAAGTCGCCCACGACGAAGTCACACCCCAGCGCGTGGCCCTTGCGCTCGTCCCGGACCAGCGCCCTGAACGGGACGGCGTCGCGCTGGAGGCGCCGCACCAGGTGCGTGCCGATGGACCCGGTGGCTCCGGTAACCAAGATCATGATCAGTCCTCCGCAGGGCATGGGGGATCACCGCCCAGTAGCTGAGGCAGTCTCGCGGCGGCCGACTCCGCCTTCCGCGAGCACGGCGTAGACGCGTCGCTGGAGAGCATCGCCCGCCAGGCGGGCGTCGCGATCGGCACGCTGTACGGACACTTCCCCAGCCGCCGCGCGCTGGTCGGCGCGCTGCTCAGGGAGCGCAACGAAACCCTGTTCGCGTACGGGGACAGGCTGGTCGCCGAACTGGAGGGCCCAGAAACGCTCTCCAGCTGGGTGAACGCCGTGATCGAGCACGCCGCCACCTACAGCGGGCTGGCGGACATGCTGATGAACGGCCTGGACGACGAGGCGTCCGAGCTGCACGCGTCCTGCCTGCGGATGACCGGCATCGGCGAGCGGCTGCTCGCCGAAGCCCGCGAGCGTGGAGTCGTCCGCCCGGAGGTGACGGGCGTCGATGTGTTCGCCCTGATCAACGCGGCCGCCTGGATCCGCGAACAGTCGTCGCGGGAGGACGCCGGACGTCTCGTCCGCTTCACGATCGACGGCTTCTCGCCCCGCTGAGCGGGCGTAGGGGGCCATGGGTCGGTTACGGCTGTTGGTCGTTGTGTCCGCCGAGGTGGGCCTGCATGTCGTCGGCGTCGAACAGGTCGTCCGACAGCAGGTCGGCGGCGTGTCCGTCGAGTTCGGCCTGCAACTGGTGTGAGCGGGGGAGCATGGTCTTCTCGTAGGCGCGGAGCGCGTCGCCGACGGTGGCGTGGCCGGCGATGGCGAGGGCGAGTTCGGTGGCGTCCAGCATGGCGAGGTTGACGCCGACGCCGAGCGGGGGCATGAGGTGGGCGGCGTCGCCCAGCAGCGTGATGGTGGGGCTGGGCTGCCAGGTGTGGGGGACGGGCAGGGCGTTGATGGGGCGTTCGAGGTAGGGGCCGTCGTTGTCGGTGATGATCCGGCGCAGGCGGGGTGACCAGTCGCGGTAGCGGTCCAGGAGCAGGGCGCGGAGGCCGGGGGTGTCGTCGTGGGTGAGGCCCGCCTGGGCGAGCCAGTCGAGGGGAACCCGCTGGATGAGGTAGACGCGGATGTGGCCGCCGCCGTTGTGCTGGGCGAACATGCCGCGCTCGCCGTCGGCCGCGACGGCGCTGCCGTTGCCGACCAGGTCGGCGATGTCGGGGTGCTGGTCGTCCACGTCGTGGAACCACGCTTCGACGAAGGTGATGCCGGTGTACTGGGGCAGGGCGGGGGAGATCGCGGCGCGGACCTTGGACCACGCGCCGTCCGCGCCGATGACGAGGTCGGCTTCAGCGGTGGTGGCGTCGGTGAAGCGCAGCAGGCCGGGGCCTTCGACGGAGTCCAGGGCGCGGCCCCAGCGGACGGTGCCGGGGGTGAGGGAGCTCAGCAGCATGTCGCGCAGCACGCCGCGCTCGATCTCGGGACGGACGGCTTCGCCCTCGTCGGGGATGTGGTGGAAGCCGAGCGTGGCGTCGGCGGCGTTGAGCCGGCGCATCTCCTGGCCCTCTGGGCGGCTGAGCCGGAAGAACTCCTCCAGCAGCCCGGCCTCCCTCAGCGCGAGCTGGCCGCTGTCGATGTGCAGGTCCAGGCTGCCGCCCTGGTTGCGGACGCCGGGAGCGGCGTCGGCTTCGTAGACGGTCACTTCGATGCCGTGCCGTTGCAGGATGCGCGCGCAGGTCAGGCCGCCGGGGCCTGCGCCGATGATGGCGATGCGGGGTGCGGTGTTCATGGTGGTGCTCCTGGTGGGTGAGGGCTCAGGCGTTCGCGGGGGTGGGTGCCTTGCCGGAGGCGAAGCTCCCATCGGCCACGCCCACAAAACCACAGCAACTCAAAAAGTGCAACAACTCAACTTTTGAAGCCGTACAACAAGTGGTGTAGTCTGCTTTTATGCTCGATGACAGTGAAGTCGCATCCGCGGAGCAGGCGCCGCCCGCCATGGGCCGCCGCGAGCGCAAGAAGGCCGCCACCCGCCAGGCCATCGCCGACGCCGCCCTGCGCCTGTTCCTGGAACGCGGCTACGACGACGTGGGCATCCGCGAGATCGCCGACGCCGCCGACGTGTCCACCACCACGCTGTTCAAGCACTTCCCCGTCAAGGAAGCCCTCGTCTTCGACGAGGAAGCCGCCGGCGAGGCCCGCCTGCTGTCGGCGGTGCGCGATCGTCCTCCAGGCCAGTCGATCCCGGCCGCCCTGCGCGAGCACGCCCTGCGCCACCGCCGTCTCGCGGGCACCGGCGATCCCGACTTCGCCGCCTTCCTCGAACTGGTCGACAGCACCCCCGCGCTGCGCGACTACCACCAGGCCGCCTGGCTGCGCCACACCGCCGCACTCGCGCGGGTCATCGCCGAGGAGAGCGGCCTGCCCGCGGACGACCCGGCCTGCACCGCCCTGGCCCACTTCGCGCTCGAAGCGCCCAGCGCCGTCCGCGGCCGGCCCGGCACCCACCAGGCCCTCACCCGCGTCTTCGACCTCCTCGAACGCGGATGGCAGAACATCGCCCCCTAGTACGGCGGCGGGGTATGGCCGATCGTTCACAGTCCGCACCTCCGAGCAGCCCCGGCGGAAGCCCCATGTAGACGGTGGTGCGGGCGGGGAAGGGCTCGCCGACAGCCGCCGCGTACTGCGCGGTCTGCTCGGCGACCGTGGCGCCGGCGACCTCGCCGGTGTCCGGATCGAGGGGGAGCTGTCCGGAGACCTGCAGGACGGGGCCCTTGCGGACGGCCTGGGACAGCGGGGCCGCCGGGTTCCCGGTGGTGATGACGGTTCTGCTCATGGTGTTCCCTTTCAGAGGTTCCAGGCCTGGCGTTCCTGGGCGCGGGGGTCGTCGACCTGGGTCCACTCCGTGTCGATGCGCATGGTCGCCCTGCGCTCGGCGTCGTACGGCTCCCAGCCGGGATCACCGGTCCTGGCGAACCGGATCCAGGTCTCGTGGACGCGGGCGGCGAGTTCCGCGGGGGCCTTGCCGGGGCCGAGCATGGCGTTAGGGCCGTTCAGCTCGGGACGATCCGCCACGTCGAAGACGAAGGGCAGCTCGACCGCGTGGGTGGCGCCGAGCTCTCCGCCCAGGGCCTGCGAGCGCCAGGCGAACTCGTAGGCGTAGGTGCCCGAGCCGGGATGGGCGGCGTGCGCGCCGGCCAGGGCGCGGCTGCCCGCGCCGAACAGGGCGTCGCCCATGATGGCGGAGCGCAGTTCGGCGGACGACGCGCCGGGGCGCGACGCGCGGTAGGCCTCGACGAGCCGCGCCGGATCGGGGTGGGAGCGCGCCGCCGCCTCGTGGACGTCGGCGGCCGTCGAGGTGGCGTACCTGCCCACCGGAACCAGGTACAGGTTGCCTTCTTCGGCGTTGGTGCCGACGAGCAGATCGACGCCCGAGCCCAGGCCGGCGGCGACGGATGCGGCGGGCTGGGTGTCGAGGACGAGGCTGAACGGGCTGAGCCCGATCAGCGGGTCGCGGTGCGTCGCGGTCCGCAGGTCGAGACCCGCGAGCCGGGAGGCGGCCTCGACCAGGCGCTCGTCGGAGACGTCCGCGAACGCGCCGGCATCGGGCTCGACGCCCAGAGCCTCGGCCGCCGCCTTGGTGACACGGGCGGCCTGCTCGGCGGTGAACGCGCCAAGGCCGCCGCCGCTCTGCACGATCGCCCGCCGGAACAGCCCGTCGGCGCCGGGGTTGGCGAGGACGCCGCCGACGATGGTCGCCCCGGCCGACTGGCCGAAGAGGGTGACGTTGCCCGGGTCACCGCCGAAGGCGGCGACGTTCTCCCGCACCCAGCGCAGCGCGGCGACCACGTCCAGCAGGCCGCGGTTGGCGGGCGCCCCCGGGAGGTCGAGGAACCCGGCGATGCCGAGCCGGTAGTTGAGGGTGACCAGGACGACGCCGTCGCGGGCGAACGCCGAGCCGTCGTACAGCGTGGACCGCGTCGAGCCGGCGACGAACCCGCCGCCGTGAACGAACACCATGACAGGCAGCCCGCCGCCGCCCTCGGCGGGCGCGTGGACGTTGACGGTGAGGTAGTCCTCCCCGCGGCTCCAACCGGCGCCGAAGTAGGGGGACATGTCCACCGTCCCCAGCGTGCGTGCGGACTGCGGCGCGTTGGGGCCGGGCGCCGTGGCGTCCCGCACGCCGTCCCACGGCTCGTGCGGACGCGGCGCCGCGAAACGGCCCGCGCCGCGGGGCGGGGCGGCGTACGGGATGTTCACGAAGGTGCTCACCGCGCCTCGGCGCAGGCCGCGGACGGCTCCCTGCGCGGTGGTGACGACGGGGCCGGGGTGGTGGTTCACGGTGGTGCCTTTCCGCAGGGTTCAGGCCTGCTCGGTGTACGGGACGAAGGGCGCCCAGCCCTTGACGGCGAACCGCGGCAGGCAGGCCCTGCGCAAGGACTCCAGCGCCGGTCAGATGCGGCTGAAACCCGCCCAGCTCTTGATCTTGAAGTTGCCGCCGCTGCGCTCCACCTCGGCCGCGCCGTGGCCGGGAAGGTGCGCGGGCAGGACAAGGGCCTTGTGGTCGGCCGCCCACTCCAGCTCGCGGCGCCGCGTCGCGAGCGCCTGCTTCTCGTCCTCCTCGAAGCAACTGTTGAACTCGGGGTGTTCGAGCTGCAGCGGCGTGTGAAGCAGGTCGCCGATGAACACCGCTCTGTCGGTGCCCGACTCCAGCCGGATCACGGACGAGCCGGGCGTGTGCCCGGCGGCGAGGTCCAGCCTCAGGCTGGAGTCGAGGGTGTACGAGCCCTCCCACAGCTTCACCAGGCCCGCCTCGCGCACCGGGAGCACGCTGTCCTCCCAGACGTTCTGGTTGCCCTGCCAGTACTTCGGCCGCACAGGGCCCTCGGGGTTCCAGAAGTCGAACTCGACCTTCGGGATCAGGTAGGTGGCGTTGGGGAAGGCAGGCACCCAGTCGCGGCCCTCGCGCCGGGTGTTCCAGCCGACGTGGTCGTTGTGCAGGTGGGTGTTGACGACGACGTCCACGTCCTGCGGCCGGACGCCCGCGCGGGACAGCCGGCGCAGGAAGCCGGTGTCCATGTACTGCCACTGCTTGGCGTACGGACGGAACTTGTCGTTCCCCGCGCCGGTGTCGATCAGGATCGTCCTGCCCTCGCTGCGCAGCACCCAGGTCTGCAGCGCGGAGTTGACCATGTCGGTGCCCGGCTTCCAGAAGTCGGGGCTCAGCCAGCTCTTGTTCTCCTGCCACAGCTCCTCGGGGCTGCCGGGGAAGAACTGGCGCGACGTCAGGCCGACGGGGCCGCTGTACTCCACGACGCGGGTGACGGTGACCTTGCCCAGCCGGATCGTCTCGACGCTGGTCCGGCTCCCGAGGGTCGCGGCGGCGTCGGCGGGCCGGGCCGCCGCACTGCCCAGCAGCCCGGCGGCGCCGATGCCCGCTGCGATTCCGGCGAAGCCGCGCCGGCTCAGTGAAGGCTGCACGCTGTCCATTTATGCACTCCGATCGGGTAACGCCCGGACCGTGACAGGCCGGGTACCCACCATCGTGCGGATCGCGGGCGCCGACCGGTATCAGTCACCCGACTGCACCTCGATCCCGGCAGGTCAGGGCCGTCGGAATATCCCGGGTGGCGCACGCGTTGCAGGCCCATTGAATTGCCCGGGACAATTGCGTGGTGGTAAAGAGTGGAAAGGCCGACAGTGGGCCGGGAAATCGAGACCGCGGAAATCACGCGCCGGCTCGCAACTGACCGATCCCGCGCAGAGGTGCTGATTCTCACGGGCGACCCGGGCACCGGCAAGAGCGCGCTGCTCGACCTCGCGATCGGCCACGCGCGGCGCCAGGGCGAACGGGTGCTGCGGGCGGTCGGCAGCGAGTCCGAGTCGCGCCTCGGGTTCGCGGGCCTGCACCAACTGCTCCGCCCGGTGCTCGGCGAACTGGACGGCCTGCCGCCCCGGCAGCGCTCCGCGCTCCGGACCGTACTCGGGCTGGACGAAACGACCGAGGCCCCCGACGGCATGCTCGTCGGTTCGGCCGTTCTCACCCTCGTCTCGGACCTGGCGCCGCTGCTCGTGGTGGTCGACGACGCCCAGTGGATCGACCGCGCGTCGCTGGACGTCCTGTCCTTCGTGGCCCGGCGCCTGGACGGCGAACCCGTCACGCTGCTGGTGGGCGTGCGCGCCGACGCCCCGCTCCCGGGGCTCGACAAGGGGTACGAGCGCCTGGAGCTCGTCCCGCTGAGCGCGGAGGCGGCCAACCGGCTGCTCGACCGGCAACCGGCGCCGCCCACCGGCCGGGCCCGGGTGCGCATCCTGCAAGAGGCGGCCGGCAACCCGCTGGCCCTGATCGAGTTCGCCCGCGCCGGCGTGGCCCGGCACTCCGGCGGCAGCGGCGTGGAGAGCCCGCTGCCGCTCACCGACCGGCTGGAGCGGATCTTCGCGGAGCAGGCGCGGTTCCTGCCGGAGCCGACCCGCCGCTCTCTGGTGCTGCTCGCCGCCGCCGATCCGGCGGACGCGCCGACGGCCTCACGCGGCCTCCCCGAGGCCGGGGACCAGGCGTGGGTTCCCGCGGAGCGGGCCGGTCTCGTACGCCAGGACGGCGTCCGGATCTCCTTCCGCCACCCGCTCATCCGCTCGGCCGTCTACCACGCGGCCTCCTTCGAGGAACGCAGGCAGGCGCATCTCGCGCTCGCGGCACTGAGCGAGGAGCCCGACCGCCGCGCCTGGCACCTCGCCGCCGCCACCACCCGTCCCGACTCGTCCGTGTCGGACGCCCTGCGGCAGACGGCCGACCGGGCGCGGCGCCGGGGCGGGTACGCCGCTGCCGCCGCCGCCCTGGAGCGTGCCGCTGAGCTGAGCCCGCGCCGTGCCGATCGGGCGCGGCTGCTGGCGGAGGCCGCCGGCCTGGCCGTCCTCACCGGTCAGCTCGGCTGGGTGGAACGGCTGGCCGCCGAGGTGCGCGAGCACAGCGACGACCCGGCCCTCATCAGCAGGGCCTCGCTGGCCGCGGGGCAGCTCATGGCCCTGCGCAGGAACCACGCGGCGGCCTTCGCCTCACTGACCCGCATCGCGAAGGAGGCGGCCACCCACTCGTCCCGTGTCATGGACGCGCTCGCCGCGGCGGCGGTGGTTCGCTACTACTCGGGCGAGGAGTCCCAGCGGCAGCAGCTAGAGACCCTGCTCCCCGCCCTGCCGGACCCCACCGTCAGGGACGCCCTGCGCGCCTGGGTGCAGGCCGTCTCCGACCCCCACGGCGCGGGCGCCCGCCTCACCCCGGAGCTGCCCGCACTCATCGCCGGAGCCAAGGGCGACGCCGCCCTGCTGACCGCGCTCGCCGTCGTGGCCTGGATCCTGGACCAGACCGCCCTGGCCGCCAAGACCTTCGACGAGGCGTACGACCGCTGGCAGGCGAGCGGCGCGCTGCCGGACGGCCTGGGCAGCGCCGTCGGCTGGACGTACCTGGAGCAGGGCAGGTGGGCGGAGGCCCGCGCGGTGGCCGCCGAGATCGCGGCGGTGGCCTCGGCGGCCGGGCTGGATCACGCCGAGGCGTGCGCGCAGGTGCTCGACGCGACGGTGCTCGCGCTGCTCGGCCGGGCGGCCGAGGCGCGACGCGGCGCCGAGCGGGCGCTGGCCCTTGTCGATCCGCTGGAGAGCCGCTCCATCGCGGCCTCCGCCCGCCGCGCCCTCGGCCTGGCGGCTGTGGCCGAGGGCGACTACGACACCGCCTACGCGCAGTTCCGCGCCGCCTTCACCGACGACGGCGAGCCGGTCCACTACCACGTCTCCTACACCGTCCTGGCCGAACTCGCCGCGGCGGCCGTCCGCAAGGGTCGGCAGGAGGACGCCGCCGCACTGCTGGAACGAGCGGCGCGCCGCCTCGGCACGGGCATGTCGGCGCGGATCGCCGCACTGCTCGACCGGGGCCGCGCCCTGCTCGCCGACCCCGGCCAGGCGGAACCGTACTTCCAGGCGGCGCTCGCGGACGACGCGGGGGAGCAGTGGCCGTTCGAACGGGCACAGACCCTGCTCGACCATGGCGAGTGGCTCAGGAGGCAGCGGCGCATCGCCGAGGCCCGCCCGCTGCTGACCACGGCACTCGAGACCTTCCAGCGGCTCGGCGCGCGGCCCTGGATCGAGCGGGCGCAATCAGAGCTGCGCGCCGCCGGCATCGAGGCCGCCGCCGGCGTGGTGCCCGGCGCCCTCACCGAACTCAGCCCGCAGCAACAGCAGATCGTCCGGCTCGCGGCGCGCGGCCTGACGAACCGGGAGATCGGGGACCGGCTCTACCTCTCACCGCGTACCGTCGGCTCCCACCTCTACCGGGTGTTCCCCAAGCTGGGGATCACGGCCCGGTCGCAGCTCCGCGACGTCATCGAAGGCGCCCTGCCCGGTGACCACGCGCCGGCCGAGGTGCGCGCGGTCCTTACGCCTCGTGCGTGAGCCGTGAACTTCACCTGGGGGAATCGCGACATCCGCCGGTGAGAAACCTGGCCTGCCCGTCCGGCGTTGATGTTGTTGTGGCGTACGTGGTCCAGCCCGGCACCCACGGGCCGCGTAAAAAAGACAACTTGCCTGACCACAGGAGAAACCGATGCCCTTCGTCGACCAGCTACCCGCTCTCCTAGGCGTCGTCGTCGGCGCGGTCGGCTCCTACGCCGCCTCCAGCCTCACCGAACGCGGCCGCTGGCGCCGCGCGAGAACCGAGCGATGGGACAACGAGCGCTTCCACAGCTACGCCCGCTACGCCCACCTCCTGAAGATCCAGATCCACCTCGCCCAGCGCATCGGAGCCGCCCGCGGCTTACCCCGCACCGGCAACCCGATGGACATCGAGGAGGGGCTGGCCCAGCTCGACGAGGCCGAGACCAACCGGGCCGCCGAGTGGGAGTCGGTGCTGCTGGTGGGCGACGCGGCAACGGTGGCCGCGGCCCGCACCTGGCACGAAGCGGTCTGGAACGTCGAGCTCTACGCCAAGGGCATGCGCAGTGACCCGGACGGCTGGGTGAGCGCCGTGAGCGCGGTGAGCCGCGCCCGCGACGCCTTCTACGCCAGCGCCCGCCGCGATCTCGGCATCGCCGGTCCGCCGCCGCCCTCCGGCCAGTGGCCCCGGCCGTGGGAGATCGACGAGCCCGCCGAGCTCATGGCGGAGCGGGAGAGCAGGTGAACGCGGTGGCGCTGCTCGGTCACGGTCGCCGCCTGTGCGGCGCCTGCACCCGCGACGACCCCGGCGAGCCGGCCCGGCGGCCTGGTTCCCCTTCACGCCGGCATCAGTAGCGCGGGCTGAGGTTGAGGTTGATCGAGGCCAGCAGCGTCTCGGCCGTGGCGTAGGCGGGCAGGTTGGCGGGCGTGCCCGGCAGGGCCAGCGTCGCCTGGCCGTGCCTGGCGGCCGCGGCGACCGTCGCCGTGCCCAGCTTGGCCGCGATCAGCGACTCGATGCGGGTGGCGGCGTTGACCCGCCGTTCCCCCAGGTTGAGGTAGACGGTCAGCAGCTCGGACCGCAGCGGCGCCACCGGGTTCAGCAGCACCCGGCGTACCTCTGCCGCCTTCAGCACCCCGTCGGGGGCCGAGCCGTCGGCGCCGTCGAAGCGGGCGTCGGTGGCCTGGACGCGGGCCAGCAGCTCGGCCGGCAGGCTGCCGGCGCGCAGCAGCCACAGCGCGGGGATCTGCGGGTCGCGGCCGGGCGGCTGCTCGGTGACGGTGCTGGTGGCGGTGGCGCTCGCGGCCGGGTAGGCGCAACCGCCCGCCCCGCCGTACGCGGCCGAGGCCGTCACGGCGACGGAGGTCCCGCCCGCGGTCAGCAGGCTCGTGCGGACGGAGAACCGCGCGGTGCCCGAGCCGCCGGCCGCCACCGTCCCCACCTCCTGGCGCAGCGTGCGCGGCGAGACGCCGTCGGGCGCGTCCAGCGTGAGGACCACGCCGGTCGCCGGGGCGGAGCCGGTGTTGCGGTAGGTGACGGTGTAGGTGAGCGTCTCGCCCGCGCCGGCGGACGGGGTGCCCTCCACGGCGAGCGCCACGCGGGGGGTGTGGGCGGTGGTGTCCGCGGTGGCGGTGTTGTCGGCCAGCATCCAGTCGGGCTCCGGCTGTCCAGCGGCGTCCTTTCCGGTGACCTTCACCCGGTTGGTCAGCACCTGGCCGTCGGTGACCGCGCACGGCACGGTGTAGGTCACCTGCTGCTCGGCGCGCCCGTCCGCGGGCAGGTCGGGCAGGGTACGGGTGACGTCCTGGCCGGTGGGCGGCGTGTCGGTGACGGAGACGGCGGTCGCGGTGGCGGGCCCGGCGTTGCCCGCGGTGATCGTGTAGGTGAGCTCGTCGCCGGGCAGGGCGTCGCGCTTGTCGACGGTCTTGGTCACGTTCAGGTCGGCCGTGGCGAGCCGCCGCAGGTCCACGGCGTCGATCTCCTCGGGGAACGTGCCGTGCACGCCGTCGGAGAACAGCGGGCTGCCGCTGAAGTCGTACACGAGACGGTCCCAGTCGGAGCGGCTGACCAGCTCCTGGTTCGGGGACGCCTCGTCGCACTCCTTGAACATGGTGAGGTGGTTGAGATCGACGGCGACCGACGGCTCCAGCTTGGGGCCGCCGCCGGGCAGAGAGTCGATCTTCCAGTTGAGCCGCTCGTTGGCCGGGCCGTGGAACCAGCGGCCCGCCCCGTTTCCGCCCCAGATGACGCGCCGCGAGCCCGCGCCCGCCACGCCCGGCTGGACCGTCTCGTCCAGCGCCGCCTCGTTCAGCGTCTGCACGTTGACGAGACGCTGGTAGTCCAGCGGCCGGTTCGGGTCGAGCTGCCGCTCCGCCGGCAGCGACGCCGCGGTGGCGAACTGCAGCGGATAGTTCATCACGCTCAGATAATTGGGCTTGCAGTTGACCCGGTCCACGCGGCCGTTGTCGGTACGGCCGCCGTGCCCCAGGCCGAAGGTGTGGCCGAGCTCGTGCAGCAGCGTCGCCTGCTCCACCGCGGCCCGGCCGCCGAAGTCGTTCAGATCGACGTTCCTGGCGAGCCTGCCGAGCGTGACCATGAAGTCGTTGCCGCCGCGGTCGTCCAGCTCGGCCCGGCCGGACGCGGTGTTGGGCAGCGTGGTGTTGTTCGGCCCCGGCACGGTCGGCGGGTACAGGCCGTCGGCGAAGATGCCGTAGCGGTAGTGCAGCCGCTTGTACAGCAGGATCTGCTCGCACACGGGGCTGGAACGGTCGGCGGGCGTGCCGAAGTGGCCGTCCTCGCCGCCGTGCGCGCAGGTCAGGTCGGCTCTGCCCGACTTCAGGTCGTCGAAGTCGGTCACGTTGGCGTCGCGGTCGTTCTCCAGGCGCAGCGTCTCGCTGTGGGGGACTTCCTCGTCGGCGATCAGGTGCAGCGCCAGTCCCTGTACGCGGGTGGCCTCGTTGGTGACGGGGGCGTCCGCGAAGACCCGCTCGACGGCGGCCAGCACCCCGCTCTGCGGCTGGAACCCGGTCATCCAGTCGATCTCCGCGAACAGGTCGCGCCGCTGCGGGTCGGCCCACTGCTCCAGGTGCAGGTCGATGGTGCCGTCGCCGTCGAAGTCGAGGCCCCGGTGCTCGGCGTAGTCGGTGAAGCCGTCGCCGTCGCCGTCCTCGAAGGTGTAGGGCCGGATGTCGTAGCAGACCTGGACGGGGTGGCCGTCGCCGCCGCCCCTGGTGCAGCCGGTCGGGTCGGTGAGGTCACCGGACAGCTTCCCGCTCACCAGGTTCAGCTTCACGCGGGCGGACGTGTCGCCGCTCCTGGCCGAGATGTCGGCCACGTCGTCGCCGTTGGGATCCAGGTCCGGGTCCTCGTCCTTGATCTGCACGACGAGCTCGACCTCCGGTAAGGAGGTCGGCACCTCGGCGGTCAGCGTCCAGCCCTGCGGGATGAACACCTGCGCCTTGTCGGGGACGACGGGCGTCGTCATCGACCGCGAGCCGATGGACAGGACCCCGTAGAAGTCCGGCGGGCCCATGCCCGACGACTCGATGCCGGTGCCGTCGCACGCCGACGCGCACTCGACCGACATGATGCGTATCGTCACGGGTTGCGTGGCCGGCGGCGCCGCCGCCGCTGCCTGCCCGGCCGGTAACGCCGTCAGACCCGCCACCACCAGCCACGCGGCGGCCAGCGCCTTGCCCCATCGCGCCCAGGTTCCCATCTTCCGCTCCCTGCGTCGGGTGCTGCCGATCTTCAGGCTGAGGGGGCGGGCGGGAGGGCGCATGAGTACACCCATGCTCAACCGCGTGGGGTCGATCCCGGTGATCTTCGCCGATCCGGGACGTGGCCCTGCCGCGCGTGCCGGGACGGGGCCGGCCGGGGGCGGTCCGGTGTGCCGGGCAGCCAGGCCAGGGCGACGAGGACGCCGAGGAGCCCGAGGCCGGCGCTGGTGACCAGGACGATGTCCAGGCCGTGGACGAAGGCGGAGCGGACCGTGCCCGCCAGGGCCGCGGAGCCCGTGGTGCGTGCGGCGGCCAGACCTGCGAAGACGCTCTCGCGCGCTTCCGGCGGTACGGCGGCGCGGTAGGCGGAGGTCAGGATCGAGCCGAGGACGGCCGCGCCGAAGCTGCCGCCGAGGGTGCGGATGGACTGGTTCACCGCCGCGCCGACGCCGGCGTTGGCGGGGGACAGGGTGCCCAGGGCGGCGTCCATGACGGTGGGCAGGACGCAGCCGAGGCCGAGCCCGTACAGGGCGGTCCACCCGGCGGCGAACGCGGTGCCGCTGCCCGTACTGGTGGCAGCGCCCCAGAACAGGCTCGCGGTGAGCAGGACGAACCCCAGGCAGGCCGCCCGTTTGGGGCCGATCGTCCTGCTCAGCCTGGCCGCCGCCGACATGCCGGCGAGCATTCCGGCGATGAGCGGCAACAGCCGCAGGCTGCTGCCCATCGCGTCCGTGCCGAGGTTCGCCTGGAAGTACTGCGGCAGCGCGAACAACACGCCGAACATGGTGAAGTTGACGAGCGTGGCCAGTGCGGTGCCGGCGGTGAAGCGCGCGTCGGCGAACAGCGACAGGTTCACCAGCGGCGCGCCGGCCCGCCGTTCCCAGAGCACGAACAGCACCAGCGCGGCCGTCCCGCCGATCAGGGGGCCGAGCACGGCGACGTCCGTCCAGCCCCGTTCGCCGATCTCGATGAGCCCGTACGTCAAGGACGTCAGCGCCGCGCTCGACAGCACCAAGCCGCCTGCGTCGATCCGCCTGCCGCGCTCGCGCGGCGACTCGGGCAGCCAGACGGCGACCGCGAGGAACGCCAGCACCACCACCGGGATGTTGATCAGGAAGACCGAGCCCCACCAGAAGTGGCTCAGCAGCCAGCCGCCCAGGAGCGGGCCGACGGGAAAGGCCAGCATCGAGGCGCTCGCCAGCGTCCCGATCGCCTTCGGCCGCTCCTGCGCGGTGAACATGGCCGGGATCAGGGCCAGCATCGTGGGCATGATGAGCGCCGCGCCCAGGCCCAGCGCGGCCCGCGCCGCGATGAAGACCCCCGTCGAGGGGGCGTAGGCGGCGGCCAGCGAGCTGACCCCGAAGATGACCAGCGCGGCCAGCAGCGTCCTCTTGCGGCCGAAACGGTCGCCCGCCATGCCCGCCGGGATCATGCCGGCGGCCAGGACCAGGGTGTAGACGGTGACGAACCACTGCAACTGCGCGTTGCCGGCGTGCAGGTCCTCGGCCATGCTCGGCAGCGCCAAATTGAGGATGGTCACGTCGAAGCCCACGGCCAGGGACGTGAGCACGAGCGCGATGAGCGCCCACCACCTGTGAGGGTGGGGTTGGGATGACATCGCGGCGCCTTACTTCGCGGCGCTGGTGAGAAGCTTGTCGAAGTCGCGGTCCGGCAACGTCCTGTTGAGCTCAAGGAGCTTGTCGGCCATGTAGCCCACCGCGTAGCGCGTCTCCGGTTTGCCCGCTTCGACGGCCTGGCGGATGGCGGCGGCGACCACACCCGGGTCGCTGGCCGGGGTGTTCTCGCCGAGTTGCGTCTCGGCGCGTTCGGCCATGGCCTCGGCCATCCGCGCGTACGCGGTCGCGCCGGAGATCTCGCGCAGGTCCTGCGCCGTGTGGTCCTCGAACCCGGTCTTGATGATGCCGGGCTGGATGATCACGACGTCGATGCCGAACGGCTCCACCTCCATCCGCAGGCTGTCGGAGTAGGCCTCCAGCGCGTGCTTGGTCGCGTAGTACCAGCAGCCGAGCGGCAGCGCGATCTCGCCGCCGATGGAGGAGACGTTGACGATCGTGCCGGACCCCCGCTCGCGCATGTGCGGCAGGACGAGCTGGGTCAGCCTGGCCGGGGCGAACACGTTCACCTCGAACTGGTCGCGCGCCAGGTCGAGGGGGATGTCCTCGGCCGCGCCGTGCAGGACGGTGCCCGCGTTGTTGATCAGGACGTCGATGCGGCCCTGCTCCGCGACGACGGTCTCGACGGCGCGTTCCAGGTCCGCCGGGCGGCGCGCGTCCAGGGGCAGGGCGTGTCCGCCGGCGTCGCGGATGTCGTCCATCCTGGGGACGCGTCGCGCGGCGCCGTAGACGACGTGGCCGGCGCGGAGGAGCTCGAGCGCGGTGGCCTTGCCGATGCCGGCTGAGGCGCCGGTGATGAGAACGACCTTCTTCATCGTGGAACCTTTCTCCTGGGTCTTCTTGGGAAACGCTAGGCTCCCTTCCAGGGACGCGACAACTCGCTGAAGCTGTTTCCGCAGGTCAACGGGGTTAGATTGGTGCAATGAGCTTGTAGCTGAGCGCAACACGGCCCATGCCCAGCACGCGACCGCCTGGCCGGGCCTGAATTGGCCGGACCTCTATGGACATTCATTGATGAATTTAGCTATCGTCCCACAGGTCAATTCGCGCCCGGTTCCCCGGAGGCCCGCATGTTTTTCTTGGCCGTACATAAAAGAAGCGGCGTGTGGCGAACCATCTCCGGCCTCGCTGTTCCGCTTTTTGTTGCCGGGTCCCTCAATTTCGCTGCCCAGCTCGGAATCGTCGCCATTCTCGGGCACATGGGCGGCGAGGCCATTTATGTGCGTTCCCTGTATCAGCCCGTCAGCCTTGTCGTCCTCGCCCTGAGTGTGAGTTTCGCGGTCTGCGGCCAGGTCGCCGCCGCGATCAGCAAGGGCGCCGGGCGCCCCCAGGACGTCATGGCGAACGTCGCCAGCCTCGCCAGGGTATGGCTCGGCCTCGGCACGGCCCTGTTCCTGGTCCTCGCGATCGCGGCTCCGTCCCTGGCCTGTCTCTGGCAGGTGGACGCCGCGCTGCGGGACACGTTCACCTCGTTCCTGCGCTGGGCCAGCGCCGCCGGCCTGCTGGCCGTCGGCGCGGAGTTGTGCGCGGCCGGCCTGCGCGGCTATGGGCATGTGCGGCAGGCCACCGTCCTGGTCATCTGGACGGCGGGCGTGCGGATCGGCCTCGTGGCCGGGCTCGGGCTCGGTACCGGCATCGGGATCGCGGCGGTGCCCGTCGCCGAGGCGGCGGCGGGGCTGACCGGCCTGGCCCTGGGCCTGGTGCTGCTGCGCCGCACCGAGCTGTGGCATCCGCCCGCCGTCCGGATCTGGCGGCGCGAGGTGTTCACCGACCTGCGCCGCATCGGCGTGCCCATCGCCATGTCCTTCTTCGTGCTCGCGGCGTACAACTTCGCGGTCATCGGCGTCCTCGGCGACTACGGGGAGAACGCCGTGGCCGGATTCACGGTCGCTTCCACGCTGCAGAACATCGTGCTGCTGCCGGGCATGGTCCTGGGCACGGCCACAGCGATCACCATCAACCAGCAGCGCGGCGCGGGCGAATGGCCGCGCATCCGTGAGTCGATGCGCGGTGGCATCGAGGTCACCGTCGTGACCTACGTGGCGATCGCGGCGCTGGTGTGGGCGCTGCACGACCCGCTGGCGCGGCTGATGGGCGGCGACGCCGGGGTGGTCGCGGCCACGGGCGCTTACCTGGGCGCCGTGGCGCTCACCTACGTCGTCCAGGGACCTGTGCTCGCCTCGCTGACCGTCATGGAGGAGACCGGCGGCGGCTTCCTGGCCATCGTGCTCAACGCCGTCTACTTCGGCCTGATCGTCGCGGTCGGCGCGGTGGTGGCATCCGCCGTCGGCAGTGCGGACGGCTTCTACGCCGCGGTGGCGTACTGCAACCTGATCGGCGTGACGGTGCCGCTCGTCGCGGTGCGGCACGTACGGAAACTGTCGGCCAGGGGCGGCGCCGCTCAGGAGGCTGTCGCGACCGGCTGAAACGCGACTTCGAGGCGCGCTCGTCCGGCGTGAGCGCATGCGGGCAGGCCCCGCCCGCATGCGCTGCGGAGAACGCTAGCGGATCCGTGCACACGGTCGATAATCGGGGCATATCGACTGGCATCTACGCTGTCTGGGGCCCCTTCTCAGCCGACCGCTGACAGCCGGTCCAGCGTGCGCTTCAGTGCCGTCTCGCCACGCGTGAACGCCTGCCGCGGATCCACCCCTCCCGGCCCCTGCCACCGCACATGCACGGCGATCACCCCCTTCCGCACGGCAACCGCCACATGGGCATAGGAGTCGCGATATCCGGACGCGGCGGTCGCCTCCGGATGGCGGGCGGCGAACCGCTCGATCTCGCCCGTCCACTCCCCGTGCCGGAAGCCCGTCACCGAAGGCGCGATGCCCTCGGCCTCGGTCTGCTCGGTGTGAACGAAGCCCGGGTCGGAGTATCGGCAAGGATCCGGCGGCTGGTCCTCCTCGTGCAGCCAGGCTCGCCGTACCTGCTCGGCCTGCCGCTCGTCACGGGCCACGGACACCATCTCGTGCACGGCGACCTCGCCGAGCAGCGAGCGCTCCACGGACGGCACGAACCCGGGAACGTTTTCCCGGGACGACGCGGCGCCGCAGGACAGGTCGTTGCTCATCGGGGGCCCGTCCCCCTGCTCCCGGTACTGGCGCGGCCTGCCGGGTTCCGGCCAGACCTTCAGCCGCTCGCCGTACACGCCGGGATCGGGCAGGGCGCGGACCGCCCGGGTCAGCAGGTCCTGAGGCCGCGGCGCGGTCACGGCGCCGTCGGCCACGGCCAGCACGGACTCCGAGACCTTCAGCCCCTTCTCGGCCCAGCCGGAGTCAGGGGACCCGAAGCTGCCGCTGAGGTTCCACCCCAGCTCGACGACCCACGCGCCCTGGTGCGCCACCAGTTGTCCAGTGGTGAACGGCTTGTAGAAGAACGGGTCGTCCGTGTCGCTCCCGGCCCGCCCGCTGGTGATGACCTGCGTGCCCGACCAGCCGCCACGCTCGAAGGCGGACACGGTGGTCTCCGCGTCCATCCCCTCGCCCAGGGTGCCGCTCGCCGTGCCCGCGCAGCCACGAGCGGTCCCCGCGGCCTGCGCCACCAGGCCGGCCGCTCGCGACGCGTCCGGCATCAGCATGAAGCGCGCGTGGACGGGCGGGTCGGTCTTCAGATGAGCGACCAGGACGGGGAACGCCTGCGGCTCGGCGGGCGCCTGGGTGTCGATCGTGCCCAGGCACAACTGGAAGACGTCACCCACCGCGGGATACGGGCTCTGCCCGCGCAGCTCGAACGCGCGCAGCCGGTGCGCTACCTCCTCGACCGAGCGGCCGGGCTCGGCGACACGCGGTAGCTCCACCGGGGCGCCGCACCCGGCCAGGACCAGCAGCACGACGACGAGCAGGATCCGGCTCATACGAGTCAGACGGAGCCCGCCGCCGGACGGTTCAGCTCCGCCGGCCGGCGATCAGCGGCGCGAGGCGGTCGTCCGCGGGGCGGAGGCACGGCCACGAGTCCCGTCCCCATGGCCGTGCTCGCGCTACTTGCGCTTCCTGCCGTACATGCCGACCGTCAGCGAGACGCCGAGGGCGGCCAGCGCGACCTGGATGCCCAGCTCGACCCAGTCGACGCCGGAGGTGTCGGCGACGCCGAGCGAGGCCGCGATCGCGGTGCCGATCAGAGCCGCCGCCACCCCGATGACGATCGTCAGCCACACCGGGATGCGCTGCCGTCCGGGCAGGACGAGCCGGCCCAGGGCGCCGATGACGACGCCGATGATGAGGCCGGAGAAGAGGCCGGTGATCTCCATCTTTGCAACCCCCGAATCGCAGTGGTGCGCCTGCCTGGGAAACGAACGCACTGCCCGGACGGTTCCGGGGACCGTCACGGGCATGCATCTCGACCTGAGCCTCTCTCCAAGCCGACGAACCCGATATCTCCGTATCATGGGGACATGTCTGCTGGGCCTTCGGAACCTGTCCGCCGTGACGAGTGGCGCGTCTCGCATGACGAGCGCGAAGCAGTGGTAGAACGGCTGAACACGGCTGCGGCCGAGGGCCGGATCGACCTCAATGAGCTGGACGTGCGGCTCGGGCTGGCGCTGAACGCCAAGACGTACGCCGATCTGGCTCCGCTCACCGCCGATCTGCCGCCGGACGTCCCGGTGAACCAGGAGCCCCTGGTCCTCAAGGGCGGCATGCACGGCGTGACCCGTTCCGGGCGCTGGGACGTGCCCGGACGCATCACCGTGTACGGCGGCATGGGCGCCGTCAAGCTCGACTTCACCGAGACCGACTGCCGGCTGCCCGAGATCCAGATCGAGGCGCAGGGGCAGATGGCCGGCATCACGATCATCATCCCGGACGGCTGGGCCGCGGAGACGTCCCGCATGGACGCGGGACTCGGTGGCTTCAAGGACAAGACCACGCCGCAGCGCCTGCCCAGGACACCGCTGGTCCGCCTCTCCGGCTCCGGCGGCGCGGGAGGCGTGGTCATCCGGCACCCCAACAGCTGGGAACGCCGGAAACAGCGGCGCCTTCAGGGGCGTTGAGGCACCTCAGGTCCGCTGCGCCGCGGCGGGATCGCGCCCGCCTGGCCGCCTCACGACCTGACGTGCGGCCGACGATCGGTCCTGAGGACGAAGGCGGGCAACTGCTGACGCTCACGGAAAGTCTCGCCGGGCATCGCCAGCGCCACCCGGACGTGCCCGTCGTCACCGACGTCGCGGTGCTGCGCGAGGCCGCGGCTGCTCATCGGCCCGCTCCGCGGCGCCGCCGTGGTCGCCTGGTCCTGAGCTGGTGGGTCGAGCGGTACATGTCTGGGCGATCAGTGCGGCGCCGTCCCCCACCCACGACACCGAGCGGCGATCTTTCCAGTCGGCCTATCTGGTTGTTCCATACAACTATGTGGTTGTATGGTCGAACCATGGCGGATGATCGCGAACTCCAGGAGGCCGTGGCCCGGTTCGTGCGGGCCTTCGGTCTCCACCAGCCGGACCAGACCCCGTGCGGACAGCCCATCCCGACCTCGGAGGCGCACGCCCTGGGAGAGCTGGCCAGGGACGGAGCGCTGCGCCAGAGCGAGCTTGCGCACCGGTTGCGGCTGGAGAAGAGCACCACCAGCCGGCTGGTCACGCAGCTGATCAACCGTGGCTGGGCCGAGCGCACCCCCGCGCCCGACGACGGGCGCGGCGTGCTGGTCCGGCTCACCCCGCACGGGGTGAAGGCCGCGGCCCGCCTGGCCGAGGCCAGAGCGGAGCGGTTCTCCGCCGTCCTGGAACGTGTCCCCGAGGGCGAGCGCGCCGACGTGCTGCGCGCCCTGACCATCCTCACGGAGGCCATCGATGAAACTTAGGAATCGACGCGTGCAGGCGCTCCTCGCCGCGCTCGCTCTCGTCGTCGTCGCCACGACGTCGTACGTGCTCATCAGCCGGAACGAGCAGCGGGCGCTGGCCGCCCGGCAGGCCGAGATCGCGGCCAGGAGCCGGACGGTGATGCCGTTCGACCTGGAGCGCACCACGCACCGCTTCGCCAAGGCGGCCACCGGCGGCGTGCAGACCGTCACCTCCGACGACCCGGCCGACGCCGGACAGGTCGCGCTGATCCGCGAGCACCTGACCGCCGAGGCGGCGGGTTTCCGCGAGGGCGACTACGGCGACCCCGCCTCCATCCACGGCGGCGAGATGCCCGGCCTGCGCGAGCTGGAGGCGGGCCATGACCGCATCGACATCCGTTATGCGGAGGCTCCCGCCGGGGCGCAGATCACCTACGCCACCTCCGACCCGGCCCTGCTCAAGGCGCTGCACGCCTGGTTCGACGCCCAGGTCACCGACCACGGCCGGCACGCCGAACACGGATGACTTCTCCCACCTCATGACCCCGGCACGCTGAACCTTCGCCCGATCCCAGATCCGTAGATCAGCCGGCTCTCATAGATACCTGACCCCGGTACAGTGTCATGCTCCGCCTCACGCGGGCACGTGGTCGTCCTGCCTCCAGTCGAGCTGGTCCACGACGTCCACCACGCCGTTGACGCGATGCGTCATGCGTACGGCGATGGCGGCCTCGGAGCGGCGCTCGATCCACCCGGACAGCGTCACGACGCCCTGCCGCACGTCCACCCGCACGCCGTCGGTGTTCACCCACAGGGTGCGGTCGAGGATGTCGTCGCGCACGTCGGCGGCGATCTCCTCGTCGGAGCGCAGGAACAGCTTGACCAGGTCGCGGCGGCTGACGACGCCCACCAGGCGGCCGTTGTAGTCGACGACCGCGAGCCGCTTGACGTCGTGGGCGTCCATGATGCGGGCGGCCTCGATCGCGGACGCCTTGGCGGAGATGCTGACGGCGGGGCGGGTCATCAGCTCGGCGGCGATGTCGCCGCCGGCCTTCCGCCGGCTGTCGGGGTGGCGCATGCGGGCGCGCAGCGGCGGCCGGTAGCCCTCGCGGTGGAACTGCTCGCGGAACTCCTCCTTGCGCAGCAGGTCGGCCTCCGACACCATGCCGAGCACGTGGTCGTCGTCGTCGGTGACCGGCACGGCGCTGATGCCGCTCGAGATGAGCGTTTCGGCGATGTCCTTGAACGGGGTGGCGGCGGTGATGGTGACGACCTTCTCCGTCATCACGTCCGCGACGGTCATGCGCATGTCAGCCTCCTCATCGGTTACCTCCATCAGACCCCCGTCCAGGAGGCGGCGCTCAGAGGCGAAGGTCCCGGACGGGACGGTCGTTGGTCGGCGGCCACCGGAGGCCCCAGGGTCTCCACCTGGACGTTCCCCGAGGCGTGCCCCTGCCTCCCGGGCAACAATCGGTGACGTCGATCAGCGCAGCGTCTCAAGGTCGGCCCGGTGCCGGCGCAGGGGTCGTACGCATCAAGACGACGAGCGCCGGCAGCGGGAACAGCAGCAGGAACAGGTTGGGCAGCCACCAGGCGAGGGTGAAGTCGCCGCGCAGCGCCCAGAAGGCGACTGCTTGCAGGCCGGCGGTGCTGGTCAGAGTGAGGGACACCGTCATGAGAGGACGCGCAGAGGACGTGGCGCACAGTGTCGCCAGCCCCGTCAGGCTCGCCGCCAGGTCGAGCAGGACGAACGAGGCGTTCCAGTCGGTCAGGATGGGGTTGGTGTAGTCCTGGTAGGCCAGTTCGGGCGGGATCAGCCCCGCGAACACCACCACCCAGTACAGCAACAGCGCGACGTCGGTGATCAGCATGGCGATCTTGGTCGCGCCCAGGATGCGGTTCACGAGCGGTCCGTCCCGTCGCCGGTGCTGTGCCGCGGATCGGCGACGGGGACCGGGGGAGCGGGCGGCATCAGGCGCCTTCCTCGATCATGGCGGCCAGCCGTGCGCGGACCTGGCGATGCAGGTCGTCGTGCGGCGGCGCGAGGTCCAGCAGCCGCGCCATCCACCATCCGTCCACGGCCAGCCGGACGAGGTAGGCCGTGCTCGGGTCGAGGCCGTCGTCGGCGATCCTGTCCTGCCAGGCCTCGTAGCGGCGCCGGAACCCGTCGAGCACCTCCGGGCCGCCGGACAGCGCGGCGAGCAGCGCTACCGCCACCCGGTCGGTGTGCGCCCGCGCCGGGACGTCGGCGTCGGGGATGGTGGCGTCCAGCCAGGCTCGGGTGAAGGCGCCGGGTGGCGATCCCGCCGGCGGCAGCTCGCTCTGGAACCGTTCCACCTGCCGGTCGAGCACCCCCTCCAGCAGTGCCTGCTTGGATCTGAAGTGATGGAGCAGGCCGCCCTTGCTGACTCCGGCCTGCGCGGCGACCGCGTCCAGCCGGACGGCGTCCGCCCCTCCGGAGATCAGTATGTGCTCCACAGTGTCCAGGATTCGATCTCGCATGGTTTCTCTCCGCCGCTAAGGTACCGACCGTCCAGACGGTCGGTACCTTAGCGCGATGGGCGCATCGCTGTGAACTTACTTTGTAAAGGCGCCCTGATCGCCTTACTGGTCGTGACGCGATCAGCCAGGGGGCAGGGCGGGGTGCAGAAGCTCCCTGCGCCTGATCAGCAGTCGCGAGTGCTCGGCCTGCAACTGGCCGTGGCGCGCCTTCAGGTACGCCTGGGTCTCACGCACCCACCGCGCCAGGTCCTTCACCTCGGCCCTGGTCTTCTCGATGCGCTGATGCTTGAGCACATCACTGATGATGTTGTCGAAGAACGCGTCCACGAACCACCGCGTGTCCACCTTCGGCATCACCGGCCGGGCCGCGATGCCGGTGTCGGCCAGCTCGCGGGCGAAGACGTCCAGAGCCCGCTGGGCCTGCCAGGCGGCCTTGTCGGCGCTGGTCAGCCTGTCGTGCTCGAAGGCGTCGGCGAGCAGGCCGCCGCCGAGCACGTCGAAGGTGGAGGCGTCCCTGGCGGAGCTGAGGAAGCGCAGCACGACGCCGAGCGCCTCGTGCGCGCCCTGCCCCGCCTGGCGGGCCTCCGCGCACTCGCGCAGGTCCGCGCTCAACCGGTCGAGTGCGGCGCCGAGGTCGGCCAGCTCGGGCGCGCCCGGCCCGCCGCCCCGGATGAGCTGTTGCTCCTTCTCGGCCAGCAGCCGGGCGTACTCCCGGGACGCGGGGTCGAGCACGGCCAGCTCGGCGGCGGCTGCCGCCGCGTCGGCTTCGAGCTGAGCCAGGCGGGCGCGGTGACCGTGCACGCGTTCCCTGGCCACCGCCGCCTCGGCGCGCTCGCGCTCCATCCGCTCCTCGCGGTTGCCCAGCATGCGGGCCAGGACGGCGGACAGCCCGCCCTCCAGCCGGGCGACGTCACGCTCCTCCGCGGCCAGCTCGGCCTCCAGCTCCTCCAGGGTGCTGCGGACGTCCTCGATCTGGCGCGCGGTGGTCTCACGCAGGCGCCGGACGTGTTCGGCGCGGTGCATTCTGGCGGCGGCCTCGCGCAGCTGCTCGTCAAGCCCGGAGAAGAGGGTCACGCAATGACGACGAACGGGCCGGACCGGACGTTCCGGGGCCGCGGACCTCCTTCGGCCCTCGGCGCGGTGGGTGGCTGTGGCCGCGTGTTGAGTGGCTTCGAAGGCATGGTCCGTCGCGGGCGCGTCCGCCGGCTGGACACGCGGCCCTGCACGAGGCGGCCCTGCACGAGGCGGCCCTGCATGAGGCGGGCTCGCACGAGGCGGGCTCGCACGGGCGGCGAGGCGGTCGCGCAGAGGTCGCGGGAGGGTGCAAGGTGGTAAATGTGCGGCATTTCGTGAGCCGAGCCAGTAAGGTGCTGATCAGACGGCTCCTGGGTGTGCTTCCTTCTCTTTCCTTTCCAGAATGAACAGCGTGCCCGCTCTCCGTCACGAGCAGGCCGCGCGGGTCCCCTCGCGCGGCCTTCGACGATTTCCGGGGGTGCGGTGAACGGTTCCGGAGAGGTCCTGCTGCGCCGCCGCAGGCTGGTCGCGCCCCGGTTGCTGGCCGCCGACCGCCGCCTGCCGCCGCCGGTCGGCAAGCTGCCCAGAAGGCTCGGCATGGTGCCGGCCGACGTGGCGTCGGGGGTCGCGGCGCTGGAGTTCGAGCTGCTGCAGCTCGGGTTCGTGGTGTCCGGGGAGCTGTACGGGGAGCTGCGCGGGCTGAGCGTGACGGACCTGACGATCGTGGGACGGCGGCTGCTGCACGGCCTGCGCGAGGAGCTGGGAGCGAACGACTCGCACGTCCCGCTGTTCCGGAAATTTCCGGAAAGCGTGCCTGCCGACACGACGAACTTCTACGTACGCCGCATCTTCGCCCTGCTCCTCCAGAACCCTCAGCGGCCCTGCGTGCTGTGCGGCGAGTCCGGCACCGTCCACCCGGTCTCGCCGTGCGCGCACCTCGTCTGCCGCACCTGCTGGGACGGCTCCGACTTCAGCGCCTGCCCGATCTGCCACCGCCGCATCGACCCCGGCGACCCTTTCCTCGTCCCGTCGGAGCGCGAGATCACACCGACCAGGGACGCGGTGACCACGACCGTGCTGCTGCGGCTGTGCGCCGACCCGTCCGGCACGTGCCGCGAGCTGGCCGCGGAGCTGCTGGCGCGGCGCACGCCGATGCCGCCGCACGAGCGCGCCGACCTGGAGCGGCTGCTGGAGGACCAGTGGCCGCGGTCGCTCGCGTGGCTGGCCGAGCCGATCCCCGTCAAGGAGACGCTCGCCGCCGTGGTGGCGTGGGCGCTGCGCAAGGGCGCCGGCCACGAACTGCTCGACCGGCACGCCGGCACCGCGACCGACGTGCTGCGCGTGCTGTACGCGCTGATGGACGCCGATCCCGGGCTGCGGGTCGCGCCGCAGCGCCGCCGGTCGCTGCCCAGGGCGGTGCGGCGGGCGGTGCTGGCGCGCCTGGACGCGATGCCGTACCTGCTCGAAGATCTGCTGCGGTACCGCGAGCAGTGGAAGCACCTGGCCGAGGTGCTGCACCCGCACGAGCACCATGCGCGTTTCCCCGAGGCGGCGCTGGCGTTCGCCGCGCTGCGCGGCACCCGGCTCGACCCCGCCACACCCTTCGGCCGCGCTCTGCTCGCCCGCGCTGACGGGCATCGTGACGTGGAGGTGCGGGACGGGCGGGTGCGGGTACGGACGTTCGCCAGCCGGGTGGAGCAGGCGCTCGCCGAGGGACGTCACGCCGAGGCCACCGCCCTGCTGAGCCGCCGGCCCGGGGAGTTGTTGCGCCGGCTGTCCCATCTGCTGCGCCTGACGTACGCGCCCGCCCCGTCAGGGCCGCCGCCGGTGCGGGTGATGGCGGGGACGGGGGAGAGGGTGAAGAGCGACACCGCCCCGATGACGCCCGCCGTCGCGCCCGGGAAGGTCACACCGCTGGCAGCGCCCGGCGAGACCACGCCG
Source organism: Nonomuraea monospora (assembly GCF_039531895.1). Classification (NCBI taxonomy): domain Bacteria; kingdom Bacillati; phylum Actinomycetota; class Actinomycetes; order Streptosporangiales; family Streptosporangiaceae; genus Nonomuraea; species Nonomuraea monospora. The sequence goes on from NZ_BAAAQX010000010.1 coordinate 248,116, forward strand.
CACGGCGAGTTCGGGTCGTCGGGGGCGCACAGCGAGCCCGGGTCGCGGGGGACGCGTGGCGAGGCTGGGCCGCACGGCGGGCCCGGATCGTTGGGAGCGCCCGGCGAGCCCGGGTCGTGGGAGGCGCGTGGCGAGGCTGGGCCGCACGGCGGGCCTGGGTCTCCGGCGGTGCGTGGCGAGGCCGGGCCTCACGGCGAGCCCCGGTCGCTGGCGGTGCGCGGCGACGGTAGGGCGCGGGGAGCGCCTGGCGAGGCCGGGTCACAGGGGGCGCGTGGCGAGGCCGGGTCGGTGGCGGCGGGCGGTGTGGATCCGCTAGGGGTGCTGGAGAAGGCCGTGCGCGGTGTCGCGCCCGGGGTGCTGCTGGCCGTGCTAGGGCAGGTCAGGACGCCGCCCGGCGGGGCGCGGCTGTTCCTGCCCAGGGGCGGCGCCGCCCGCATGTGGACGGTCCCCGACGACCGGCCCGCGCTGCCCGACGAGGTGGTGCTGACCGCCGAACGCGTCCTGACCGCCGAGCTGCTGCGCCGGGCCGGCGAGCTGCCGCCGCTGCGCCGGGCGCTGCTGGACGAGGGGCTCGCCGACCTGGTCGCGCCCACGTCCGAACGGGCGGCGAGCGCGGCCCTGGTCCGGCTCGTCAGGGGCAGCGTCCAGCCCATTCCACAGGCCGACCAGCTCCGCTTCTTCCTTCACTGGGCCGAGCCGCCGGGCACCCGGGTGGACCTGGACCTCTCGGTGGCCGTCTACGACGACGGCTGGAGGTTCGCGGGCCTGTGCGACTACACCCGGCTGCGGCTGGGCAACAGCCTCACCCACTCCGGCGACCTGACGTCGGCCCCCGTGCCGCTCGGCGCGTCCGAGTTCATCGACGTGAACGTGCGCAACCTGCGGGCCCGCTACCTGGTGCCGGTCGTGTTCAGCTACAACGACGTGCCGTTCGACGAGCTCGTACGCGGCTTCGCCGGCTTCATGGAGCGCCCGCGGGGCCTGTTCGACCCGGTGGCGGTGCGCCAGCGGTTCGACCTGTCGGGCACGGCGAAGATCCTCGTGCCGCTGGTGGCCGATCTCTGGACGCGGACGATGCGCTGGGCCGACCTCAACCTGTCGGCCGCCGGCTACGGCCACAACGTGGCTGGCAGCGCCGACGAGCTGGCCGCGGTGGGCGGGGCGCTGGAGAGCGCGTTCGAGCACCGGGTGACGATGTGGGAGGTCGGGTGCTGGCACGCCGCCGCCCGCGCCGCCGACGTCGTGGTGCGCCGCCGCGACGGCTCCCTGGTTCGGTACGAGCGCCGTCCGGACGAGGATGTGCCGGACTTCGCGGCCCGGCTCGCCGCCCGCGCCGACGCCCCCGCGTTCGACGGCTCGCTGGACGGGGTGGAGCTGGCCGCGCTGGTGTCGGGGGACGTCGAGCTGCCGGGGGCGCAGGCGTACGCGCTGTATCCGCACGCCCTGGGCGAGGCCCGCCTGCTGGACGCGGCCGACCTGCTGTCCGGCCTGACCCCGGGCCTCTGAGCCAGGCGGATCGTCAGCGCGCCCGGGGCCACCACCTCAGGCAGGCCCGCACCCATCCCCGCACCCAAGTCCCGCAGCCATTTCCGCGCCCATGTCCCGCAGCCATCTCCGCGTACCCAGTGCCGCGGTCGCGCCGTACGTTCGTGCGAGCCGGCCGCGCTACCGGCGATCGGTGCGGCCGGCCAGCCAGCGCGCCATCGCGCGGACGCCGTGGCCGATCGCCCGCTCATCCGGGTTGAAGGCGCCGAAGTGCGGAAAGCTCGTCTCGACGGGGGATCCGGGTGCGCGGACGCCGAGGAAGGTGTACGTGCCGGGGAGCAGATCCAGGAACAGCCCGAAATCCTCCCCGCTGAACGGGACCGCGGCATGCAGCGTACGCACCCGGTCGCGCCCAACGTCCTGCCGGAGGAATCGCTCGATCTGCCGGCCTTCCCGTTCGGGGCAGACCATGGCGGGATACGGGTCGTCCGGGAAGGTCGCGGTCGCGCCGTGCGCTTGCGCGAGCCGGCCGACGTCCGCACGAACCCGCACGTACCGGTCTTCCGGCCAGCAGCGGTAGGACACCCGGACCTCGGCCTGACCTCCGGCTTCCGCCGCCTGGGCCAGCATGAAGACGAACGTGCTCAGCGGCCCGTCCGGGGTCTGCACGTCGGCCAGGAGCCGGTCGAACTGCTCGGGAGTGGCCGGCGGCGACACCGTGCCGAGCGCGCCGAGATCGGTGGCGAGCCGCCGCGCCCGCTCCATTGCGTCGGAGCCGGTGAGCGTGATGACGCCGTGGTCCTGGCCGGGATACCCGTACCCGGGTGTGACGGCGAACTCGCCGACCGGGTAGGGGCCGCAGTGCAGGGCATGGATCTCCACCGGCAGGGCGCGGGCGAACACGCCGTCGCCGAGCATCGCCGCGGCGCCGGACAGCGCCTCCTCGGCGGGCTGGAAGACGAACACCACGGCGCCGGCGAGCCGGTCGCGCAGGCGTGCCAGCACCTCCGCGACCCCCACGCCCACAGTCGTGTGCACGTCGTGCCCGCACAGGTGGGCGACTTGCGCGCCTCCGCCCAGCTGGTCGTCCGGCGGCACCGCGTCCATGTCCGCGCGATAGGCCACCGTACGGCCGCGACGAGCGCCTTCGAGCACCCCGACCACCCCGTGCCCGCCGACGCCCGTGGTGACGTCGAGCCCGGCCGCGCGCAACCGCCGCGCGACCATCGCGGCGGTCCGCCGCTCCTGCCCCGGAAGTTCGGGGTTGCGGTGCAGGTCGCGGCGTAACGCGATCAGGTCCCGGTCGAGCCGGGACGCCACGGCGTCCACTGGATCCCCTCTCCCCGGCACGTCCTGGGCGTGCGCCGCCCAGGCCGGCCCCGGCTCGCCTCCCACCACGCCGGCCAAGCCGGCCATGGCGCCACCCAGTACGGCGCGTCGGCTGACGGCGCGGTTCGCTGAACTCGGCAAGGCTCCTCCAGCCACCCGAGGAAGTCTGTCGACATCGACCTTGCCGCACCCGCCGGCGGGGGCGCATTGAAGCCCACCCGCTTGTCGGTGGTGGGGTGTTCCCCACCCGAGACCCTCTCCGAAGCCGTCACTCGCTGGGCGGACTGCGCCGCGAATAATCTCCGATATGTGCATTGACGTACGTAACAGCAAGTGTCTAATGTGCGAGAAGTCTCTGTTGACCCCGTGAGTCTCACCCACGACTTCGACCCCCGCGCCCCCGAGACCTTCACCAGCGCGCTCATGGCGGCCGAGTACGAAGGCGAGCCGCTGCCGCCCGACCTGGTGCTGGGCTGCGTCCGGCAGTTGCCGGTGACCGGGATGGTGGCGCCCAGCGTGTTCATCGGCGACATGTTCGTGCATCTGGGCGGCGATCCGGCCCTCGCCGATCTGCTGCGCGCCGACCCGTCCCGCATCCCCGCGGCGGTGGAGGAGTTCCTGCGACTGTACGGCCCTTACCGGGGCATGGCCAGGACGGCGCGGCGGGATGTGGTGTTCGGCGGCCGGCTGATCAGGGCGGGCGAGCCCATCGCGCTGGTGTACACCTCCGCCGACCGCGACGAGCGGATCTTCCCCGACGGGGAGACGTTCCGGTTCGACCGGCCGAACCTGGGCAAGCACCTGGCCTTCGGCGATGGCGTGCACACCTGTCCCGGTGCTCCGCTGGCCCGCATGATGCTGGTCACGACGCTGGAGGAGGCGCTGGCGCGGACGTCGGCGTTCGAGGTGAGCGGCGAGATCAGGATGGCGAGCTGGGCCGAGTGGGGCACCAACTCGGCGCCGATGCGCTTCACGGCGGCGGCCCGATGATGGAGCTTCCCGGCACTGACCATGATCCCGGCGACGACTTCGATCCCGACGAGGCCGGCTCGGCGGAGGAGAGCCTGGAGGCGTACGCACGGCTGCGGAACTGCGGTCCGGTCAAGAGCGCGTGAATGCCCGAGATCGGCGCGCTCTCGGTTCCGGTACGGCTCCGGCCCGCCCGAGAACGCACGACGAATCGATCGCATCGGTATGCGGAAGGGTAATGCTTATACTTCTACGGTGACTGACGGCGCGTGGGCCGACGCGGGTGACGTCGATCTTCCTCGCTTCCAGGCGGGCGCGCCCCCGCAACACCTGATCACGACGCTGCTGGGCGACTACTGGATCAGCCGGTCCGAGCAGTTGCCGTCGGCGGCGCTGGTGCGGCTGGCCGGGGAGTTCGGCGTGTCGGCGGTGGCCGCCAGGGCCGCGCTGTCTCGCCTGGCCCGCAGGGAGCTGCTGGAGTCGTCCAAGGCGGGGCGGCGCACCTACTACCGGCTGACCGACCGGGCCGCCGACGTGCTGGAGGACGGCCGCAAGCGGATCATGTCCTTCGGCCTGGACCAGGGCGCCTGGGACGGCACCTGGGTGGTGGCCGCGTTCTCCGTCTCCGAGGAGCAGCGCGACCTGCGCCACGCGCTGCGCTCCCGGCTGCGCTGGCTCGGCTTCGCCCCGCTCTACGACGGGTTGTGGGTCTCGCCCACCGCCGAGGCCGATGCCGCGGCGGCGGTGCTCACGGAGCTGGGGGTGCCCATCGCCACCGTGTTCCGCGCCCGCGCGCTGGACCTGCCCGGCTTGCGGGCGCCGCAGGAGGCGTGGGACTTCGACCAGCTCCGCCGCACCTACGAGGACTTCGCGGCACAGTACGCGCCGCTGCTGACCCGCGTGCGCAACGGCACCGTGGGCGCGTCGGAGGCCCTGGTGGCCCGTACGGGGATCATGGACACCTGGCGCACGTTCCCCAACCACGATCCCGACCTGCCCGCCGAGCTGCTGCCCCACGGCTGGCCCAGGAGTGCGGCCAGGGACGTGTTCGTCGAGATCTACGACACCCTCGGCCCGCTCGCCGAGTTCCGCGTCAAGCAGATCGTCGGCGAGTTCGAGCCGGCCCTGGCCGAGCTGGTGGCGCACCACCGCACCGGCCTGCCGCTCGCCCCTCGCTGATCTTCCCGGTCAACGACCCCTCCCTCCTTGCGCACCGCGACCCCTTGACACGAGTGCAGTCGTGAATGTGACATTTAAACCGTCGATCGCAACCGAACCTGCATCGTGAGTGGGTCGCGGAGGGACCATCATGAGATTGTCAAGGATCACCACTGCGGCCTCCTGACTTGACGACAGCGATTGTTCCCAGTTGAAGGGTGGGTGTGCTGTCTGCCTTCCGCGCGCCGCCCTCGCTTCCTGCGCCCGCGCAACGCCACCGATATGGTTTTGATCAGCAGTGGCGGCAACGCCCGTCCCGTCAAGCGTCGAGCCTCCATCGACGGGTTGCGTTCCGGGGGCGGCAGGAAACCATATACTTCCGTCGGTGAACGCGAGGCTCGAGACAGTGCTCATGCCGCGCCTCCAAGCGGGTGCGCACCCCCAGCATCTGCTGGCCACGCTGCTCGGCGACTACGATTTCGCCGAGCGGAGCCCCATCCCGTCCGCGGCCATCGTGCACCTGCTCGCCGAGTTCGGCATCACGGCCGCCAGCGCGCGCAGCACACTGAGCAGGCTCGCCAAACGCGGCCTGATCGAGCCGGTACGCGAAGGCCGCCGGACCTCCTACCGCCTGACCGACAAGGCCGGCCAGGTGCACGACCGGCGGATCCGCCACTTCCTGGCTTTCGGCGCCGCTCCCGTGCCGGACACCGGGAAGTGGACCGTCGTGGCGTTCTCCGTGCCCGAGTCGCAGCGCGACCAGCGACGCGTCCTGCGCGTGCGGCTGCAGGAGATCGGCATGGCGACCCTGTTCGACGGCGTGCTCATCGCGCCGGGCGACCGCCGCGACGTGGCCGCGCGGGTGCTGGCTGAGCTGTCCGTCGGTACGGCGGCGGCGCTGATGCTCGTCACCTTCGACTCCGCCCTGTTCGGCGGCCGTGATCCGCTCGCCGCCTACGACCTGGACGGCCTGCGCGCCCGCTACGACGACTTCATCACCAGTTACACGCCCTTGCTGGAGCGGGTCCGCGCGGGAGCCGTGGGGATCTCCGAGGCGCTGGTCGCGCGGACGAAGGTGATGGACGCGTGGCGGATCTTTCCCGACACCGACCCGGCGCTGCCCACCGTTCTGCTCCCGCCCGACTGGCCGCTGCCCGCGGCCCGCAGCCTCTTCCTGGCCATCCACGACAACCTCGGGTCGCTCGCCGAGATCCGCGTGCGCAACCTGCTCGAGAAGTACATCGGTGCCCGGGCGGCGGAGATTCGTGCGTACAGGTCGGATCAGTACCTGACGGACGACTGAGCTCGCGCCGCTTCACCCCCGCGTATCCTTCACCGTTGCAACCGCTCGGCCAGCCGGGCGAAGCACGCCACTCGGCGCGTGATCAAATAAGCCGCCAAGCGAGCTTCGAACTGTCAGTCGAGTGGCCACAGCTGACGACCTTTGGCGATGACACGTCCGAGGATTGATCCAGCCTGGACCACCTTGCCGTTGATGTTCCCGATCGCCTTGTTGCGCTGGCCGATCTGGACCAGGTTCTTGGCGTCTCCGACGAAGGTCGCGCCTTCCACCATCACTGCTGTGCCGGACACCCGACCCACAAGAGTCCCGCCCCGGATGACGACATCACCGTCCACGTCGCCGAGCCTGACCTCGCCGGGACCGATGACCTGCACTTCGGCCTGCCCCGCGGGTGCGACCCCGCCGGCGCCGTCCTTGTGCAGGTGCCGGATGTAGAGGCCGGTCGCGGCCACGCCCAAGGCGCAGGCCAGACCGGCGGCGACCGCGGGGGCGGTCTGGTCGCAGTCCTGGATGATCCAGGTGTTCGCGGGCTTGGGCGGGTCGGGCTGCTGACGCTGCTCGTAGGTGACGCCGCCGCAGCCGGCCGCCGCAGGGGACGCGCTGAGCAGCAGGAACCACATCGCTCCCACCACGGTGAGCAGGCCTTGCGCCAGCAGTCGCTGCGTACGATGGTTCATCGACGATCCTTTGCGGCTTGTGGCGGAGGTGGACGAGACGCGCCCGCGCATCACGGGCCGTTCCCGGCGAGAACGGCCTTGAGCGCCTGGACGCGCGCCCGCGACGACGCCTCGTCCCGCGCGGACGGGTCGGCCTCGCCACGCAGGCGGTGCCAGTGTTCCGTCGCGAGTTCGAGTTGGGCCGCATGCAGGCGCGCCAGGCGCAGGTAGGCGGCGATGCCGTGGCGCAGGCTCGCCGCGGCGCGCAGAGCGTCAGCCTTGAGCCGGAAGCGCCGGGCAGGTGAAAGCAGCACTGCCGCTTCCGCTTCGGTGATCGCGTCGCGGGCGGCGTCCGGCAGGTTGGTCAGCGATACTCGCAGGCCTGCCGCCTCACTGCGCAGTCCACGGCGCAGCAGGAGCACGTACAGGACGATCAGCGGGCCCTGGAACAGCAGCAACTGGGCGGGCGTCAGCAGCAGGACGTTGACCGTGTCACCGGCGGTGAACCACTTGTGGGACTCCTTGGCGACGTAGTCGAGCATGGCGTTGTTGCAGAAGTGCGCGCCGGCCGCAGTGCAGAAGCCCAGGGCGATCGTGGTGATCTGCTGCGGACGGCTGTGCAGTTGCCGGGCGATGCCGAAGGCCGCGCCCGTGATGGCGGTGAACGCCGTGTGCGCGGCCATGAGCCCGGCGACCTGCCGGGCCCAGAAGTGAAAGCCGGCGCTCGACCCGTCGAAGGCGGCCATGTACGTGACGCTCTCGACGAAGTTGAAGCCGAGCCCGGTCGCGGCGCCGATGACGATGCCGGAGACGACGGAGTGGAAATGCCGCCGATAGAGCAGGAAGAGGATCGCCACGCCTGCCCCCTTACCGAGTTCCTCGAAGAATCCAGAGATCATGGGCAGGCCGATGTCCTTCAGCCGCGTCGCGTCCAAAATGTTGTCCGGGAGCGGGAAATGCAGGGTCGAGAAGGATTTCCACCACTCGTTCATCGTCAAGCCGAAGCCGGCGGCGACGACCGCTCCCCACCCCAGGGCCGTCAACAGCAACGGCACGGGCACCCGCCGGAAGCGCTGCATGCAGTGCACCAGCCACAAGGCGTACACGGTCGTCGGCAGGCACACGAGAAAGGCCAGCGTGTGCGCGCCCGGCCAGACGACCAGGTCGAGAACGGACTGGACCTTCAAAGCCGGGAGCGACAGCAGCACGACCACGAGCGCCCTGCGGTATCGCCGCGCCACCCGCTCACGACGGTCCGGCGATACGCCCCGGGAGTGCGCGTACCGCAGATGTCCCCAGGCGACGACCGACAGCCCCGCCAGCAGTGCCCAGCCCGGCAGGTATTGCCAGTAGACGAGCGAGGCGAAGAATTCCGAGACCTTCGTCAGCTCCGGAATGCCTGCTTCCGCCACGTCGATCTGCGGCGGACGGACCTGGCTGAGCACCATGGTCAGCGCGACCATCGCATGCAGCGACAGCAGGACGAGCAGCGCCAGGCGCTGCCGCCGGCAGGCCGGCAGAAGGTTTGTGTGCGGTTGCCTGGTCATGGGTCACCTGTCGCGCGGCGCGGGAGGACTGGGAGGGGCAGGCGGCGGCGGAGCGGGCCAGGCCGTGGAGTACGGCGACTTCTTGAAGGGGGAGGCCGTGGAGTACGGCGGCTCCCCGAAGGGGGAGGCCGTCGGCGTGGCGCCACCCGGCGCGGGCAACGACGGCCCGCCCGGGAAGGGAGGCAGATCCTCCAGAGTGGTGCTCCGGTCGACCACGCAGCTCACGACGAGCCCGAGCGTGAGCAGGCTGCCCCCGGCGATCGACGTGAAGGTACGGAAGAGGCGCAGGTGCGGCCGGGACTCGAAACCGGCGGGCTCCGGCAGCCTGCGTGGGGCGCGGGCGTGCTCGGGTCGAGGATCGCAGGGGGCGGCCGTGCGCGGCTTTCGAGCGCGCCTGAATCTCTGCGGCCTGTTCGCGTAGAGGAAGAGCCCGCTCGCCACGACGACAAGCGCCATCATGATCCGGCCTATTGCCGCCACCAAGGATGACAACGCCGGGTCTTCGCCGCCGTCTGTGGCGGGCGGTTGCACGAAGAACTCGCCGAGCGGCCCGAGGTCGGTCACATGGCAAGTTCCCGCGCCAGGAATGCTGAGTGCGAGGTTTTTCGCATGTAGCCGGTATGTGCCAGGGGCGGCTTTCCAGCTGCCGTCGTCCAGGTGGCCGGAACCGTTCAAGAAAGCACGATCGCCCGCCGCCATTCCCTGAAGGGGAACCACCAATGCGGCTGTTGCGGCCGCCGCGCGATTGTCGTAATCCTCGAATCGCTCGCCGGGCTGCAAGGAGAACGTGACGCTGCCGGATATTTGAGCGGGAATGCCCTGAACGCCGGCCGGTCGCGCACTCACTTCAAGTCGTACCTGAAACGGCGCGGTACCGGGTGCGTCGGCTAGGACCACCGAGGGCGATTGAACGGTCAGTTGTCCTGTTCCGCCCAATTCGCAGGTGACCGCAGCCGGGCCGGAGTGTGCGTGACCCATGGCGATGACGCCCGGCGCCGGGAAGGCGGCGACGAGCCCGAGAGCGCCGATCCCGAAGAGGGCGTTTCGCATGCATTCACTTTCGATGGTCGTCAGCGCTATTTGCATGCGAGGATATCCCGGCTGCATGAGGAATTCACCGGGAAGTTCGGTGGGTACGACCTGTTCGAGAATGTATGCCCGTTAATTAACATAAATCCCGGGGTGGCTTGGCCAGGCCAAGCTGGGCGTCACCTCCCGCGCCGAGCTGATCCGGCTGCCGGAGCCGGCCTGAGGACGCCTCACACCCGGCGGTAGATGATCGGCTGCGCGGCGATGCCGTTGGCCTTGAAGTTGGCCAGCACGAAACTGCGGAACGTCGGCCGGAAGATCAGGCCGGGAAGGAAGGCCCGCAGGTTCGGCCAGCTCGCGTGATTGATGATCCCGTAGTCGCCGGGCTCACCCTCCAGCGGACGCATCAGCGCGGAGTCGGGCAGGGCGGTCTTGGCCTGGAACCACCCGGCGGTGTACTCCCACACCTGGAGCAGCCGCTCGCGGTCGTCGGCGTAGAAGTAGTTGAACAAGAAGGCGTGGTCCCGGCTGTGGTCCACGTCGCCGATCCGGGCGGCGTTGTCGGCGACGATCTCATGGGTGCGGCGGGCCGCCGTGCGCAGCGTCTCGGAGAGCGCCTTGCACGCCGGGCTTTCGCGCAGCTCCAGAGCGGCCGCCACGCTCGCGGTCCGGATCAGCACCACGACGTCGTAGCGCGCCGGCTGAAGCCCCCGGGCGGCCAGCAGCTCATCGCCTTCGCCGGGCGGGCGCAGGATCGCGCGGAACACGTTCGCCTCGCAGGCCCCGATCCCCGAAGCCAGCGCTTTCAGCCGGGCGGCCAACTGGGTGGGAGCGGTCGCGAAGGGGCCGCGCCAGCCGCCGGCCTCGCCGGCCAGCATGAGGAAACCGTCGTCGGATGGAGGCGCCAGGCGTGCCTTGACCGCCAGGTGGTCATTGATCAGCTTCATGGGGGCGACGTTAGTCACGGACCGGTGGGGTTCGCCTCCGTCACATGACTGGCATGCGTGACCGAGCTGTTCGGCTCGCCGCGCCCGCAAGCCCAGGTCGTCGTGCACGACGGCGTCTGGTGCTTCGAGGAGTTCCCCACCGGCCAGGCGTCGCGGTGCCAGCACTGCGGGCCTGGCTCTCAGGAGTGGCCGATGACGCGCTTGCGCTTGCGGCTGGCCGGCGGTCACTGTGCCCAGCGTGGTCGCCTCGACAGACCATAACTAGATTTTTAGTGGATCGTCTGCAACGGATCTATCTGCTACGGTTTCTCCTGTTGGTGCATCTCGCACTGACCGTCCACACCCCCACGACGACAGGGATTGATCCACATGGCCGACAACGAGACGGGCGCCGGTCCCGCGCCCCGGATCCTCACCGACGACGAACTCACCCGCCTGCTCGGCGACCAGCAGTTCGGCGCGCTGGCCACCGTCAAACGCAGCGGCCACCCGCACATGTCCACCGTCTTGTACCACTGGGACCCCCGCGCGCGGATCGTCCGGATCTCCACCACCAGCGACCGGCTCAAGGCGCGTCACGTACGCGCCAACCCCCGTGTCGCCCTGCACGTGAACGGGCCGGACGTCTGGTCCTTCGCTGTCGCCGAGGGCGATGCGGAAATCTCCGAGGAAACCACCGAGCCCGGGGACGCGATCGGCAGGGAACTGCTGGCGCTCACCCCAGGCTTCCAGGACCCGGCGGAGGAGGCCGCTTTTCTCCGGCAATTGGTGGACGAACGCCGCGTCGTGATCAGGCTGCACGTCTCGCGCCTGTACGGGACCGCTCTGGACATCTCGGCCCAGGAGTAAGACCGAGACCGGATGCTGACCGATCGCCGGCGACGTGCACGCCCAGCAGCTCGCTCGCCCTGGCCCGCTGCTCCAGCGGGGAGCATCACTCGTGGCCGGGTGGCTCGTCCCTCCAGCAACTCATGGCTCAGATCCCGCATGCATCCGCACCTCCGAGGCAGGCCATGAAGACCGTGACCTTCAGCGCGACGCCGGCAGGAATAGACGCGGCCCATGGAGTGTCTCTATCTCCGCGTCCAGGAGCGTTTCACCTGGTTTTCCAGCTCCGCGCCGAAAGGCCGGGAAGGGAAAGTTGTGCCACGGCAGACCCAGTACCACAAGAACCCGGAAGCCGTTTCGCGGCTCGATCCGGAGCAGTACCGCGTGACCCAGCAGGACGGCACCGAGCGCCCGTTCGCCAACGCCTACTGGGACAACCACGAGCCCGGCATCTACGTCGACGTCGTGTCCGGCGAGCCGCTGTTCGCGTCGGTCGACAAGTACGACAGCCACTCCGGCTGGCCGAGCTTCACCCAGCCGATCACCCAGCCGCTCGCCAAGTCGAACGTCGTCGAACGCGAGGACTTCAGTCACGGAATGATCCGGGTGGAGGTCCGCTCGCTGCACGGGGACACCCACCTCGGTCACGTCTTCGACGACGGTCCTCCTGACAGGGGTGGACTGCGCTACTGCGTCAACTCCGCGTCGTTGCGCTTCATTCACCGCGACGACCTGGGGCAGGAAGGGTATGGGGACTACCGCACCCTGTTCACAAGTGACATCAACGACAAGTAGGGAGACGACGTGACCACCGAAAAGGCGATCCTCGCCGGCGGCTGCTTCTGGGGCATGGAGGAGCTGTTCCGCCACCAGCCCGGAGTCGTGTCCACGCGCGTCGGCTACAGCGGCGGCGACGTCCCGAACGCCACCTACCGCAACCACGGCACCCACGCGGAGGCCATCGAGGTCGTCTACGACCCCGACAAGACCGACTTCCGCGCGCTGCTCGAGTTCTTCTTCCAGGTGCACGACCCCTCGACGAAGAACCGCCAGGGCAACGACATCGGCACCAGCTACCGTTCGGCGATCTTCTACACCAGCGATGAGCAGAAGCGGGTCGCCGAGGACACGATCGCCGACGTCGACGCCTCGGGCCTGTGGCCCGGCAAGGTCGTCACCGAGGTCACCCCGGCGGGCGACTTCTGGGAGGCCGAGCCCGAGCATCAGGACTACCTGCAGAAGTACCCGAACGGCTACACCTGCCACTTCCCTCGTCCCGGGTGGAAGCTCCCGAAGCGGGAAAAGGCCTGACGTCTCCGGCGCGTGGACTCCGAGTCCGCGCGCCGGCGCGTATCCGGGAGAACGCGGGCGGGCGGAGCGCCGTGCGCGACCATCCGCCTCCGTAAGAAACAGCCCCTGGCCGAAGGCGGTCGGCGCTTCGTGAGGCTGAGGAGGCGAAAAACCTCGAACGAGCTCACGGGTTTCAAAGATTATTCCGGCGGCTCATGGTGCTGGACGGGCCGTTGATTCAGTGAACGCTTTTCATCCTCACGCGGCCTGCGCGACCCGGTGGTTTTGAAGGACGGCGATGGCCTTGCACAGGTGGCCGGCCTTGGACGGGCTGCAGCGTAGCTTTCGGAGGATCTTCCAGCTCTTCAGCTGGGCGTTCGCGCGCTCGCCGGGCCCGCGGAGCCTGGCGTGAGCACGGTTGGCCTGCTTCTGGGACTCGGGCTTGTTCCTTCCCTTGTACGGGGGTGCGGACCGGGCCTTCGGCGCCCTGATACGCCTTGTCGGCGAGGGTGATGATGCCTGCCCGTTCGAGTGCGCGCAGGATGCCCCAGATGCGGGCGGCGCTCAGGTCGTGAGTCTTGCCCGGTAGCGCGCCCGAGGTCCACAGGATCGTCCCATCTGGTGCCGCGATGACCTGCACGTTCATCCCGTGCACCCGATGCTTGCCGGAGAAGTAGGGCCGGTCGGCGGCGATCCGATCGATGGGGATCAGCGTGCCGTCCAGCACCAGGTAGTGCAGCCCGTCCGCTTGGCCTTGCGCAGCGCCTGGTCGAGCTTGGGCGAGCGCGCCGACAGCAGCAGCACTGTCTCCTCCATATACCGCCACGCCGTTGACGTCGAGATCCCGAACCCGGCTCCGAGCTCAGGGAACGTCTCACCCTTGCGCAGGTAGACCAGCACGAGCAGGGCCTGCTGTCCCGGATTGAGCAGCCGCCACGTCGACCCGATGGCCTTGCGATGCCGGCGGATCAGCCCGGCGACGTAGTTCAGCGTTCGGCGCGACAAATCGACGGCAGCACGATAGAACAGCATCCGAGGCCCCTGGTGGTGGCGGACGTGATTGTGGTGATCAACCCGTCTACCAGGGGTTTCGCCATGTCAGCAGGCGAACGCGAACCTTGCGATCATGCTGTGATCAGCAGCCTGCCACTCAGGGATGAAAACGGCTCAGTTATTACCGATGAGGGCTTGTTCGCTGTCTGCCGGGAAAGAAAGGTCATGGCAATGGGCCATGACCTTGTCTCTTTACTGAGTGTAATTATTTGAACGCGCATAGTGTTCAATTGAGGTGAAGCGTTACCGCGCTTATCGCCCGCCCGCAACCCGCACATGTTGCGCCCGCGGCGACCTCATCAGTGCGCGCCGTCGACGACGGCGGCGTGCACATCCCCCGTAGGAGGAACCGGCATGCCGTTCGACCCCTACAACCCCGACGTCCTGATCGTCGGTGCTGGACCGGTAGGAGCAACCTACGCGCGGACGATTCTGACCCTCAACCCCAACCTCACCGTCACCATCGTCGACGCAGGCTCCCAGCTGTCCGAGAAACAGGGCATGCACCTCCGCAACCAACGGGTGTACCAGGACAACTGGAACACTTTCGCTGACGTCGTCAGCGGAAACCTGCAGAAGTTCTCGCGCGTCCTGCCCGGCCACGGCTATCAGGAGACGCTCGATCGCGTGGCCTTCACCCACGACCCGAACACGTCCTTCAACTTCTACAACGTCGAGCAGAAGGCCGAGAAGAACCTGTCGGCGGCGGCCGGCGCCTACGCGGTGGGCGGCATGTCCACCCTGTGGACGTGTGCGGTGCCCCGCCCGCATCCCACGATGGAACGTTCCGACGTGATCTCGTCAGACGAATGGGACAAGCTCTTCAAGGTGGGCGAGAAATACCTCCGCATGAGCACCGGGGAATTCAATTTCGCGCGGAACAAGGTCGTCAAGGAGGCGTTGCAGAACTTCTTCGGCACGCTCGGCAACGACTACAAGTACGCGGTGCCGCAGGAATATCCGGTGCAGAACCTCCCGATGGCCGCCCGCCGCCAGGGCGTCGGCGAGATCGGCGTCGACGACGGTTTCGTGAAATGGACCGGGGTCGACGACATCCTGGATCCGGTCTGGCGTTCCGCCGACATGAAGGAACGCCTGCAAATTCTGCTCCGACCATCTGGTACGCAAGCTGGGCAGCGACGACAGGAACGCGCAGACGAAGCGGATCGATTACGCCGACGTGGAGAACTTCCGGTCACGGAAGAAGGTGAGGATCAAGGCCCGCCACTTCGTCGTCGCCACCGGTCCGATCTTCAGCCCGCAACTGCTGTGGAACTCCGAGATCCGGCACCCGGCACTCGGCCGCTACCTCAACGACCAGACCGTCGCCTCCTGCATGGTCGTGCTCAGCAAGGAACTCGTCGCCAAGATGGAGGACGACGAAGGCCACAAGGGCATCGCGGCGCTGCCGCCCAACGCGGCCGAGCCGCAGGTGTGGATCCCGGTCTCGGAGAAGCGCCCGTGGCACGTACAG
This sequence comes from Nonomuraea monospora, assembly GCF_039531895.1. Lineage (NCBI taxonomy): Bacteria > Bacillati > Actinomycetota > Actinomycetes > Streptosporangiales > Streptosporangiaceae > Nonomuraea > Nonomuraea monospora. The sequence goes on from NZ_BAAAQX010000010.1 coordinate 263,184, forward strand.
ATCCACCAGGACCCGATCAACTTCAGCACGACCGGGCCCGAACTGGTGGACCAGCGGCTGCTGGTGTTCCTGCAAGGGTTCGGGATGACCGAGCCGCAGTGGGACAACCGCGTCACCTTTTCCGCGACGCACACCGACATCATGGGCATGCCCCAGCCGATCTTCGAGTACACGCTGCCCCCCAAGGCGGTGAAGGAGGCGCACGAGATGATCGGCGAGCTGGCCGAGGCGTCGCTGGCGCTCGGCGCCTGGCTGCCCGGGCACCTTCCGGAGTTCGAGCCGCCGGGCGCCTCGCTGCACCTGCAGTCCACGACCAGGATGGGCAAGAAGCCCGAGGACTCGGTGGTCAACGAGAACTCCATCCACTGGGGTTACGAGAACCTGCGCGTGGGCGGCATCAACGTCATCCCGACGGCTACCGCCTGCAACCCCACGCCGACCGCCGTGGCGATCGCGGTGAAGTCCGCCGCGCACCTGGCCCTCGACGGCAAGGTGGTCCCCGCCAGCTACGACAAGCTGCTCGAAGACCAGCAGTCCGGAACGGTCGCGTCATGACCGAGACGCCGGACAGGCGCGTCAAGGTCGCCGCGTCCCTCATCAACTGGCGCAATGACGACTTCCCCATCCTCGGCGCGGACACCGCCGTCGACACCATCCTGCGCGACATGCAACGTGCCGGCTTCGACGGCACGGAACTGGGGTCGGTGTTCCCTGCCGATCCCCAGCAGCTCAAAGCCGTGCTGGAGCGGCACAGTCTCGCACTGGCCGCCGGATGGTTCAGCGCGTTCCTGCTGGAACGCGAACCACGTCAGGAGTACGAGCGCTTCGACCGCCACTGCGCCTTCCTCGCCGCGGCGGGCGCCAAGCACGCGACCACGGCCGAATGCTGGAAATGCCCGTTCAAGCAGCCGCAGGACGACCCGTACACGCAACACTGGGCCGCCGTCGACCAGCCGCTCTTCCCGCGCGCCATCCCGGAGCTTTCCGACCAGGAATGGGACAGGCTCGCCGACGGCATGACCGAGTTCATCGCGATCGCCGAACGGCACGGGCTGACCCTCGGCTACCACCCGCACATCCAGACCGTCGTGGAGAACACCGCGGACCTGGACAAGCTGGCCGAACGCGTGTCGTCGCGCTCCGACGGCAAGCGGCGCCTGCCGATCACCTTCGACAGCGGTCACCTGGCCTTGGCCGGCGACAACGTGCTCGAGACGCTCAAGAAGTACATCAAGCAGGTCACGCACCTGCATGTGAAGAACATCCGCCCCGCGGTGGTGGAGCGGGTCCGCAAGGACGGCACCGGCTTCGAGTTCGCGGTCGTCGAAGGGATCTTCACGGTTCCCGGCAACGGCGGGCTCGACTTCAGAGCCATCTTCCAGCTCCTGCGTGAACACGACTACAAGGGCTGGGTCGTCGTCGAGGCCGAACAGAACCCGGAGACCGCCAACCCCTTCCTGTACGCCAAACTGGCCCGGGAGTACATCCGAGAGGTGGCGGGATGGTGACCGCCCAGCAATGGGACCTGCGTCCCTTCACCACGTGGATCGCCGAGGAGTTCCTGCCCAGCGCCAAGGCAGGCCCGGGCGTCGCCGACTACGGTCAGTCGCCCGGCGCCACCCGCCCGGCCCTGTACGGCACCGCCGACGCGGCCTGCATCCTCTACACGCTCGACCGCTTCGACGGCATCGGCCCCGCCGGCGTCTGGCTGCAGGCCCTCGCCCGCTACCAGGACCGCCGCTCCGGATACTTCGTCGACGACACCCCCATCCTGCCCACCGCGCACAACACCGGCTTCGCGATCGGCGCGATGCAACTGTTCGAGCCCCACCTGCACAACGGAGCGGCGCCGCTCGGCACGCTGTCGTTCGCGGAACCGATGCGCGACACCTCCTGGACCGAACGTTTCTTCAACACCCTCGACTGGCGCTCGCGCTGCTACGAGGCCGGCGAGATCGTCACCGGCCTGGCCTCGACCTTCTACAACGTCACCGGCGTCGTTGAGCGCCGCTGGTTCGACTGGCTGGTCAGCTACATCGAGTCGGCCAAACTGGACGCCACCACCGGCCTGGCGGGCCTCGGCAAACCCGAGCAAGGCGACCTCGACCAGATCGGCGGCACCTTCCACTTCGACTTCGTGTGGGCCGCGCTGCACCGTACCCTTCCGCATGCGCAGGCCCGGGCCAAGACGTTGCTCGGGCTGCAGAAGACCGGAGGGTTGTGGGACGAGCACAACCCGTGGTGGCTGACGTTCGACTCGATCTACATGCTCGGCCGCACCCTCCCGCACGTGCCCGGCGACCTGGCCGATCGGGTACGCGAGGCGATCGCCAAGGCCGTCACCGCGCTGGCGGCCCGGGCACTCGACAGCGGAACCCGTACCAAGGACTTCGTCGACCACTGGCAGGGCGTGCACATGCTCACCGGCGCCCTGTCGGCGTTCGCGTACGCCCAGCAGGTGTTCGGCACCGAGACCCTGCGCACCGACCGGCCGCTCCGGCTGGTCCTGGACCGCCGCCCCTACATCTGAGGCCAGGGGGACCTCCGCGCGCATCCCTGCCCGGCCGGTCCGTGGCGGGGATGGGCGCGGCGGCGCGTGTACCTCTCAGGCGGGGCCGAGATCCCACAGCCGGGTTGCCCCGTTCTCTCCGCGCTCGGAGTCTGCGGTGACGACGACGATGGTCCGGCCGTCGAGACGGCCGATCGCCGCCTGCTGGAAGACGGTGAGGCGGTCGCGCAGGGTCTTGCCGTGTTGCTCGCCGGAGCGCAGGTTCCATAGCCGCATGACGTTGCCGGCGTTGATGACGACCGCGATGGGCTGGCCGTCGAGCTGCCCGGTGCCGATCCACTCGACGACCCCCAGACGGCTCATCAGGTTTCCCCGCAGTTTGCCGGTTTCCAGGTCCCAGACGCGCACTGTTTCGTCGAGACCGCCGGAGAGGGCGACGGCCGTACCGTCGATCTGCCCGAACGCGATGGCGCTGAGCTGCTCGGTGTGGCCCTTCAACAGATCGCCGCGTGGTTGACCGGATTCCAGATCCCACATCAGCAGGCCCCCCTCGTCGTCGCCGCCGGCGATGACGACGCGGCCGTCGAGTTGCCCGACCTCCATCACCGCCACCTGGCCGGGCAGGCCGGTGAGAGGTGCTCCGTGTCGCTTGCGAGTGCCCAGATCCCAGACGTCGATCGAGGGGCCGCTGCTGTGGGACAAGGCGATCGTCCGGCCGCTGACCTGCGCGACCTTCACCCGGAATCGGTAGCTGCCCTGCGGCTTGAGTCGGATGGTCGCGCCGGACCGCCGGTAGGTTCGCGGATCCCACACCACGAGGTCGTCGAGGCCGGATGAGCCGCAGATGATGGGTTCGCCGTCCAGTTGCCCCATCGCCACCGACTGGACGAACTCGCCGGTCGAGCCAGGCGACTGACGGGTTCCCTGCATGGTTTCGCCGTGCTGCTGGTGTGTTCTCAGATTCCACAGGCGGACGGTGTTGTCGTCGCCGCCTGTCACGGCGATGGTCAGGTCGCCGAGTCGCCCGAGCGTCAGCGAGCGGACAGGGAAGTCGGTGATGAAGGTCGTCGCCCGGGGAGAGCTCACGGGCGACGGGCGGGCCGCAGTCGTGGCGGGGGCGGTCGTGGCGGGTGCGGTGGTGGCGGGTGCGGTGGTGGCGGGGGCGGTCGTGATCTGGGTGGAGGGGCCGGTGGTGGACGGTCGCGATGCGAGCCAGGGCGGAATGAGCAGGCTCGCGGCGCCGGCCGCGCCCGTGGCGGCTGCCGCGGCCAGGAGAGCCCTGCGGTTGACAGGACGCCGCTGCGGCGAGGCCGTCTCGGACGTCTCCGGCACGGGCGGAGGGACGACCGCCGGGGGAGCCGGCCGGACCCGGCTGGTGAGGTGGTCGAGCAGGGCCTCGGTGGTGGGCCGGTCCTGCGGCTTCTTGGCGAAGCAGGCCTTCAGGAGCGGAGCCAGCCGTGGGGGCACCCCGGTCAGGTCGGGTTCGCTGGTGAGGAGGGCGAACAGCACGGCTGCCTGCGTCTCGCCGGGGAAGGCCCGGTGCCCGGTCGCCGCGAACACCATGGTCGCCGCCCAGGCGAACACGTCGGCGGCGGGGCCCGCGCGCTGGCCGTCGAGCAGTTCGGGGGCCAGGTAGGCCGGCGTTCCCACGAGTCCGGAGCGGGTGGTGCTCCGGTCGGTCAGGCGGGCGATGCCGAAGTCGATGACGGTCGGCCCGACCGGTCCCATGATCACGTTGCTCGGCTTGAAGTCGCGGTGCACGATGCCCGCCCGGTGTACCGCGCTCAGCGCGGTGAGAGTGGCCACCGCGAGCTGGTCCAGGCCGGTGCGCAGCGGGCCGGACTCGCCGACCAGCTCGTCCAGGGTGGGGCCGGGCACGTACTCGCTAATTAGGTACGGGCGCCCGTCGAGCTCGCCCGTTTCCAGCACGGCCGCGGTGCAGAAGGGGGCCAGCCTGGCGATGATGGCGCTCTCGCGGGTGAAGCGGCGGCTCTCGGCCGGGTCGGTGGCTCGACGGGCGTGCAGCACCTTGACCGCCACCGGCCGGCCGTCCGGGGACCGGCCCAGGTAGACGATGCCCTGCCCGCCCTCGCCCAGGATGTGGGTCAGCTGATGGCCGCCGACGCGTGCCAGGTCTTGCGGTCCCAGCGGGCGACGTCCGGCCATCACACCTCACTTGCCTTCGCAGCCCGGGAGTGGGTACAAGATCAGCACAAGAATATTAATGTCAGATTTTTCGGCAAATCTACGGAATTCTGGGATTTGTAGACCGCGTAGCGCCCGGTAACAACCGGAAACACGCCACACGTCCAAAAATGATCATTCAGGTGCTGGGCGCGATCCGGTTCGACGAAGGATCCGGGTCATCGCCGAGTAGCTCGGCCGCGAATCAGGCCGAGATGAACGGCTCTGTCAGGTGCGGGGTGGCCAGGTGCAGCGTGGTGCCGCTCTCGTGGCCGAGCATGCGCTTCCTCGACTGCCTGGCCGCCTCAACGTCGATCTCGTGTGAATAGGCGAGCTCGGGGTGCAGCAGTTGCAGCGCGTGCACCAGGAGGTCGCCGGTGACGAGCACCCGCTCGCGCCCGTCGGCGACCAGCACGCTCTGGTGCCCGGGCGTGTGACCGGGCGTGGCGACCGCGCGCCCGGCGCGCAGCGGCGTGTCCCCGTCGAGGAGCCGGAGCCGGCCGGCCGCCGCGAGCGGATCGACGAGGCTCTCGCGAAGTTGCGGGTTGAGCGTGTCGAGGGCGTCGAACTCGGCCCGCTGGAGCAGGTATGCGGCGTTCGGGAAGTAGGGGCGGCGGTCGCCGGCCGGTGAGGACACGACCGCCCATCCGACGTGGTCGGTGTGCAGGTGCGTGAGCACGACGGTGTCGACCTCGGCCGGGTCGACGCCTGCGGCGGCGAGCGACTCGGGCAGCACACCGGGGACGGGCGCCCACGCGACGGCCGGGCCGTCTGCCGGGCCGATCCCGGCGTCCACGAGGGTGAGGCCCCTGTCGCTGCGGATGGCGTACGCGCGGAACTGCAGCCGCCAGCGGCCCTCGGCGTCGACCGCGCCCGGGTCGTAGCGGTCGGCCTCGGCCCACTGCTCGACGGTGGCGCCGGGGAAGGCCTCGGTGCGCGGGGAGAAGAACGGGCCCTCGCCATCGGCGAGGGCGATGATCTCGGTCGAGCCGATTCGGAGGCGGGGAATGCTCAGGGACATGGCCGCGATCTTGCCACGCCTGGCACGCCGGTGCTGACCGGCCCCATCACCGGCTCCTGAACGTCCTCGTGCCGCCGTGCTCCGAAGCACGCGACTGCCGCGCTGGTGGGGCCGGTTGAGGCGGTCTGCCATGCTCGTGTGGTGACTGATGTGGATCTCGCCCGCCGGGTTCGTGATCGTTGCCGGTTGAGTGGCCGGTTCGTGTTGCGTTCGGGACGGGTGGCCGAGGAGTACTTCGACAAGTACCAGTTCGAGGCCGATCCGGTTCTTCTGGATGAGGTGGCGGCGGGGATGGTGCCATTGGTTCCCGAGGGGACCGAGGTGCTGGCCGGTCTGGAGATGGGCGGCATCGCGGTGGTCACGGCGCTGGGGCGGCGTACCGGGTTGCCCTGCGCGTTCGTGCGCAAGGCGGCGAAGGCTTATGGCACGGCCCGGCTGGCCGAGGGGGCCGACGTCAAGGGACGGCGCGTCCTGGTCGTTGAGGACGTGGTGACCTCGGGTGGGCAGATCGCGATCTCCACGGGTCAGTTGCGTAATCTGGGGGCTCGGATCGACCACGCGTTGTGCGTCATCGATCGGCAGGAGGGCGGTGCCGAGGTCTTGGCCGCAGCGGGGATTCGGCTCCTTGCGCTGCTCAGGCGTGAGGATCTCGAGCGGGACTAGAGGGCCATCAAGGTGAACGGTCGAGTTCGTCGGAGAGCAGGTGCCCGGCGGCGGCGGAGCATCCGGTCTCCCCGCTCACCTCATGCGGCGTCCCGGTCGTCGCCGGTCGTGTAGTCGAACCAGTCGAAGTGCGCGGTGCCCTCGGTGACGTACATGCCGGCGACCCGCCCGGTGTAGCCCGTGGCCACCTCCGTGGACACGTAACGGCCGTCCAGTTCGGCCAGCGGCACAGGCGGGGCGTCTCCCGCCTGGACGAGGAAGGCGACGGTGTCCGGTCCCGCGGCGGGCACGCCGAGCGGCTCGCCGGTGAGCTGGTCCGCGCCGGTCAGCAGCGGAGGCAGCTCGCATCCGGTCCGTACGTCGATCGTCAGCGTGAGCGGCCCGGCCGGCACCGGGTGAGCCGCCACCCGCTGGCGCAGCGGCCCGATCCTGGCGATGACGCTCACCTGCCCATCGGCCACCTCCAGGTCGTAGTGGTGCGCCTCGTCGATGCGGAGGGAGAGGCCGGCACGGGCGGCGCCGGGGTCGAGCCGGGCGCTGAAGCGGGCGGACAGGTGCTGCTGCCGGCGGCCGACGAAGGTGGCGCCGGGCCGGTCCAAGGTGGCGCCCGTGGCGTGCAGCGTCAACGAGCCGGGCCGCTCGGTCAGCGACCAGGACGCGGCGGGACGGCTTCGCACGGAGATCCAGCAGGGCCGCAGCGAAGGGCCGTCGAAGTCGTCGCGGGCCGGTGGGGCGGGCAGCGGATGCCAGGCCGCGGGCGCGCGATGGCGTGCCTCGACGGGGCCGGCGACGGGCCAGCCGTCCACCCACTCCACCGGGACGAGGAAGGTCTCGCGGCCGAGCACGTGGAAGCCGGGGGTGGCGCCGCGCGGGCGGGTGCCGAGCAGCACCATCCACCAGGAACCGTCGGCCGCCTGGACGAGGTCGGCGTGGCCGGTGCTCTGGATGGGCCGGTCCGTGCTGCGATGGGTGAGGATCGGGTTGGCGGGCGCGGCCTCGTACGGGCCGCGCGGCGAGCGGGCACGGGCCACGGTGACGCAGTGGCCGCGCGCCGTTCCGCCCTCCGCCAGCAGCAGGTACCACCACTCGCCGATCCGGTACAGGTGCGGCGCCTCCGGGGCGTGCAGGCCGGTGCCCGGCCAGGCGGGCAGGGGGCCTTCGAGCACCTTGCCGGTGGCCACGTCGATGCGCGCCACGTGGGCGCCGGCGAAGGTGCACCAGCAGGTGCCGTCCTCGTCCCAGGCCAGGTCGGGGTCGACCCCGGGCAGGTCGATCCACACCGGGTCGGACCAGGGGCCCTCGGGCCGTTCGCTCGACACGACGAAGTGGCCGCCGCCGTCCGACAGCGTGGTGATCATGTAGAAGCGGCCGTCGTGATGGCGGAGGGTGGGCGCCCAGATGCCGTGCGAGGCGCGGATCTCCGGCGGCATGCGCAGCTGTTCCGGCCGGTCGAGCACGTTGCCGATCTGCTGCCAGTGGACGAGGTCCCGGCTGTGGAAGATCGGCACTCCGGGGAAGTACTCGAAGCTGGAGCACACCAGGTAGTAGTCCTCGCCGACCCGGCAGACGCTGGGGTCGGGGAAGAAACCGCCGATCACGGGGTTGGCGTACGTGCGCATGTGGCTCCGGTCCGGTCGTCAGGTCGTCGACGGTACGGATGCTAGGGGAGCGTTCGACAAATGATCAATATCTGCACCTGGAATGGTTCGACGATCGCGGTGCCTTCGAGCTGCGCGTTCCTGTGAAGTCAAGGAGGAGATCGGCTCAAGCGTCTGCCGTGCGTTCAGCGCGTCACGGTGCGGATCAGCTTCTTGTTGACGAACTCCTCGATCCCAGGACGGCCGAGCTCACGGCCGAACCCCGAGCGCTTGACCCCGCCGAACGGCAGCTCCGCCCCCTCGGCCAGGACACCGTTGACGAAGACCATGCCGGCCTCGATGCGGTCGGCGACCCGCTCGGCTTGGCGTGGGTCCGTGGTGAAGACGTAGGAGCCGAGGCCGTAGGGGGTGTCGTTGGCGAGCTGGACGGCGTGGTCCTCGTCGGTCGCCGGGAACACCATGGCGACCGGGCCGAAGAGCTCCTGGCGGGCGACGTCGTGCTCACCGGTGACGCCGGTCAGGACGCCGGCCGGGAAGTACGCGCCGTGCCGCCGTCCCGCGCTGGTGAGGGTGGCGCCCTGGGCGACCGCGGCGTCGACCTGGCGGGCGAGGTGGTCGGCGGCGGCCTGCGAGGCGAGGGGAGCGGCGGGGGAGCGGGCGAGCAGCCGCTCGGTGAACCTGGCGACGAAGTCCGCGTAGAGCGGTTCGGCGACGATGAACCGCTTGGCGGCGTTGCACGCCTGGCCGGTGTTGTCCAGCCGCGCGGCGACGGCCTGGTCGACGGTGGCGTCGAGGTCGTCGGTGGACAGGACGATGAACGGGTCGGAGCCGCCGAGCTCGAGAACGACCTTCTTCAGGTGACGCCCGGCGAGCTCGGCGACGGCGGCGCCGGCCCGCTCGGAGCCGGTGAGGGAGACGCCCCGCACCCGCGGGTCCGCGATCAGGCGGGCGATCTGCTCATGGGTGGCGTACACGTTGACGTAGGCGCCCTCGGGGAAGCCCGCGTCGAGGAAGAGCTGCTCCAGCGCCGCGGCGGAGGCGGGGCACTGGGGCGCGTGCTTGAGCACCAGGGTGTTGCCCGCCGCGAGGTTGGGGGCGGCGAAGCGGGCCACCTGGTAGGCGGGGAAGTTCCACGGCATGATCCCCAGCAGCACGCCGACCGGGCCGCGGCGCAGGATCGCGGTGCCGCGTCCGGCGCCGAGCTCGATCGGCTCGTCGGCCAGGAACGTGGCGGCGCGGTCGGCGTAGTAGGTGTAGATGTCGATACAGAAGTCGATCTCTGCTTCGGCTTCTTCGAGGGGTTTGCCCATCTCCCGCACGATGGTCGCGGCGAGGTCGGCGCGGCGCTCGCGGTGCAGGTCCGCGACCTTGCGCAGCAGGCTCGTGCGGTCGGCGACGGTGCCGGTGCGAGCGGCCGCCCCGTGGGCGGCGGCGAGCGCGGTCTCGATGCCGTCGTCGGTGGCGGTCGGGTAGGAGGCGACGACCTGGCCGGTGGCGGGGTCGGTGACGGCGTACATGTCAGGCCTCCCGGCCGGGACGGGCCGCCATGAGGGTGACCAGGTCGTAGGCGACGTGGGAGGCGGCGACGGCGGTGATCTCGGCGTGGTCGTAGGCCGGCGCCACCTCGACGACGTCCGCGCCGATCAGGTCGGCCCCGGCCAGGCCGCGCAGGATCTCCAGCAGCTCGCGGCTGGTCAGGCCACCCGCCTCGGGGGTGCCGGTGCCGGGCGCGTGCGCCGGGTCGAGCACGTCGATGTCGATGGAGACGTACAGCGGGCGGTCGCCGATGCGCTGCCGCAACGCGTCCACCACCTCGTCCACGCCCCTGCGCATGACGTCCGCGCTGGTGACGATGCCGAAGCCGAGGCGCTTGTCCTCGTCCAGGTCCTGCTTGCCGTACAGCGGGCCGCGCGTGCCGACGTGGCTGACCGCCTCGGTGTCGAGGAGGCCCTCCTCGACGGCGCGCCGGAACGGGGTGCCGTGCGTGTACTCGGCGCCGAAGTAGGTGTCCCACGTGTCGAGGTGGGCGTCGAAGTGCAGCAGCGCGACCGGCCCGTGCCTGCGGGCGGCGGCGCGCAGCAGCGGCAGCGCGATCGTGTGGTCGCCGCCGATGGTGACCAGCCGGGTGCCGTTCGCGGTCAGGCCGGAGGCGGCCGCCTCGATGGTCTCGACGGCCTCGCCGATGGCGAACGGATTGCACGCCACGTCACCGCCGTCGGCGACCTGCTGGGCGGCGAACGGCGAGATGTCCAGCCCCGGATGGTACGGCCGGAGCAGGCGGCTGGCCTCACGCACGGCCGAGGGGCCGAAGCGCGCTCCGGGCCGGTAGGAGACGCCGCTGTCGAACGGCACGCCCACCACCGCCACGTCGGCGTGCCCGACCTCGTCCAGGCGCGGCAGCCGGGCGAAGGTCGCCGGTCCGGCGAAGCGCGGGACGCGGGAGGAGTCGACGGGCCCCCGAGGCTCGGTCATCTTCAGTCAGTCCTTCCGATAGGCACGCCGAAGACTACGGGCGGCGGCCCCGGCCTTGGCTGGCCGAAGCGTCCACCGGGGTTGTGCGAGTCGTCCATACCGCCGGAAACCGCAGTTCATAAGCTCGAAGACCACACACGAGTGAAGGAGGGTCGTGAGCGACACGATCGAGCAGGCCGGGCTCCCCGCCGCTTTCGCCTGGTCCCCGAAGGGGTGGCCGTCCGAACGCGCGTTCGCGGTGCCGGACGCCGCCGAGGTCTGGTGCTACACCGACAAGTTCTCCTACCTCCCAGGAGAGACCGTACGGTTCCACCTCAGCGCCGGCGTCCCGTCCTTCGAGCTTGAGGTGCTGCGCGACGGGCTGGAGCCCGAGGTCGTGTGGTCACGCGCCGGGCTGTCCGCCGGACGTTTCGAGCCGCCGCACGACGCGCATGCCGTCGGCTGCGGCTGGCCCGCCGGGCTGGAGCTGGAGATCCCGGCCGACTGGCGTAGCGGCTTCTACATCGTCACCGTGCGCGCCACGACTCCCTCCGGCGAGTTGTGGGAGCGCGAGCACTTCTTCGTCGTCAAGGCGCCCGCCGAGCGCCGGGCCCGCGCCGCGCTGGTGCTGACCACCAGCACGATGCTGGCCTACAACGACTGGGGCGGCGCCAACCACTACCGGGGGCTCGGCGACGACCCCCGCGCCGACGCCGGGTCACCACTGGCCTCGACGCAGCGTCCGATCGCCCGTGGCATGATCCGCAAGCCGGCCGGGGCGCCCAGGGAGGCCAACCCGGGCACGCTGCCGATGTACGGCGCCCCGCGCTATCCCTCCTACGAGTGGGCGCGGCTGTTCGGTTACAGCCGCCACCACGCCGACGCGTTCTGGGCGACCTACGAGCGGCACTTCGCGGTGTGGGCCGAGCGCCACGGCTACGAGCTGGACTTCCTGACCCAGCACGACCTGCACTTCGACCCCCACGCGCTGGACGGGTACGCCTGCGCGATCGTGGTCGGCCACGACGAGTACTGGTCGTGGCGGATGCGCGACACCGTGGACGCGTTCGTGGACGGCGGCGGCAGGCTGGCCAGGTTCGGCGGCAACTACCAGTGGCAGGTCCGGCTCAGCGACGACGGCACCACCCAGTACTGCTACCGGCTGCCCTCCGCCGACCCCGGCGCCACGGACGCGCCCCACCTGGCCACGACCGTGTGGGAGGCCAAGTCCGTCGGCCGGCCCGGCGCGACCACCATGGGGCTCAACGGCCTGGGCGGGATCTACAACCGCTACGGCGTGGCCGCGCCCCGCTCGTCGGGCGGGTTCACCGTCTACCGGCCGCACCACTGGGCCATGGAGGGCACCGACCTCTACTACGGCGACCTGCTCGGCGGCCCGCCGTACTTCCTGGCCGCCTTCGAGCTCGACTCGGTGGAGTACACCTTCCGGCGCGGGCTGCCGTACCCGACGTTCGAGGACGGCGCTCCCGAGACCCTGGAGATCCTCGCGCTCGCGCCGGCGGTGCGCGGCGAGGAGGACCGGTTCGGCGGGCGCGTGCCGATCGGCGGGCCCGAGGAGGAGGTCTACGCCTACAACGCCGACCTCGGCGACGACCTGCCCGCGTACGTGCACGAAGGCGAGATGCGCGGCGCCGGCATGATCGCCGCCTTCACCCGCGGCGAGGGAGAGGTGTTCAACGGCGGCAGCACGGAGTGGGCGCACGTGCTCAGCCTGGGCGACCCGTTCGTGGAACGCATCACCCACAACGTGCTGCGCCGCTTCGGGGCCGCGTGATGAGCATCGACCAGGTACGTGAGATCCACGCCGGAGCGGGGGAGCGGTTCGTGCCCCCGCTCAGCGACTACCACCTGCTGTCGGTCGCGTGGGCCGAGCAGGAGTTCCGGGTCTTCGGCGGGCAGGCGACCTCCTTCACCGGCGGCTACTGGACGGGCGAGCCGGGCGCCGTGCGCTTCGACTCCTGGCCCTACGACGAGATCTGCGTGATCCTCAAGGGCCGCGTCGCGGTGCGGGACCCGGCGGGGCGCAGCAAGGAGTTCGGCGCGGGCGAGGCGTTCTACATCCCGCAGGGTTTCCAGGGCGACTGGATCACCGTGGAGCCGAGCGAGAAGGTCTTCCTTGCCGTCAGCCGGTGAATCGCCCCTGGTCAGAGCAGCTCACCCGGGCGGCTAGCGTGGCGACATGGTGCCGCTGAACCTGTTCGTCGCCCGGCTGGGGCTGCGGGTGCTCGCGGGCGCGGACCGCCTCGACGCCCCCATCCGCTGGGTGCACGTCAGCGAACTGCCCGACCCCTCCCGCTTCCTCCAGGGAGGCGAACTGCTGCTGCTGGCGGGCACCAGCCTGCGGCCGGAGTACTGCGCGGACTACGTGGCCAGGGTCAGGGCGGCCGGCGTCGCGGCCCTGGGCTTCGGCGTGACCCCGGTCTTCGACCGGGTGCCGCCCGAACTCGTGGCGGCGTGCGAGGCGAGCGACCTCCCCCTGCTGGAGGTTCCGCCCGCGGTGACGTTCGAGTCCTGCGCCGAGGTGCTCTACGGCGAGCTGCTCTCCTCCGAGCTGTCGGAGATCAGGCGGCTCACCGAGGCGCAGCGCGCCCTGATCAGGACCGCCGCGGGCCCGTCACCGCTCACCAGGACGCTGGAGCTGCTGGCCGCGCACGTCGGAGGATGGGCGCTGCTGGCCGACCAGGTCAGGCGGCGGGAATGGACCGGTGGCCGGCCGCGGCTCGACGACGACGTGCGGGCGGCCATGAGCCGCGTCTGCGCCAGTACGAGCCCCGCGAGCGCCACGATGAGCTCGGCGGACCAGCGCGTCATGATCCAGTCCGTGGCCGGGCCGCTGCCGTCCGGCTACGCGCTGGCGGTCGGCGCTCCCGTCATGGCCGGGGTCACCGACCACGCGGTCATCACCACGGCGGCCTCCCTGCTCGGCCTGCTCCTGCCCGGCCCAGAGGACCACTGGCCCGCCCACCAGGTCGGCCGTGCGGCGCTGGCCCTGGCGCTGCGCTCCGCCCGCTGGGACCGGCACGCCGCCGACGTGTTCGGGGTCGAAGGCGCACGCTGGCGGATCGTCTGCGCCCGCGCCACCGGCGGCCGGCCCCGGCTCGGCGACCTGGCGTCGCTGCTGGGCTCCCCGTTCGTGGACCGCGACGGTGAGGTGTGCGTCGCCCTGCTGCCCGAGTCCGCGCCGCTGACCAGGATCACCGACGATCTCTCGCGGGCCGGCTGGCTGGCCGGGGTCAGCTCGCCGCATCCGGCCGAGCGGCTGGGCGAGGCCCGCGACGAGGCCGCGCGGTCCCTGCGCACGGCCCTGTTCCAGGGCGCGTCCGTGGTGAGCGGCGCCGAGGTCGACGGGCTCGCCGCCGCGCTGGACATGAGCCGCCTGCGCGACTACGCCGACCGCCGCTTCCGCCCCCTGCGCGAACGCCGCCAGCGGGACGCCGGCGACCTGCTCACGACCTTGCGGATCTGGCTGCGGCACAACGGCCACTGGGACCGGGCCGCCGAGGAACTCGGCGTGCACCGCAACACCGTGCGCCACCGCATCGGCCAGATCGAGACCGAGCTCGACTGCCGACTGGCCGACGCGGACACCCGGATGGAGCTGTTCCTGGCGCTGCGGGCGATCGAGGAGCTCTGATCGGCCCGACTGTACAGAACGCACAGCCGCCTCCCGCCGGCCTGGACGGATCGTCCCTCGTACAGCCGCCGGACCCGCCATAGGCTCCCGCCTTATCGGCCGGCCCCCTGCGCCGCCCCGAACTAAGGAGCGACCATCATGCCAGCTCAGGCCACCGGTCAACGCACCGACGCCCTCGCGGGCAACGCCATGGGGACCAAGGACCTCGTGTTCACCGTCCTGGCGGCTCTCGCGCCGTTGACGCTGATCGTCGCCGTGGCACCGCTGCACTTCCTCAAGGGCGGCGCGGCCGTGCCCGGCGGCTACCTGGTCGCCGGGCTGGTCATGGCCTTGTTCGCCGTCGGTTTCATGACCATGAGCCGATATATCCGTAACGCCGGGGCGTTCTACGCGACCATCTCGCGCGGGCTCGGCAAGCCGGTGGGCTCGGGGGCGGCGATGCTGGCGGTGGCCGCGTACAACGCGCTGCAGATCAGCACGTACGGCGCGCTGGGCGTCTACGCCAACACCACCTTCTCCCAATATTTCGGCCTTGACGTGCCCTGGTATGTCTTCGCCCTGGTGGGCCTGGTCTTCGTCGCCTGGCTCGGCTACCGCGGCATCCACACCAGCGCCCGCATCCTCGGCGTCCTGCTCGTGCTGGAGACGGCCGTGCTGGTCGTGCTGGCGGTGTACGTCCTGGCCAAGGGCGGCAGCGGCGACTGGGCCGCCATCTCCTTCTCACCGGCGACCGTGCTCGCCCCCGACAACGCCGCCATGTTCGCCCTCGTCGCCGGCGCGTTCATGGGCTTCGAAGCCACCGCGATCTTCAGCGAGGAGGCGCGGGGCGGCATCAGGACGGTCCGGCGGGCGACCTACATCGCCGTCGGCTTCATCGCCGTCTTCTACGCCTTCATCACCTGGATCGTCGTCATCGCCTACGGCTCCGACAAGATCGCCGCCGCGGCCGAGGCCGACCCGGTCAACCTCGTGGTCACCGTCTTCACCAACTACGTCCCCGCGCCGATCGTCGAGGTGATGAACGTACTGCTGCTGACCAGCGCGTTCGCCGCCCTGCTCGCGCTGCACAACGCGGCCAACCGCTACTTCTTCGCCCTCGGCCGCGAAGGGCTGCTGCCCCGCGCGCTCGGACGCACGCACCCGCGCACCAAGGCGCCCTGGACGGCCGGGCTGCTGCAGACCGCCATCGCGGCCGTCGCCGTCGTGGCGTTCGCCGTCACCGGCTCCGACCCGTACCTGGGCCTGCTGCTGTGGGGCAGCGCGCTCGGATTCCTCGGCATCATCGCCCTGTGGGCGCTGTGCAGCCTGGCCGTCATCCGGTTCCTGCGCGCTCACGCGGCCGAGGCGGGGATCTTCCGCACCACGATCGCCCCCGGGCTCAGCTTCGCGGCCCTCGCCGTGGTGCTCGTCCTCGTCCTGGCCAACCTGCCGCTGCTGACCGGCGCGGGCACCGGCATCAACGTCGCGATCATCGCGGTCGCCGTGGTGGCCGTCGCCGCAGGGGTGGCCCGCGCGCTGTACCTGCGCTCACGGTCGCCGCACCAGTACGCCGAGCTGGCCCAGACCTCGGTGAGCGACCATGCGTGACGAGCGCGGCTACCGGCCGGTGGACCTGTCCGGGGTGTTCAACGCGCCCAGGTCCGTGCTCGACGACGGCGCGTCCTACCCGCTCGGGCCCCGCACCCTGTACGGCATCCCGTTCGCGTTCGGCGACGAGCGAGGCGACCGGGCGCTGCTGCGCGTGGAGTCCGCCGCCGTCACCATCCCCGTGGGCCGCCCCTTCGAGTGGATGGTGATCGCCCACGCCCTGGAGTCCGCGGACCTGTTCGACGGCCAGAGCGTGGGCGACGTCCGCGCCTGCTACACGCTGATCTACGAGGACGGGCACACCGAGCGGCTGCCGATCCGCCAGCGGTTCGAGATCGGTCCCACCCCCCGGCTGTGGAGCGACCGGGCGATCCCGCTCGACTGGGGACAGACCCCCTTCCTGGCCGTCCCCGACGCCCAGCACCGGCTCATGCCGCGCACCCACGGCCGCTACGACGCCGCCGGAGCGCGGTTCGTGGACATCGACGACCCGCAGGCCCGGTCGCCGTACGTGCTGCCCTACCGGTTCTACCTGTGGCCGTGCCGCAACCCGCGCCCCGGCGTGCCCGTGCGCGCCCTGGAGATCCGCTCGCTCGGGCCCGCCGTCCTCATCGGCGCCATGACCACCAGCTCGCTGGAGGAGGACCCGTTCGGGCGCACCGTGTGGCGCGACGTGCTCATCGACCTCGCCCCGTCGGCGGGCCCGGTCACCGAGGAGCTGGCGGTGAGCGTCGATCGCGGCTCGGCCACCTACCCCTACCGCCGGGTGGGCGAGGCCGGCGACGGCTGGGGAGCGCCGCCGCAGGAGGACGGGCGCGCCTACGTACGCGTCGCCGCGACCCCCTCGGCCCGCCTCACCCTGCGGCGCGGCACGGACGAACTCGGTTCCTGCGACTGGGGCGCCCTGCTCGCCGCCGGCCGTCACGAGGACGGCCCCGTCACCTGGCGGGTGCCCGACGCGGGACGCGCCTGGGTGCGTACGACGGTCCGCGACGCCGCCACCGGCGAGCCGGTCCCGTGCCGCGTGCACTTCAGGTCGGCGGACGGGGTGCCGTACCCGCCGCACGGCCACCACGGCCACATCAACTCCGACGGCAACACCTGGAACCTCGACATCGGCGGCGACGTCCGGCTCGGCGCCACCACCTACTCCTACATCGACGGCGCCTGCGAAGGCTGGCTGCCGCTCGGCGAGGTCACCGTGGAGGCCGCGCGCGGCTTCGAGTACGAGCCGCTGCGCACCACCGTCACCGTCCGGCCCGGCCAGGCCGACCTGGAGCTGACGCTCACCAGGATGACCGACCTGGCCGCCGCCGGCTGGTACAGCGGCGACACCCACGTACACTTCGTCTCCACCCTCGGCGCCGAGCTGGAGGCGCGCGGCGAGGACGTCCGCGTCACCAACCTGCTGCTCAGCCAGTGGGGACACCTGTTCACCGGCACCGAGGAGTTCACCGGCCACCCGCACACCTCCGCCGACGGCCACACCCACGTCTTCGCCGGCCAGGAGAACCGCAGCGGCATGCTCGGCCACATCAACCTGCTCGGCCTGCGCCGCCCCGTCATGCCGTGGTGCACCGGCGGCGCGGAGGAGTCGGAGCTCGGCGGCGGCCTGGAGACCACCCTGTCCCACTGGGCCGACGAATGCCACGCCCAGGGCGGCACGGTCGTCCTGGCCCACTTCCCGGTGCCGAACGGCGAGGCCGCCGCGCTGCTCGCCACCGGGCGGCTGGACGCCGTCGAGATGATCGCCTACGACCCGTACAACATCCAGGAGTACTACCGCTACCTCAACGCCGGCTACCGGGTGACGCTCGTCGGCGGCACGGACAAGATGAGCAGCGAGGTACCGATCGGCCTCATCCGCACCTACGCCCACGTGCCGCCGGACGAAGAGCTGGACTACTGGACGTGGTGCCGGGCCGTGCGGGAGGGCGCCACGTTCGTGACCAGCGGGCCGCTGCTGCACCTCGACGTCGCCGGTCACCGGCCGGGCCAGGAGCTCCACCTGCCGGCCGGCGAGCGGGCCGCGATCACCGTACGCGCCGAGTCGATCTTCCCCGTCGATCGCGTCGAGATCGTCGTCAACGGCCAGGTCGTCGCCGAGCACCGCGCGCCGCGACCGGAGCGCGTCCTCGAACTGGCCGCCGGCGTGCCGGTCGGCGAGGACTCCTGGATCGCCGCCCGCTGCTACGGGCCCGGCGCCGACGTCGCCAGGCACCATGACGTCTGGGCGCGGCCGATCATGGCGCACACCTCGCCCGTCTACGTCCGCACCGGTGCGACGTACGGACGCTCCGACGCACGCACGGTCGAGCACATGCTGAGCCTCGTCGAAGGGTCGCTCGCCTACATCGACGAGCGGAGCAGGGTTGCGTGGCCGGGGCCGGTCTGCCATCGGCACGGGCAGGAAGACCATCTGGCCTTCCTGCGCGCGCCCTTCCTGGAGGCCCGGGAACTCCTGGAGCGCCGCCGGGCCGGCTGATCAGCGTTCTCCCTCGCCCCACCTCACAGCTCAGGGCCGAGCGCAGCCGCGTCCGGGACGCCGCTCGCCCCGTCCTTGAGCTCCACGAAGATCGCGTGAGTCTCGGTGCCGCCGATGTTGCGCCCGGCGTGCTCCTGGGCGCCGAGCCACCGTACCTGCCCCGCCTCCAGGCTCAGCTCCACCTGCTGCTCACCCGAGGTGAGGCGGCGAGTGAAGGACGACAAGGTGACCATCACGCTGTCGGGATGGCCGTGCGGGCTGGTCGCGTCTCCCGGCCGGTCCCGGTAGCGCAGCACCCGGACCCGCTCGTTCTCGAAGACCACCGTGTACAGCTCCGCATTCGTGACCGCGGGATCGGCGCTCATGGGCCACCTCACAGGGGCGAGTCAGCTAGATGGGACTACGGTACCATGATGGGCATGTCGGTACCATATGAGCAGAGCGGCCGTCACCAGCAGAAGGCCCGCACCCGCCGCGCCCTGGTCGAGGCGGCCCGCGAACTGCTGGCCGACGGCGCCGACCCCACCGTCGAGGACGCCGCCGCCGCGGCCGGCATCTCCCGTACCACCGCCTACCGCTACTTCCCCAACCAGTACGCCCTGCTGACCGCAGCCCACCCCCAGATCGAACAGACCTCCCTGCTCCCCGCGGACCCGCCCGCCGACCCCGCGGCCAGGCTCGACCTGGTGATGGCCGCCTTCATCCAGCTCACCCTCGACTGGGAGCCACAACTCCGCACCTCGCTTCGCCTGTCCCTGCAACCCGGCGCCACCCAGCCGGCCCTGCGCGGCGGCCGAGCCATCGGATGGATCGAGGACGCCCTGACCCCGCTCCGCGACACCCACCCCGGCCTGGACGTCCACCAGCTGGCCGTGGCGATCCGGTCAGCCACCGGGGTCGAGTCGCTGATCTGGCTCACCGACATCGCCGGCCTCACCCACCGGCAAGCCGCCGACACCATGCGTGGGACAGCCCGAGCTCTCCTCGCCGCGGCCCTGCAGCAGCATGATCACCTCCCTGAAGATCAGGCTTGACGACGTCCGTGCCCCGGCCTGGAAGAAGCGCCAGACGGCCCGCTTCCTTCGGGAAGGCGGGCCCGCAGCGAGTGGCCGGCGCAGACCGTCCTGTCCGCCCGCCGGCATGCCGCGCAGGTCCAGATCGACGAGCTCAGCGTGCAAGCGCACCGCGTCCGACTCGACCCGTCTGAAGCGACACCCCGGAGCCGCGACATCAGATCAGGTGCGATGAGGGCGGTTCGAGCATCCAGCGGATGTTCGGAGATCGTTCAGGGGTGGATGGCGCGGTCCTCGAGTTCGGGGGACGTGATCGGGCCGAGGCGGGTGGCGGTGTCGGCGAGGTCCCGGACGAGGTCGGGCTGGGCGGAGGTGCGCCAGATCAGCGCCCACTGTGCGGGCGGTGCGTCGTGGATGGGCACGTAGGCGATGTCGGGACGGGGAAAGTAGCGGGCGGCGTGGGCGTGCGCGGGCGACACGGCCTCTCCGTTGGAGAGCAGCGGAAGCATCTCCGCCGAGTTGTTGACGACGGGACCGATCGGGATCAGCCGTCCGCTCGGGGTGCGCCGGGGGACGAGCGCCTCGCGCCAGTAAGCCGGCCGCGCCCCGCCCATGACGACCTCGTCTGCCAGGTCCTCGTAGGAGACCGAGGTCCTGGCCGCCAGCCGGTGGCCGGCACCGACTGCCAGGACCACCGGTTCGATGTACACGACCGGGCCCGCGGTGAGATCGGCCTCCCGGACGGGCAGCCAGGCGACCTGTACGTCGACGGCCCCCGTTCGCAGCGGGCCGAAGGGGTCGTTGAAGCCGACGTGGCGGATGTTCACGTCGCAGGCAGAATGGCGGGCCTCGAAGGCGTCCAGCAGCGGGCGTAGGTCCTGGTGGTTGGCGTTGGTCATGCCGATGCGCAGGACCTGGGTCTTTCCCCGGGCGGCGCGGGCGGCGCGGTCGAGGCCCTCGCGCATGCCGAGGTACATCGGCTGGAGGTCCTCGAAGAGGCGGCGGCCGATCAGGGTCAGCTCCACGTGCCGGCTGGTGCGATCGAACAGCGCGGCACCGACCCGGCGCTCCTGCTTCCTGATCGCTTGGCTCACCCGTGACGGTGTCACGTGCAGGCGTTCAGCGGTACGGCCGAAGTGCAGCTCCTCCGCCAGCGTCAGAAAGATCTCGATGTCCCGCAGCTCCATCCTGCCTCCCGATCGTGAATCTATCGCTAAACGATCCGTGGCAGGAATCGTCGTTGTTCACCGCGCGGGCAGGCCCGAACCTGGTAGCACACCCCGTTGCCGAGGAGCCGTCGTGAACGTCCTGATCGCGGGACGAATCTCGTCGTCCCCACCCCCGCGCCCCGACCACTGGGGCGGCCCTGCCGCCACTCGCCTCGCCTGCGCTCGAGGCCACGGCACTGCGGCTGAGCGACGTCGGGCGCGATCCACGCCGGCGGATGACCTCGGGCAGCGCATCGCCGGTACGGGTGCGGACGTCGAGCGAGCCTGACAGGCCTCATGCCGCTGAAGCGTCACCGCGGGTCCGTGATCCGCATCAGTGATCGTGATTCAACTCTCAAGGAGATTCGATGTCCACCACTCTCATGGTCGTCACCGTGCTGACCGCCGCCTGGGTCGGCTTCTCGGCCTTCTCGCTGCTGCGTCGAGCAGACTTCGTCGCCGAGCCGCTGGTCGCGTATGGGGTGCCCGAGTCCTGGTGGCCGTGGCTGGGGGCGGCCAAGGCCGCAGGCGCGGTGGGCCTGCTCGTGGGGCTGGCGGTGCCCGCGATCGGCATCGCGGCCGGGATCGGCCTGGTGCTGTACTTCCTGGGCGCCGTCGTCACGGCGCTGAGGGCCCGTTCGTACAAGACGGTCGTCTTCCCCATCATGTACCTCGCTCCTGTCGCGGCCACCCTGTTTCTGAGCCTGAGCTGACCCTGCACCGCGGGCTCACCTCGTACGGAACCCCGCAGTCGCGACGCTGTCCCCTGAGCCTTGATCGGCGGCAAGGCGACCGCGCTCAGCCGCGCCTCTCCTCCTGGGGCCCCCAACCGGCGGTGGCGCGCCGGCCCTCGGCGCTGGAACGCCTGGCCCGCGTCGTGTGGGAGGTGCGCGAGTTCGACACGTTCCCCGACCTGTTCGAACGCCTGTGGCAGGGAGTCGTGGCCGGCGTGTACCGGCAGGGGGCCGCCTGGATCGCCGCGCGCGAGGCGTCGGGCGAGGCCGGGCCGCCGATCCTGAGGACGCGCAGCGGCGGCCGGCGACAGACGATGGAGGGATGCCCTCTACAGTGGTGCGATGAGTGATCATTTGGGAGCGCCTGTCACGCCCGTCGAGGCATATGAACCCCCTTACTACGTGGCTGTCTTCACTACGGTGCGTACTCAGGAGCAGAGCGGCTACAGCGAGACCAACGCACGCATGGAAGACCTGGTGAAGGACATCCCCGGGTACCTGGGGATGGACCACGCGCAGACTCCTGGCGGGCTGGGCATCACCGTCGGGTACTTCCGCGACGCGGACGCCCTCACGCGATGGCGGAACAACGCCGAGCACCGCGCGGCGCAGAAGCGCGGGCAAGCCGAGTGGTACCAGAGCTACACGCTGCATGTGGCGAAGGTGGAGCGGAGCCACGGGTTCAGGCGAGCGTAGGCGCTTCCCGTCCGTGAACGGCGGGCGCCGATGGCCGATGACGACGTGCACGCCGTCGGCGACGAGCAGTGTGGCGGTTTCCAGGCCGATGCCGGTGGCGCCGCGATGCTCAACGAGATGCCCGTCGCCGAGGTCAGCCTCGCAGGCGAGAGTAAGCACTGTTCAGCAGACCTCCACCCCGTGGACGATCACGCAACTACCGCGGACCCTGAGGCATTCCGGGCCCGAACACCCCCTCCTACCGTTGTGGTCATGACACGCAGGGGCATCCCCTCCCATGCCGAGACCACCGCGGTGCCCCCGGGCACTGCGCGCTCACAGCGTCCGATCTGTCGCGCGAGAAGCTTGGAGCACCTTTCATGACCACGGTGATGCTTGTGCACGGCGCCTGGCACCAGCCGAGCTGCTGGGCCCGGCTTGAGGCCGAGCTGCACGCTCTCGGCCATGGCACGAGCACGCCGGCGCTTCCGAGCGCCGGAGAACATCCCACCGCAGGCATGCATGACGACGCCGCCGTACTGGCTGCGGAACTGGCGTCGATCCCGGGACCGGTCGTGCTGCTCGGGCACTCCTACGGGGGCATCCCGATCACCGAGGCCGCCGCCGGAGCGAGCAATGTCGATCGGTTGATCTACCTGGCCGCTCACATGCCGGACAAGGGACAGTCGATGTACACCATCCACGGCCTCCCCGACCCGGAAGACACCAGCGGCCTGTTCCCGCGCAGCGACGAGCCGCGGGTCTCGCTCTACGGCGATCTGCCCGACGCGGAGGCCGAGGAGGCGGTGAGCAGGCTGGTCAACCAGACCGCGCGATCGTTCGCGGAAAAGGTCGACGTGGCCGCCTGGCGGAGCATCCCGTCCACTTACATCATCACGGAGCAGGACCAGGCCATCCCTCCCGCACTGCAGGAGCAGATGGCGGCCCAGGCGGCCGGGACCCGCCGGCTTCCTGGCGGTCATTCGCCGTTCCTGTCCCGGCCACGCCGGCTGGCCGCCCTCATCGACGAGATCGTACGGTCGGCCTGAACCCTCGCGACGATCCGCCAAGCCTGAAACGGGCGCGCCTGCGCCCGGCTCCGCGACAGGGGGTTGACCGCTGCCGCTCGCCGCGAGCACGCCGGCACCCCGCACCAGTGAGAAAATCGCCGAGGCCTTCGCGCGGGCCTCGGCGCAGGCACTCGGCTTCGTCGCGCGCAGGCTCGGGGCCGGCCCGATCGGCATGGTGTTCGGGGCGCGAACTCCGACGCGGAGCGGGCGGCGCGGTGTCGCCGGCGAGCGTGATCAGCACGCGCCGACGAGCCCCGTGAGCGCAAGCAGGCATCGGCGCGCCCCAGCCGTCCTCACCGGCCCGCCCGCCGGAGGCGCGGGACTCGGCGCCACGCCCGGCCGCCACCGGCTCAGCCGTTGACGGCGGCGGGCCTTCTCGCCTGCTGAACGATGCACGCCCCTCGGCGGGCGGTCCGCGTGCAGGGACGGGCGGCGGTCCGACGGTCGGTGTCGCTCTGGACGAGCCGAAGTCGCGATTTGTCATCCTCCCGCGGAGGGACAAGCCCACCCACTACATTCAGACTCCGGCACCTTTCCCCCAGGGGTCTCATGAGCGTTCTCCAATCTCATCGTCGTGCTCCGTCCGGCGGCGCCAGGAGGCCGGTCCGCTGGCGGCGCGTGCTCATCCCGCTCGCCGTCGTGGTCATCGTCGCGGCCCTCGCGTACGCCGTACCCGCCGTGCTGCTCTCGGGAAAGGTTCCTCCGGGCACCCGCGTGGCCGGCGTGGAGCTCGGCGGCCTGCCGCCCGAGGCCGCCCGCACCCGCCTCGACGCCGCGCTGCGCGAGCGATCAGAACAGAAGCTGACGCTGAACGCCGCCGGAGAGCGGAGACAGGTCGCCCCGGCGGAATTAGGGCTCGGCTTCGACACGAGGGCCACCGTGGAGGCGGCGATGGCCGGTGCCACCACGCCCGGGGGAGTGCTGCGCTCCCTCTTCGGCTCCCGCCAGATCCAGCCGGTGGTCAGCGTGGACGAGCAGCGGCTCACCGCCGAGCTGACGAGCCTGGCCAAGAGCGTGGACACCAAGCCCGTGGAGGGCGCCATCCGCTATCGGGGCCTGGAGCCGCGGCCCGTCCTGCCGAAGCCGGGCCGCGCACTGGACGTCGGCGCGGCGTCGAGCGCCGTGCGGGCTGCCTTCTCGGACGGACGCACCTCCGCCGAGCTGGACGTCCGGGAGAAGCCTGCCGCGCTCACCGCCGACGTCGTCCGGCGGACCGCCTCGACCACGGCCCGTACGGCGGTCGCTTCCCCCCTCAAGCTCGCCGCCGGCGGCAAGGAGGCCGTCGTGTCCAGGGAGCAGCTGGCGGCCGGCCTGCGCTTCGTCGGCGACGGCAAGGGCGGGCTGCGCCCGTCCTTCGACGCCCGCGAGGTCGCCCCAGGGCTCGCCAAGGCGCTGCTGACCACTCCGCCCAAGGACGCCTCCTACCAGATCGTCAAGGGGAAGCCGCAGGTCATCCCGTCACGGGCCGGACGTGGTATCGACGTCAAGGCGCTGGGCCCGGCGATCGCGCAGGCCGTGGCGGACGGTGCCCGCCGCGTCGAACTGCCGGCGGCGGAGCGGCAGCCGCGCGTCACCACGGCTCAGGCGAAGAAGCTGAGCGTCAGGGAGAAGGTCAGTTCGTTCACCACCCGGCATCCCTGCTGCGCCCCTCGCGTGACGAACATCCACCGCATCGCCGACCTCGTCGACGGTTACGTCGTCAAGCCCGGTGAGACGTTCTCGCTGAACGGCGTGGTCGGCAAGCGGGACAAGGCGCGCGGTTTCGTCGAGGCGCCGATGATCCTCAACAACCGGTTCGTGAACGACGTCGGCGGCGGGGTCTCGCAGTTCGCCACCACCATGTTCAACGCCGTCTTCTTCGGCGGCTTCGAGGACGTGCAGCATCGCGCCCATCAGTACTACATCTCCCGCTACCCGGCGGGCCGCGAATCGACGGTCTCCTACCCCCAGCCGGACTTCCGCTGGCGTAACGACTCTCCGTACGGCGTGCTCATCAAGACGTCCTACACCGCCACCTCCATCACCGTGGACTTCTGGAGCACCGAGCGCTACGACATCGAGTCGCAGAGCTCCGGGCGCTACAACGTCAAGCCCATCACCGAACTCACCGAATCCGGCCCAGAATGCATCCCCATGGAGGGGGTGGAGGGGTTCGCCATCGACGTGTGGCGGATCTTCAAGAAGGACGGGAAGGTCGTCCGCAAGCAGCGCTTCCACACCGTGTACGACCCGGAACCCCGCCTCACCTGCAAAGGGTCTTGACGGCGCGCCCCAGGACCACTGGGTCCAGGTCGTCCGCGGCGGGCGTTGCCGGAGGCCGGGCCGGTGTGCTGGATGCCGGGACTTGTTGTGCTTGGGTGCGCCGAGCGCGCAGGTCCTTGTCGCCGCTTCGTAGGCGAGTACCTTGGCCGCCCTGTTCGTTCAGCTCGGCCAGGAAGACGTCCCGCCGCCGGTTGCTGGAAATACCATAGGGGGGTATGGTGTTGTCATGAGCGGCCGACCTGGGAGGGATGAACATGGCCGGATACACCGGTAACAAGCAGGACCACGCGATGCGCCTGCGCCGCATCGAGGGGCAGGTCCGCGGCCTGCAGCGGATGGTCGAGGACGACAAGTACTGCATCGACATACTGACGCAGGTGTCGGCGGCGACCAGCGCGCTGAAGTCGTTCTCCCTGGCGCTGCTCGAAGAACACCTGGCCCACTGCGTCGCCGAGGCCACGCAGAAGGGCGGCCCCGAGGCGGAGGCCAAGGTCAAGGAGGCCGCCGACGCCATTGCCCGACTTGTTCGTTCCTGACCCCCACCGGATTGAAGGAGAGACCGATATGAGCACCGCCACCTACACCGTCCAGGGCATGACCTGCGGCCACTGCGTCAGCTCCGTCAAGGAGGAGGTCAGTGAAGTGGCCGGTGTCACCAGTGTCGAGGTGGACCTGGCGAGCGGCCTGCTGACCGTGGGCAGTGACGGCCCCGTCGACCCGGCGAAGATCGTCGCCGCGGTCGAGGAGGCCGGCTACGAAGTGGCGAACCAGTGAACGCCGCGACGAAGCTCGGCTCGTACGTCCTGGGCCTGGCCGTCGTCTTCGGCGGCGCCCTCGGCGTCGGCAAGGCGGTCGGCCCGGTCGGAGCCCCTCCGGCCGAGGACCACGCCGCCATGGCGGTGCCCAGCGCGAGCGCGAGCGCGGCACACGGGGAGCACGCCACCGCGCAGGTGCAGGACGATACCCCCGGGGGGCTCCAAGTGTCCGAGAACGGCTACACCCTCAACCCGCTCACCCCGGCCGTCAAGCCGGGCGAGCCGACCGACTTCCGTTTCGCCGTGACCGGCCCCGATGGCAGGCCGGTCACCGGCTACCAGGTCGAGCACGACAAGAAGCTGCACCTCATCGTCGCCTCCCGCGACCTGACGACGTTCCAGCACGTGCACCCCGAGATGGCGCCCGACGGCGTCTGGTCGGTGAAGCTGACGCTGCCGAAGGCGGGCCCGTACCGCGTCTTCGCCGACTTCGCGCCGACCGGCGGCGAGGGGCTGACCCTGGGCGCCGACGTGTCCGTGGCCGGTGACTACCGGCCCGAGGCGCTTCCGGAGGAGAGCCGCACGGCGACGGTCGACGGCTACGAGGTCACCCTCGACGGCGAGCTGACCCCCGGGCAGTCCAGCAAGCTCACCCTCAAGGTCGCCAAGGACGGCAAGCCGGTCACCGACCTGCAGCCCTACCTCGGCGCCTACGGCCACCTGGTGGCCCTGCGCGCCAGGGACCTGGCGTACCTGCACGTGCATCCCGAGGAGAGCGAGAAGGCGGGCCCCGAGATCGTCTTCCACGCCGAGGTGCCGAGCACCGGCGACTACCGGCTGTTCCTCGACTTCCAGCACGAGGGCGAGGTCCGTACCGCCGACTTCACCCTCGGCGCGGGCGAGCGACCGCAGGTCCCCGAGCCCGAGCCCACCTCCACTCCGACCGGCCACGGCGACGACGGCCACAGCCACTGACCGAGAGAAAGGAGAACGGTGATGTCCCAGGTCACCGATGACCGGCAGAACGCCGTCGAGCTCTCGATCGGCGGCATGACCTGTGCCTCCTGCGCCAACCGCATCGAGCGCAAGCTCAACAAGATGGACGGCGTGAGCGCCACGGTCAACTACGCCACCGAGAAGGCGAAGGTCACCTTCCCCGAGGGCGTCGAGCCGCAGCAGCTCATCGCCGAGGTCGAGAAGGCCGGCTACACCGCGGCGCTGCCCGCCCCGCCCCAGGCCGAGCGAGCCGGACAGGAGCCGCCCGACGAGCTCCAGCCGCTGCGCAACCGTCTGATCACCTCCGTGGTGCTGGCCGTTCCGGTGATCGCGATGGCGATGATCCCGCCGTTGCAGTTCACGAACTGGCAGTGGCTGTCGCTGGTGCTCGCCGCGCCGGTGGTGGTGTACGCGGGCTGGCCGTTCCACAAGGCAGCCTGGACGAACCTGCGGCACGGCGCCGCCACGATGGACACGCTCATCTCCATCGGCACGATCGCCGCGCTCGGCTGGTCGCTGTGGGCGCTGTTCTTCGGCACGGCGGGCACGCCCGGCATGACGCACCCGTTCGCGTTCACCATCGAACGCACCGACGGCTCCGGCAACATCTACCTGGAGGCCGCGGCGGGGGTGACGGCGTTCATCCTGGCCGGACGCTACTTCGAGGCCCGCTCCAAGCGCCGCGCCGGCGCCGCGCTGCGCGCCCTGCTGGAGCTGGGCGCCAAGGACGTGGAGCTGGCCGGCGGCCGCCGCGTCCCCGTCGAGCAGCTCAAGGCAGGCGACCGGTTCATCGTCCGGCCCGGTGAGAAGATCGCCACCGACGGCGTCGTCGAGGAGGGCACCTCCGCGGTGGACGCCTCGATGCTGACCGGCGAGTCGGTCCCGGTCGAGGTCGGCGTGGGCGACGCCGTGACCGGCGCGACGGTGAACGCCGGCGGCCGGCTGATCGTCCGCGCCACCCGCGTCGGCGCCGACACCCAGCTCGCCCGGATGGCCGAACTCGTCGAGGAGGCACAGACCGGCAAGGCCCAGGTGCAGCGGCTCGCCGACCGGATCTCCGGCATCTTCGTCCCGATCGTGATCGCGCTCGCCCTCGGCACGCTCGGCTTCTGGCTGGGCACCGGTGACGGCGTGGGAGCGGCGTTCACCGCCGCGGTCGCGGTGCTGATCATCGCCTGCCCGTGCGCGCTCGGCCTGGCCACCCCGACCGCCCTGCTGGTCGGCACCGGCCGGGGCGCCCAGCTCGGCATCCTGATCAAGGGCCCCGAGGCGCTGGAGTCGACCCGCAGGATCAACACGGTCGTGCTGGACAAGACCGGCACGGTCACCGAAGGCCGGATGACCTTGACCGCCGTCCACGTGGCCGAGGGGGAGAGCGAGGAGGAGGTGCTGCGGCTGGCCGGGGCGCTGGAGCACGCCTCCGAGCACCCGATCGCCCAGGCCGTCGCCAAGGGAGCCGCCGCCCGCGTGGGCGACCTTCCGGCGCCCGAGGACTTCGCGAACGTCGAAGGTCTCGGTGTGCAGGGCATCGTGGACGGGCACGCCGTCCTGGTCGGCCGCCCTCGGCTGCTGGCCGAGTGGTCCCAGCACCTGCCCGCCGGCCTGGAGCGGGACCTGCACGAGGCGCAGGCCGCCGGCCGCACCGCGGTCGCGGTCGGCTGGGACGGCCAGGCCCGCGCCGTGCTCGTCGTGGCGGACGTGGTCAAGCCCACCAGCGAGGAGGCCATCGCCCGGCTCCGCGCCCTGGGCCTGACCCCGGTGCTGCTGACCGGCGACAACGAGGCCGTGGCCAGGGCCGTCGCCGCCGAGGTCGGCATCGACGAGGTGATCGCCGAGGTGCTGCCCGCCGACAAGGTGGACGTCGTCAAGAAGCTGCAGGCCGACGGCAAGGTCGTCGCCATGGTGGGCGACGGCGTCAACGACGCCGCCGCGCTGGCCCAGGCCGATCTAGGGCTCGCCATGGGCACCGGCACGGACGCCGCCATCGAGGCGAGCGACCTCACCCTGGTGCGGGGCGACCTGCGGGTGGCGGCCGACGCCATCCGGCTGTCCCGCCGGACCCTGTCCACGATCAAGGGCAACCTGTTCTGGGCCTTCGCCTACAACGTGGCCGCCCTGCCGCTGGCCGCGCTCGGCCTGCTGAACCCGATGATCGCGGGTGCGGCGATGGCGTTCTCCAGCGTCTTCGTGGTCAGCAACAGCCTGCGGCTGCGCCGCTTCAAATAGCGGGCACGGGCCTGCTCCGCACCGGAAGGCGCGGAGCAGGCCCGGTCCGGCGTCCGACGCCGTCCAGGGAGCGCACAGGCTTGCGGACAGGAGCGATGGTCCTCATGCGGTCGTCAGACTCGTGCCGAGGACGCCGTCCATCGCCTGGTGGCGAGCAGGTGACGGGGAGATAGGGTGCAGGCGACGACGCGACGGAAGGGCGGGGCGTGGCCGGATCCAGCGACAGCAAGAAGAACCACGTGACGCGGCTGCGCCGAGTCGAGGGGCAGATCCGTGGCCTGCAGCGCATGATCGAAGAGGACACGTACTGCATCGACGTGCTGACGCAGGTGTCCGCGGCCACCAGCGCGCTGAAGTCGTTCTCCCTGGCGCTGCTGGAGGAGCACCTGGCTCACTGCGTGGCCGAGGCCACCCGGGAGGGCGGCCCGGAGGCTCAGGCGAAGGTCAAGGAGGCCGCCGACGCCATCGCCAGGCTGGTGCGTTCCTGACCCCCGTCCCAGTTGAGGTGCGTACGATCGAGCCGCCGGCACCGGGCGTGACGACGGCGGTCATGACCGTCGCCGATGCCGGGCGCGACGGCGGTCATGACCGGGCGATCAGCGCTGCCGGCGTCTCGGCATCGGGCCGGGCCGGGGCCGTCCTGTTCCACGGCAGGACCGACAGGGCCCTGGCCATGGCGCACGTGTCAGTGAGCGCGGAGAAGGCCAGACCCGCGCCGATCGCCGCAGCCACCCACTTCGCCGGCCGCCAGACGACGCTGCCGGCGACGCCGGCGAGCACGATGCCACCCGCCACCATGCGCACCTGGCGCTCCATCGCCCAGGCGCCGCGGCCGTGGTGCACCGGCGCGCCCTGGCTCTCCCAGGCGTTCAGGCCGCCGTCGAGCACGCTCACGGCGGCCAGGCCGGCCGCGGCGGCGAGCCGGTGCGCGTCGCGGGCGCGCGCACCGGACCGGCAGACGAGCACCACCTGCTCGTCGTGCTCGGCGCGGAGCTGTGCTGAGTGCTCGCGGAGCAGGTGGAGGGGGACGTTGGCCGAGCCGGGGATGTGGCTCGCCGCGAACTCCCCGGGGCTGCGGACGTCGATCAGCCGGATGCCCGCGCCGCTGTCGAGCAGAGCGCGGACCTGGGCGGTGGTGAGGGTGTTCATGTGCGGGTCTTTCTGAACGGTCGGATGGCGAGGTCAGGCGGCCATGGGCAGCCCGGCGGAGGCGGCGCCGGCGAACGCGTCGTTCACCAGCACGACCTCCCGCCCGGCCCTGGCCAGCAGCGAGGCCGCCGCGGTGGCCCGGTAGCCGCTGCCGCAGTGCACCCACACGGCCCCGGCCGGGACGTCGCCGGCGCGGGCCGCGAGCTCGGGCAGCGGCACGTGCACGGCGCCGTCGATGTGGGAGCCCCGCCACTCGTTGCCGAGCCTGACGTCGAGGATCACGTCGGGGGCGGGCAGCCCGGCCGGCACGTCACCGGCCAGCGCCGCGGCCAGCCCGGCGAACGTCGCCGTGGGCAGCGACCTCACCTGCGCCGGATCGGTGGCCAGCCCCTGCGGCGTCCCGGTCGCCGCGGCGGTGACGCGGTCGACGCCGATGCGCACGAGCTCCCGCCGCGCCGCCGCGACCTGCCCGGGCGTCTCGCCGATCAGAATGAGCGGCGCACCCCGGTCGATCAGCCAGCCGAGCCAGGTGGCCATCGGGCCGTCCAGGCCCAGGCTGACGGTGCCGGCCAGGTGCGCCCGCGCGTACGCGGTGCGGTGCCGCAGGTCGACCACCCACTCCCCGGCCTCCAGCCGCCCCCGCAATTCGTCGGGAGTGATGGGGGCGGGCAGGCGCAGATCGACCGGCTCGGGGCCGCGCAGGTTGAGCGCGCCCATGTGCGCGTAGTAGGCGGGGTAGGCGTCCAGGCCGGCCAGGGTCTGCGTGACGAACGCGCCGGCGGCCAGCCGCAGCGCCGGGTTGACCTGCCGCTCGCGTTCGATGGTGGAGTCGTCGCCGGAGGCCTGGGTGGCCGAGCAGAAGCTGCCGAAGCCGTGGGTCGGCCAGATCGCGGCGCCGTCGGGCAGCAGGTCGGCCAGCCTGCGTACGGAGGCGTGCTGCTCGCGCGCCAGCGTGGCGGCGTGCTCGTCGCCCAGCAGGTCGGTACGGCCCGTCGTGCCGAACAGCAGTGAGCCGCCGGTGAAGACGCCCTCGGCCGCCCCGCCGCTCTCCAGCGCGTACGACAGGTGATGGAAGGTGTGGCCTGGCGTGGCCAGGGCGCGCAGCCGCAACGCGGGGGAGACCTCGACGACGTCCCCGCCGGACAGCGGCAGGTGCGGGAACGGCGCCTCGTCGGCGGCGGCGAGGCCGTAGTGCGCCCCGGTCAGCCTGGCCAGCTCCAGCCCGCCCGAGACGTAGTCGTTGTGCAGGTGCGTCTCGACGACGTGCGTGACGCGGACGCCGAGGCGGCCCGCGAGGGAAAGCACGCGGTCGACGTCCCGCTGGGGATCGACCACGACGGCCACCTGCCCGTCGGTGGCCAGATAACTGCGGTCACCGAGCGACGAGGTCTCGATGACATGGACGTCAACACTCATGATTTCTCCTACACCCCCGGGGGTATTTTGGCGCGGCGTCAGGCCAGTGCCAGGAAGAGCTTCTCGAGCTCCTGCTCGGTCATGGGCGGCTCCTCGCCGCGCTCGCGGGCGGCCTGGCAGTGCCGCAGCCCCGTGGCCACGAGCTTGAACCCGGCCCGGTCAAGGGCGCGGGAGACGGCGGCGAGCTGGGTGAGCACGGCGGCGCACTCCTCGCCGTCCTCGATCATCGAGATCACGCCGGCCAGCTGCCCGTGTGCCCGTCGCAATCGCGTCAACGCGTCGCCCGCCAGGGCGGGGGTCATCTCCATGGCCCGACTATACCCCCCTCCGTATACTGACCTGCGGGCGTGGGTGTGGACAGACCTCAGGCGCCCGTTCCCTGCTCTCGACAGGTTCTCGGCGGGTTCTCGGCGGGCGAGCTCAGCAGGCGCGGGGGAGAAGGCTGTGGTTAAGGTCTTGCCGCCGTCCTCGGACTCCAGCACCACGCCGTCCTCCGAGACGGTCCTCCAGGTGAGGCCGGAGTCCGTCGACTTGACGAGACCGAGATGCGGCGGCCGTCCGGGGGAGACGTCCTCCGC
Organism: Nonomuraea monospora; assembly: GCF_039531895.1. Classification (NCBI taxonomy): domain Bacteria; kingdom Bacillati; phylum Actinomycetota; class Actinomycetes; order Streptosporangiales; family Streptosporangiaceae; genus Nonomuraea; species Nonomuraea monospora. The sequence goes on from NZ_BAAAQX010000010.1 coordinate 295,419, forward strand.
CGAGGGACGCCCGATGCCCAGGCCCGCCTCGGCCGTGCCGCCCGGCTCCTGCGCCGCCTGGCCGCAGGCCGCCAGCGTGACGCCCAGTGTGACTCCGGCGGCGCCCACGAGCAGCCGCTGTCCCGCGAGCTTCATGTCGCGAGGCTACTATCGCCCTTCGTAGACGCTAGGGCGTCAGGAGGGAGTGGCAGTGATGGGCGAGGAACGCGGCCACGCCCGGCGCCGCCGCCAGGGCGGCGGGACCCACGAGCAGCGCGGTGACCGCCACCAGCCCGGCGATCCGCTCCCGCCGGGCGAGCGGCGCCTGCGGGTGCAACATCCGGCGGACGCGGGTCAGCGCCGTCTCGCCGCCCGCGCCCAGTGCGAACGCCGGCACCTTGCCCGTCGCGAGGCCGACCAGCGCGGTCGCGATGTGGATGCGCTGGTGGCGGCGGGCCGCGACGTCGTCGGCCAGCAGCTCGACCAGGCGCGCGACCTCCACGCGCGCCTGCTCGAACAGGGGCACGCGGGGGAACGCCCGCGCCAGGGCCTCGGCGGCGGCGAGCGCCAGGTGGTGACGCCCCCGCAGGTGCGCCTGCTCGTGCGCGAGCACGGCGGCGACCTGTTCGGGGGCGAGTGAGCGCAGCGCTCCGGTGGTGATGACCGCGTGGCCCTTCCTGCCGGGCAGGCAGTACACCAGGCGCTCGTCGTAGTCCACCACGAGCGCGTCCAGGTCGCCGTCGTGTCTCCCGAGCAGTGACAGCGCTTCGGCGTGCCGGCGGCGTTCGCGGCGAGCGCGGAGCAGCACGGCCGCGCCCGTGCAGCCGGCTCTGGCCAGCAGGAGCCCGGCGACGGCGAGACTCGCGCGGGTGGTGGCCGAGTTCAGGCTCGCCTCGTCGCCGAGCAGGGCGGCGCACACCTCGAACAGGTCGGCCAGGCCGTGCCCCACCACGGAGGCGGGCACCGCGACGGCGAACGCCGCCAGCAGCGCCGAGGCGACCACCGACGCTCCGGCCGCCTGCCACATGGCGATCGCCAGGCGTGGCGCGCGCTCGGCCCAGGAGGCCCGCTTGAGCACCTTCGGCAGCGCCAGCGCCGCGAACAGGCCGTACAGGGCCAGGACGATCGCCACGATCATGAGCTGCGTCCCCCGGGCGGGTACACCTGCAGCGCCGCCTCCAAGGCGCTGGCCTCCTCCGGCGTCAGGCGCTCGAGGAAGTGCACCAGCGTGGCCGCCCTGTTGCCGCTCGCGGCCAGGGACGCGCGCATCACGTCGGCGGTGTAGGCCTCCTTGGACGACACCGACTCGTAGATGTAGGCGCGGCCTACCGGCCGGCGCTTGAGCAGGCCCTTGGTGTGCAGCTTGTCCATCACGGTCATGACCGTGGTGTAGGCGAGCGTGCGCTCCTGCCGCAGGTGCTCCAGAACATCCCTGACCGAGGCGGGACGCTTGATCGCCCATAGGTGATCCATGATCGTGGACTCGAGCTCCCCCAGGCCACGCACCATGTGATCGTCCCTCCACCGCAGTCTGCCCGTATGCTACCGGGGATCGTAGATGGGCGGCCACGAGTGCTGGCTGGGGCGCGCGTGGCGTGCACGTGGGTGGAGGAGCCGGGACCATGCCCGCGCGACCAGGTTGGCGGGCGTCGGATGCCGTACATCCGGGTGCGGCGGCATCCGGCTGATTTCCGGCAGGCGCTACGATGGGCATTAGTACGCTGGCAACGTCCTCTGGATGGTCGGCACGGCACCTCCTCATCCGCCACCCACGGACACGGCAGGCCTGGCCCCGAGGGCGACATGCCCGGGTTCGACTCCACAGACGTCCGCCTGCGCGATCCACATCGCTGGGGAGCTGCTCTGCGTTGCGGGCTCGTGGGGGGTCTCGGTGGGGCTCATGCCCGAGGACGCCCAGGGCGAGTCCCAGGGGGCGATGGCGGCAGGCACGGCGAGCGCGCAGGCGCTGGGGCCGCGACGTCGGGCATCCGGCGGCAGGCATGCGCGAACCGTCGAAAACCCGTCCTGCGGCTGTCGATCGACCCCGGCGTCGAGCTCGGCGGGCCGATCGTCGCCGACGCCATCACGGCCCGCGACATCGCCATCTTCACCCACGCCTACGACGTATCGTGCTGCGCCGCCGGGCTGCTGCCACACCTGCCGAAGAGCCGCAGTGAAGATTCCGACGCTGGTCGTTGGAGCCGTGAGCGCAGGTTCAGGAGCATCGTTGTCATGACGAAGCCCCGGAAGACGGCCCCGGCCAGTGACCGGGTGAGGATCCGGCGTCGTCCCGCGCGGGACGTACGACCTGGACCTCGTTCGCTCGATTCTCGACGAGGCGATGCTGTGTCACGTCGCCTTCGTGGACGGCGGGGACCCGGTCGTCCTGCCGACGCTGCACGTCAGGGTCGGTGACCGGCTGCTGATCCACGGCGCGCGGAAGAACCGGATGATGAACAGGGTCGCCGAGGGCGCCCCCGTCTGCGTCGAGGCCACCGTGATCGACTCCGTTGTGATGGGGCGGAGCGTCCTGCAGAACTCGGTGCACTACCGATCCGCCGTCGTCATGGGGGAGGGGCGAGCCGTCGAAGATCTACGTGCCCGCGGGGATGCCGGTTCCCGATCACCTCACGGTTGGGGCGAGACCCGGTCCGGCGCCTACTGAGCAGTCAAGGTGAGCCTGCCTGCCGCTCGCTCATGCCGACGATGCGGGGGAGTTCACGAAAGCGCGAGGGGCGCCCGCCCGGCCGGGCGGGCGCCCCTCAAGGCGCTTCAGCACAGGTCAGTCGCGCGGGTCCCAGCCGTCGGTGTCGACGTCCAGGTCCAGCTCGTCGGCGATGTCGTCCCACTTCGTGTATTTGAAGTTGGTGATCTCCCGGTCTCCTTCGGCCGGCGTGTTGACCCCGTCGTGGGCGATGAAGAGCCCCTCGTCGAAGTCGCCCAGCGGCACGTTGAGCACGGTCGATCCGTCGCTGACCTCGACGCCGTCGATGCCGTCGGCCGCGCCGACCCTGAACTGGCCGAGGTAGGAGTTGGCGCCCTCCCTGCGGTAGACCGCGAAGGTGTCGTCGCCCTGGCTGGAGGCCAGCAGGTAGCCCTTGCCGTCCTCGCGGTAGTAGATCGTGAGGCCCTCGGCGTCCGCGGTGAGATGCCGGCCGCCGAAGCCCGGGTCGGCGCCGGGCGTGCACTCCTCGGTCGCGGGGTCGTAGGTGCCGGGGACGCCGTACTCCTTGACCTTGTCCACCAGCACCGGCGTGCCGGTGAGGTCGGCCCGCATGCGCCAGATGCCGACGTCCTCCTGCGCGGCGTAGAGCACGTCCCGGTTCTGGTCCACGACCATGCCTTCGACCTGCGCCAGCTCGCCAGGCTCCAGGCACGGGGCCCACGACTGGCCGTTGGGGAGGGTGAACGACGCCGGCAGGTCCAGCGTCCTGACGAGCTGGTAGCCGACCTTGCCGCCCGGCTTGGCCAGCAGCTTGACCAGGCCGACCGAGGTCTGGTGCCGGCGGCTGACCAGCGCGTACGTGCCGGTGGAGTCCTTCCAGGCGCCCAGGCCGTACGCCGTTTCGCCGTTGTTGACCTGCCCTTGGGTGGTGTTGAAGACGAACGGCGCGGCCGGGTCGGTCACGTCCGTGAGGTGGCCGTTGGAGATGGCGTAGATGCGCAGCAGATCCCGGCCGCGGTCGGAGACGATCGCGAGGTCGCGTCCGCCGAAGCCGTAGGTGACGTCGACGTTGTTGAACCGGCCAGGCTCGTCGTCGGGCCCGGGGGCGGCGGGCGCCGCGAAGTGCTGGAGCTGCTGCCCGTCGAGGTCGTAGACGTTGAGCCCGCCCTCCTTGGCGGTGGTGACCACCACGCTCTTGCCGGAGTCGGACGGGTGCAGCCAGATCGCCGGGTCGTCGCCGTTGGAGTTGCCGCCCGCTTCGTCGTCGTACAGGGCGGGGGTCTCGACGTCGGGGTGCACCGTGGGGACGGTGGAGCCGGACGCGGGGACCGCCATGCCCGCCACGAGGGTGACCATCAAGGCTGCCAGGGAGAGCCTGGGCAGGGGACGCATTGCGCCTCCTCGTTCTTGGGGGTGGTGGTGTGAACGTAACGACCAGATGTCCATAAATCAATATGTCAGGACATTAGGTGTTAGAAGACGGCTTAGGACATGCGGAAAGCCGCCCGGCCGGGGGTTCCGGCCGGGCGGTCGGCCCGGTGGCGACTAGCTCTTGTTGACGCGCCAGAAGTCGGAGATGCCCTGGCGGTTCTGCAGATCCCCGAGCAGGCCCTTGGGATCGGTGTGGAAGAGCTGGCCCTGCCAGTCGGCCAGCCCGGCCGGGGTGACCAGCGGCTTGACCGTGCTGTTGCCCGAGATCCCGCCCTCGCCGATCTCGTGCTTGACGCCCTCCTCGGTCATGATGAAGTGCACGTACAGCTTCGCCGCGCTGGGGTGCTTGCTCTTGCTGGCGATCGCCACGTACTTCGGGTAGCTGAAGCCGGCGAAGGGCGCCATGCCCGTACAGGTGGACTGGGTGTAGCCCTTGTCCTCGTTGTTGCGGAACTTCGAGATCGACATGAAGCCGATCTTCTTGTCGGTCGCGTCCGGCGCGCCGACCGCGCCGGAGATGTCCTCGTCGGAGCCCGTCAGCACCGGCCGGTTGCCGGCCAGCCGCTTGACCCACTCGTAGGCGGCGCTCTTCTCCTCCGTCTTCAGCGGCTTGCCGTACTTGGCCTGGAACGCCTGCTCCAGAGCCTGGTTGCCGTGCGCGTCCAGTTGGGTGAAGAACGACAGCACGGTCGGCTTGCCCAGCGGGTCCTGCATCACCAGCTTGCCGGCCCACTCCGGCTCGGTCAGGTCCCAGATGTTCTTGACCGGGCAGCCGCCGGGCGACAGCTTGGTGTTGTAGGCGAAGACGGTGGCCTTCGACAGGGCGAGCAGCGGGTTCTGGTTCTCGGCGGGGATCTGGTCCTTCAGGTCCGAGGGGATCCAGGTCTGGGTCACACCCTGCGGCGCGAGCTGGCCGACCAGCACGCCGCCGTCCTCGTACATGGCCGCGTCGATGGTGACGTTGTCGGCGGCGTGCTCTCTGAGCATCTTCTCGGCGGTCTGCGGGGTGTCCGACTTCACGCCTTCCATGGTGATGCCGTACTTGGCCGTGAAGGCCTTCGCCACTTCCTCGATGTCGCCGCTGGAGTCGTAGACCAGCAGGCTGCCTTCCTTCTTGGCGGCGGCGACCAGCGCCTCGAGATCGAAGTCCGCGTCGAGTGAGGGGCTGGGCAGGGCCTTGACGGTCGCCGCCGTCGATGGGGCGTTGCCTGCCGTGGAGGGCGCACACGCCGCCGCGGCCACCGCCAGCACCGCCACGGAGATGATCTTCGCGGTACGCCTCATGATGGCGTCACTCCTCTTACCTCTCAAGGGTTCGGAAGCGTCGCGCCAGCCCCGACGACGCCGTGGTGTGCTCACGATGAACGTCATGTGAACAGTTTGTCAAGACATTCTTACGTCGCGCTCCCCTTGACCAGGTCCAGGTCGCCCTTGTGAAGTGAGGTGTGAGTTCATCCTTATGTCAGGACAAACTATTGACTGTTCATCATTTGTTCATCTAGAACTGGAGGCCCCCTGGAGGAGGAGCGATCATGCGTGTGGGTCTGGTGGGCCTCGGTCGTATCGGCATGGTCCATGCCGCGACCCTGTCCGCACTCGCCGACGACCTCGTCGTCGCCGACGCGGACGAGACCAGAGCCGAGGAGGCGGCGAAACGGCTGGGAGCCCGAGTCGGAGATCCCTTCGGCACGGACGCGGTGGTGATCACGACACCGACGTCCGCTCATGCCGGGGCGCTGCTGCGGGCCTGCGAGCTGAAGGTGCCGGCGTTCTGCGAGAAGCCGGCCGCCCCCACCGTGGCCGAGACCCTGCGGGTCGCCGCAGCGGTCGAGCGCAGCGGCACCCCCGTGCACATCGGCTTCCAGCGCCGCTTCGACGCCGGCTTCGCCGCCGCCCGCGCCGCGGTGCGTGCGGGGAAGCTCGGCGAGCTGCACCGGGTCCACCTGCTGACCGGCGACCCCGCGCCCCCTCCCGCCGGGTACGTCGCCCAGTCGGGTGGCATCTTCCGCGACTGTCACATCCACGACTTCGACATCCTGCGCTGGGTCACCGGCCACGAGGCCGACAGCGTCCACGCGATCGGCGCCAACCGCGGAGCGGCGTTCTTCGCCGAGGCCGGCGACGTCGACAACAGCGCCGCGCTCATCACCATGGACGACGGCACCCTGGTCACGCTGCAGGGCTCGCGCTACAACGGCGCGGGCTACGACGTGCGCATGGAGCTCGCGGGCACCCTCGGCACCTGGGCGGCCGGGCTGGGCGACAGGACCCCGCTCCGTTCGGCGGACGGCCTCGATCCCGGCGGGCGGCCTTGGCCGGACTTCCAGAGCAGGTTCGAGGCCGCGTACGCCGAGGAGATGCGCGCGTTCCTCGCGATGGCGCGGGGCGAGATCGAGAGCCCGTGCACGGTCCAGGACGCCCTGGCCGCGCTCTACCTCGCCGAGGCGGCCGACCTGTCGCGCCGTGCGGGCCGCAGCGTGCGCCTCGTGGAGGTGACCAAGTGAGAGTCGCCATCCTCCTCGGCGACCTGGACAGGATCGGCGCGGGAGCGACCAAGGCGGGCCGCGTCGTCAACGTCGAGGGCATCGTCGAGGGCCTGGCGTGAGGCCGCCGGAGGTGCTGACGATGGGCCGGGTCGGCGTGGACGTCTACCCGCTGCAAACCGGCGTGTCCCTGCGGCAGGTGGAGACGTTCGGCAAGTACCTGGGCGGCAGCGCGACGAACGTGGCCGTGGCCGCCGCCCGCCTGGGCCGCGCCAGTGCGGTGATCACCAGGACCGGCGACGACCCTTTCGGCGCGTTCGTGCACGACGCGTTGCGCGCCTACGGCGTCGACGACAGCCTGGTCACCGCGGTGCGGGGACGGCCGACTCCGGTGACGTTCTGCGAGATCAGGCCCCCGGAGGACTTCCCGCTCTACTTCTACCGCGACCGGGCCCCCGACCTGGAGATCTCGCCCGGGGAGCTGGACCTGACCGCCGTCACCCAGGCTCGGCTGTTCTGGGCCACCGTGACCGGGCTGTCGGCCGAGCCGTCGCTCAGCGCCCATCTGGCCGCGTGGCGAGCCCGGGGGCGCAGGCCGTACACGGTGCTGGACCTGGACTACCGGCCCGCGTTCTGGCCCGGCGCGGCGCTCGCCCGCGAGCGGGTGCGCGCCGCGCTCGGGCACGTCACCGTCGCGGTCGGCAACCTCGACGAGGCCGAGGTCGCCACCGGGACCCGCGACCCGGTCGCGGCCGGCGAGGCCCTGCTCGCGGCCGGCGTCGAGCTGGCGATCGTCAAGCTGGGGCCGGCCGGAGTGCTGGGCATGACCGCGGCGCGGACGGTACGGGTCCCGCCCGTTCCCGTCGAGGTCGTCAACGGCCTCGGCGCGGGCGACGCCTTCGGCGGCGCACTCTGCCACGGCCTGCTCGAAGGCTGGCCGCTGGAGCGCACGCTGCGCTTCGCCAACGCGGCCGGCGCGATCGTCGCGGGACGACTGGCCTGCGCGCCCGCGATGCCCACGGCGGACGAGATCGAGGCCGCCCTGTCCGCCCGCTCAGAAGGAGGCCTCGCCCATGCTTGAGCAGGACCACCGCAGGCTGCTCGACGAGCGGGCCTGGCGGCCGGAACGGGTCGCCGAGGCGGCCGCCGCACGCAGGCGCCGACCGCTCAGGCACGACAGGGAGCAACTGCTCATCATCGCCGCCGACCACCCCGCGCGGGGCTCGCTCGGCGTCGCCGGTCACCCCATGGCCATGCGCAGCCGCGTGGACCTGCTGGACCGGCTGTTGACCGCCCTGGCCAGACCGGGCGTGGACGGCCTGCTGGCCACTCCCGACATCGTCGAGGACCTGCTGCTGCTCGGCGCGCTCGACGACAAGATCGTCATCGGGTCGATGAACCGCGGCGGCGTGCATGGAGCGGTGTTCGAGTTCGACGACAGGTTCACCGCCTACGACGCCGACTCGATCGCGGCGATGGGGCTCGACGGCGGCAAGATGTTGTGCAGGATCGCGCCCGAGGACCCGGCCACCGCCGCCACCCTGGCCAGCTGCGGCGCGGCCGTCACCCGGCTGGCCGGGCACGGCCTGATGGCGATGGTCGAGCCGTTCTGGTCCAGCCGGAACGAGGGCGTGGTCAGGCACGACCTGTCGCCCGAGGCGGTGATCCGCAGCATCAGCGTCGGCCAGGCGCTCGGCGCGACCTCCGCGCGCACCTGGCTCAAGCTCCCGGTCGTCGCGGACATGGAGCGCGTCATGGAGGCGACGACCCTGCCCGTCCTGCTGCTGGGCGGCGACTCCGGCCAGGACTCCGGCGAGATGTTCGGCTCATGGAGCAAGGCACTGCGCCTGCCCGGCGTGCGCGGCCTGGTCGCCGGCAGGACGCTGCTCTACCCGCCGGGCGGCGACGTCGAGGGCGCGGTCGACACCGCACTGAGCCTGCTGGAGGGGGCGTGAGGACCTTCACTCCGGCCGGGCCCCTACCAGGAGGAGACGCTTCATGAGGCTGACCACGGCGCAGGCGCTGGTGCGGTTCCTCGCCAACCAGTGGTCGGAGCGCGACGGCGCCGAGCACCGCCTGATCGCCGGCGTCCTCGGCATCTTCGGCCACGGCAACGTGGCGGGGATCGGCCAGGCCCTGGCGGAACAGGGCGCGGGCACGGGCGACCCGCTGCCCTACTACCTGGCGCGCAACGAGCAGGCCATGGTGCACACCGCCGCCGGCTACGCACGTACCCGGGGCCGGTTGTCGACGTTCGCCTGCACGGCCTCCATCGGCCCCGGCGCCACCAACCTGGCCACCGGCGCGGCGCTGGCCACGATCAACCGCCTGCCCGTGCTGCTGCTGCCCGGCGACGTCTTCGCCACGCGAGCCGCGGGGCCGGTCCTGCAGGAGCTGGAGGACCCGCGCTCCCACGACGTGTCGGTCAACGACTCCTTACGCCCGCTGTCGCGCTTCTTCGACCGGATCAACCGGCCGGAGCAACTGCCCTCCGCCCTGCTGGCGGCGATGCGGGTGCTGACTGACCCGGCCGAGACGGGCGCCGTCACCCTGGCGCTGCCGCAGGACGTGCAGGCCGAGGCGCACGACTGGCCGCGGGAGCTGTTCGCCAGGCGGGTGTGGCACGTGCCGCGCCCCGTGCCCGAGCCCGCCGCGCTGGCCAGGGCCGTCGAGCTGCTGCGCAGCTCGCGGCGGCCGCTGATCGTCGCCGGCGGCGGGGTCAAGTACAGCGAGGCGTGGACGGAGCTGGCCAGGTTCGCCGAGAAGCACGGCGTCCCGGTGGGCGAGACGCAGGCGGGCAAGGGCGCGCTGCCGTACGACCACCCCTGCGCCGTCGGCGCGATCGGCCACACGGGCACGCACGCCGCCGACACGCTGGCCCGCGAGGCGGACCTGGTCATCGGCGTCGGCACCCGCTACACCGACTTCACCACCGCCTCGCGCACGCTGTTCGGGCAGGCCAGGTTCCTCAACGTGAACGTCACCGCCTTCGACGCGGCCAAGAACTCCGGCCTGATGCTCGTCGCCGACGCCCGCGCGGCCCTGCGCGCGCTCGACGAGGTGGACTGGCGGGCCGACGAGGACTGGACCCGCCGGGCCACCACCCTGGCCGCCGGCTGGCAGGCCGTCATCAGCCGCGCCTGCGCGGGGACGGAGCTCACCCAGCCCGTCGCTCTCGGCATCGTCAACGAGGCCGCCGCGGGCGGCGTGGTGGTCAACGCCGCCGGTTCGATGCCCGGCGACCTGCACCGGCTCTGGCGCGCGAGCGACCCCGGGCAGTACCACGTCGAGTACGGGTACTCGTGCATGGGCTACGAGATCGCCGGCGGGCTCGGGGTGAAGCTGGGCGCGCCGGAACGCGAGGTGTTCGTGCTGGTCGGCGACGGCTCCTACCTGATGATGGCCCAGGAGATCGCCACGGCCGTGCAGGAAGGCGTCAAGCTCGTCATCGTCCTGGTGGACAACCAGGGCTTCGCCTCGATCGGCGCCCTCAGCGAGTCCGTGGGCGCGCGCAGGCTCGGCACCGCCTACCGGGCGCGCGGCGCGGGCGGCGATCTCGACGGCCCGCCCCTGCCCCTGGACCTGGCCGCCAACGCCGCCAGCCTGGGCGCCGACGTGCTGCGGGCCGGCACCCCCGACTCCCTGCGAGCGGCCCTGACCAAGGCCAGGGAGTCCGCCAGGACCACCGTCGTGTACGTGAAGCCCGTTCCCGGCGACGGCCCGGGAGCCCAGGCCTGGTGGGACGTGCCGGTCGCCGAGGTGTCCGCGCTGCCCGAGGCGCGGGCCGCGCGCGAACGCTACGACGAGGCCAAACGCGATCAACGGCCCTACCTCTGATGGGCTGGACGCTGGCCTTCGCCCTGGTCGCGGCCCTGTTCGTGCTGATCAGCGGGGCCAATGACGGGGCCACGCTGATCGGGCTGGGGCTGCGGTTCCCGCACATGCCCGGCTGGGTGGCCGTCGCGCTGCTCGTGACCGTCCTGTTCGCCGTGCCGTACGCGCTGGGCGTGGCGGTGGCGCGGACCTTCACCGAAGAGCTGGCAGGACTGGGCACCGGCATCGGCGCGGCGGTGTTCCTGGCCGGCGTGGTGATCGCGATCGTGGTCGTCGCGGCACTGACCGGCAAGGGGCTGCCGACCAGCCTCACGCTGGCCGTGATCGGCGGCATCTCCGGCGCGGGGCTCGGCGCGGGCGTGCCGGTGTCGTGGGGGAGGCTGGCCGGCGTGCTCGCGATCGGGCTCTGCGCTCCGCTGGCGGGCCTGGTGCTCGGCTACCTGCTGGGGGCCGCCTCGCGCCGGGTGCCGTCCTACCGGCGGATGCCCAGGCTCGTGCTCGCCGCCCACCTGGTGGCCTACGCGGCGCAGTGCACCGCGTACGCCGTCAACGACGGCCAGAAGATGATCGCGGTCGTCAGCGTGGCGCTCGACGTGGGCCGCGGCGGACTCGGCGGGGTCGGGCCCGTCGCCGTCTCCCCGGCGTGGATGGCCGTTCTCGTGGCGCTGTTCCTGGCCGGGTCCCTGACCAGCCTCGACCGGGTGGGCGAGCGGATCGGCCGCGGCCTGGTCATCGCCCGGCCGCTGCACGTGCTCTCGGCCGAGACCGCGGCCACCGGCGCCGTGCTCGGCAGCTCGGCGCTGGGGAGCCCGGTGAGCATGACCCAGTCGGTGACCGCCGGCGTCGTCGGCGTGGCGGCCAGCGAGGGAAGCAGGAGGGTGCGATGGCAGGGAGTGCTGAACATGGGTACGGCGTGGCTGGTCACCCTTCCGTCGTCCCTGCTGCTGGGCTGCCTGGCCGGGCTCGGGCTGAGGCTGCTGTGAGCGGCGCGAAGGGCCGCGCCCGCCGGCTCGGCAGAGTCCTGGACGACCTGCGGGGCCGTACGGGACGCCGGGTGATCGACCTGATCCGCGGCCAGGTCGCCACGGCGAGACAAGGCGCCGTGCTGGCGTGCACGGCCGCCTCCGGCACGGTCGAGAGCACGCAGGCCCGCGCCCGCATGTCCGTGGTCGAGCACGAGGGCGACGAGGCGCGGGCCAGACTCGTCCGGGCCCTGTCGCGGACTCTGGCCACCCCCATCGACAGGGAGGACCTGTTCCGCCTCTCCCGCTCCATCGACGACGTGCTCGACCAGCTACGGGACTTCGTCCGCGAGGCCGACCTGTTCGGGCCGCCCGACCTGAGCTTCGCCGTCGAGCCGCTGCAGGCCGTGATCGACGGGCTCGACGAGCTGGAACAGGCCCTCGTGAAGATCGTCAGCGAGCCCGGCGCCGTCATGACCGCCCTGCTGGCCACCCGCAAGTCCCAGAGCCGCGTGCGCCAGCTCTACCAGGCCAGGCTCACCGCGCTGTTCGCGGGGCCGCTCGAGATGGACACCCTGCGCGAACGCGAGCTGCTGTCCCGCCTGGACGCGGTGGGCCGCCGGCTCGGGGAGTCGGCCGACGCCCTCGCCGACGCGATGCTCAAGAGAAGCCACTGATGCCCCACCCCCCGGAGGAAACCCCATGGCTGTCGTGACCAGAACGGAGCCGCCCCCTCGCCCGCCGAGGCGGCGCAGACTCCTCTACCGCCTGCGAGTCCTGCGGCACGATCCGACGGCCGCGCTCGGCCTGATCCTCGTCGTCCTGCTGGCCTATCTCGTCGTGGCCCCGCTGTTCGCGGTGCTGTCCGACGCCTTCCGCCTGCAGTACGGCGACGAGGTGCACGCCGGGCAGCAGCCGGGCGAGTGGACCGGCTACTACCTGTGGCGCGTCTTCCGCTCCCAGATCAGCCGGCTGTTGTTCTGGGAGCCGCTGGTCAACACGCTCGTCGTCGCCGTGGGCACCACCCTGTTCGCGCTGGCGCTCGGCGGCGGCATGGCGTGGCTGGTGACCCGGACGAACGTGCCCGGACGCAGGTGGCTGGCCGGGGCGCTGGTGGTGCCGTACATGCTGCCGTCGTGGACGTTCTCGCTGGCCTGGCTGACGCTGTTCAAGAACGAACGGGCCGCGGGGCAGGCAGGATTCCTCCAGGCCCAGGGCATCCGCACGCCCGACTGGCTCGCCTACGGCCCGCTGCCGATCGTCATCACGCTCGGGCTGCACTACTACCCGTTCGTGCTGCTCCTGGTGGGCAACGCGTTGCGCCGCATCGACGTGCAACTGGAGGACTCCGCGCGGATCCTGGGGGCGCCGCGGCGCACCGTCGTCCGGCGGATCGTGATCCCGCTCATGCTGCCCGCGTTGTCCTCGGCCGTGCTGCTCGTGGTCGGGCGGGTGCTCGGCACGTTCGGCACGCCGTACGTGCTCGGGCTGCCCGCCGACTACCGGGTGCTGTCCACCGGGCTGTTCCAGTCGATCCGCGACCGCAGCACCGGAGTGGCCTCCGTGCTCGCCACCGTCATCGTGATCATCGGCATCGTGATCGTCTTCACCGACATGCGGCTGATGCGCGAGCAGCGCAGATTCGTCACCGTGGGCGGCAAGGGCGCGATGGACCGGGTGAGCGACCTGCGCCGCTGGCGCTGGCCCGCCTGCGCGCTCGGCATGGCGGTCTTCGCCGTGAGCGTGCTCGTCCCGGTGCTCACCCTGCTGCTCTCCACGGTGACCAGGATCCCGCTGAACCTGTCGACCTTCACCCTCGACTTCTGGATCGCAGAAGAACTCCCGGGCGCGGTCGGCTTCCCGCACGGCGTCCTGCGCGGCCCGGAGTTGTGGGAGGCCGCGTGGAACTCGCTGCGCATCGTCGGGCTGGCCTCGCTGATCTGCGCCGTCGCCGGACTGCTCGTCGGATACGTGGTGGTGCGCGGGACGGCTCCGCGCATCGCGGCCTTCCTGCGGCAGGTCTCCTTCCTGCCCTACCTCATCCCCGGCATCGCCTTCGCCGCCGCCTCGCTGTCGCTGTTCGCCGTCGCCCGCGGGCCCGTCCCGGCGCTGTACGGGACGACGTTCCTGCTCATCCTCGTCATGGCCGTCACGCATCTGCCCTACAGCTCACGCTCGGGCATCGCGGCCATGATGCAGCTCGGCAGGGAGCCGGAGGAGGCCGCGCAGATCGCCGGGGCGTCGTGGTGGCAGCGGATGCGCCGGATCATCTTCCCCATCCAGAAGGGGGCGCTCGTCACCGGGATCGTGCTGCCCTTCATCTCGGGGCTCAAGGAGCTCAGCATCGTCGTCATGCTGACCACCACCGGGACCCAGCTCCTCACGACGCTGTCGATCGGCCTGGTCGACTACGGCTACACCCAGCTCGCCAACGGCGTCGTCCTCATGATCGCCTTGCTCTCCTTCACCATGACCTACCTGACCCAGCGCCTCACCAGGAGCAGCCTGGCGTCCGGACTAGGAGGATAGATGCCGGACATCACCCTCAGCGCGATCTCCAAGAGCTACGGCGGCGGAGAGCTCGCGGTGAAGAACCTCGACCTCGTGGTCCCCGACGGCGCCTTCATGTGCCTGCTCGGCCCCTCCGGCTGCGGGAAGACCACCACCCTGCGCATGATCGCCGGTCTCGAACAGCCCACCGCGGGCAGCATCACCGTCGGCGACAGGGTCCTGGACTCCGTCGAGCAGGGGCTCTACGTCCCGCCCGAGAAACGCGCCATGGGGCTGGTCTTCCAGAACTACGCGCTCTGGCCGCACCTGACCTTGCGCGAGAACGTGGAGTTCGGCCTGCGCATGCGCAAGGTGCCCGGCCCGGAAAGGCGCGCGCGGGCCGAGGCGGCGCTGAAGATGGTCCACGTCGACGCCGCCATGGACCGCTACCCCTCCCAGCTTTCCGGCGGCCAGCAGCAGCGCGTCGCCCTGGCCAGGATGCTCGCGGTCAACCCCGCGGTGCTCCTGCTCGACGAACCGCTGTCGAACCTCGACGCCAGGCTGCGCCTGGAGATGCGCGCCGAGCTCAAGCGCATCCACGAGGAGAGCGGCGCGACGATCGTCTTCGTCACCCACGACCAGCTCGAAGCCCTCACCATGGCCACCGACGTGGCCGTCATGAACGAGGGCGAGCTGCAGCAGATCGCCGCCCCGATGGAGATGTACGCAAGGCCCGCCAACCGTTTCGTCGCCGAGTTCGTCGGCAGCCCGCCGATGGCGATCGTGGACGCGGGAACCGCCCCCGGCGGGCTGGCCGCGTCCCTGCTGCGCTTCGTCGAGTCGCGCGGCGCGAAGCTCACCCCGGCCGCCGTCGGCATCCGGCCGGAGGCGCTGCGCTTCGGCGCCCCGCCCGCCGCCGCCTGGAGCGAGGAGGCGGTGGTCGAGGCCGTGCTGCCGGCGGGTTCCTCCTGGACGGTACGGCTGCGCGTCCTGGACACCGAGCTGTACGCCGTGACCTACCAGCCGGTCCAGGCCGGCCCGGGTGACGTGCTGACCTGCTGGACCGAGCAGTTGCACCTGTTCGGCGCCGACGGCGCGCGGATCACCTCCTGGGACCGGACGGAGGTCAGCGCGTGAACCGCCCCAAAGCCCTGCTCCTCGACTTCGGCGGCGTGATCGTCGAGACCGTCAAACGCCCGTCCTGGGCCGCCGAGCTGGCCGCCGAGGTGCACGCGCTCCTCGGCAGGACGGGATTCGACGAGCTGACGGCCGGGGAGATCGAGAGCGACCTCCGGGCCGCCGCGCGGGCCGACAAGTACTGGAAGGACTCCACCTCCCGGCAGTTCGCCCCCGAGGAGATGACGCACCGCAGGTTCTGGGCCGAGTTCGTGGCCACCGACTGGCCCGAGCGGGCCCGCACGCTGGTGACCGTCGAGGCGACGCCCCTGTGCAAGCGCATGGGCGAGCTGCGCAGCGACCGCGAGCTGCGCCCCGGCCTGGCGGAGCTGCTGGCCGCCTGCTGGGAGCACGGCGTCGTCCCCGGGGTCGTCAGCAACTCCCTGTCCGGCGCCGTGCACCGCGACTACCTGACCGCCGCCGGGCTCGACCGGCAGGTGGCCGTGCAGGTGTACAGCGACGAGGTCGGCATCCGCAAGCCGAACCCCGAGATGATCTGGCTCGCCTGCCGGTCCCTGGGCGTGAACCCCGCCGACGCCTGGTACGTCGGGGACAACTACGACCGTGACGTCATCTGCGGCGCGCGGGCGGGGGCGGGCGCGACCGTCCTGATGGTCTCCTCGGCGACCGACCAGATCCCGTACGCGGTGCGGCAGCGCCCTCAAGCCACCGTCGAGGACCCGCACGCACTGCTGAGACTCCTGGAGAAGACATGGACGTGAACACCTCCCGCGAGCTGGCCGGCATCGCGGCCGAGGCGGCCAGAGCGGTCGGCGACCGCCTGCGCGCCGCCTTCCGCTCCCGCCCCGAGATCCACACCAAGCGTGACTTCCACGACCCGGTCACCGTGCACGACAAGGCGGCCGAGGAGGACATCAGGGAGATCCTGGAACGGCGCTGCCCCGACAGCGTCGTGGTCGGGGAGGAAGGCGGCACCCGCGGAGAAGGCGCCATCAGGTGGTACGTCGACCCGATCGACGGCACCGCGAACTTCGCCGCCGGCCTGCCGTTCTTCTGCACCTCGATCGCGGCGGCGCTCGACGGCGAAGTGGTGGCCGGGGTGATCTACGACCCCGTGCGCGACGACGAGTTCACCGCCTGGCTCGGCGGCGCCGTCTGCAACGGCGAGCCGATCCGCAGCGCCGGCGCCGCCACCGAGCGCGCGGCGGTGCTGCTCTCGAGCTACCCCACCCCCCGTGACCTGGCCGAGGACGAGGAGAGCGCGCTGCGCCGCTTCTCGCGGATGACCCAGGCGTTCGCCACCGTACGCCGTCCCGGCAGCGCGGCGCTCAAGCTCGCGCACGTCGCCGCCGGCTGGTCCGACGTCGCCTACGGCACGCGCGTCAACGCCTGGGACGTGGCCGCGGGCTCCCTCCTGGTCGAGCAGGCCGGCGGCGTCTACATCCCGCTGTCGGGCAGCGTCTTCGAGCCGGGCGGCTACCTCGCCACCGTGGGCGGCTTCGATCTCGCGGGCTCGGTGCTGGCCGAGGTGGCCGGGGGCTTCGTGCGGGCCGCGGGCGCGAGGAGCGCCGGGTGATCCGCTGGATCGTGACAGACCTCGACGGCACCCTCGTCGGACGCGACCTGGCCATGGTGCCCGCCAGCCGTGAGGCGCTGCACCGCTTCCGCGAGGCGGGCGGCGAGGTCGTCGTCGCCACCGGGCGCATGGAGAGCTCCGCCCGCCCCTACTACGACGAGCTGGGGCTCGACGCGGACGCCATCCTCTACAACGGCGCCGCGACCGTGAACCTGGCGACGGGCACCGTGCTGCGCTCGCGCCCCCTGCCGGCGACCGCGTGGAAGACGCTGCTCGGCCTGCTCGGCGAGCTCCCCGAGGGGGTCTACCCGGTCGCGTTCTCCGGCGGGGCGGCGGTGGCCGTGGACGACGTGCCCGAGCTGCGCGAGTACGCCCGGCGGGACGGGATCACGCTGCGCGATCCCGGCGACTGGGCGGCGCTGCCGCCCGACGAGATCACCAAGTGCATGCTCATCGGCGGTCCGCTGCCCGAGCTGGACATCGTGGGAACGGTCACCGTCCGCTCCGAGGCGACCTACCTGGAGGTGCTGTCGGAGCAGGCGACCAAGGGCAACGCGCTGCGCGAGCTGGCCGCGGCCAGGCACGTGCCGATGAAGCAGGTCGCCGCCATCGGCGACAACCCGAACGACCTCGACATGATCGCGGCGGCCGGAGTGGGGTTCGCCGTCGGGGACGGCCACCCGGACGTCGTCGCCGCGGCTGACGTCGTGGCCAGGGCCTGCGCCGACGGCGCGCTCGTGGACGTCGTGGAGCTGGCGTTCCGGTCCAACGCGTGGGGCGAGGGGAAGAGAGAGTCGTGAAGTCGGTCAGGCATTGGATCAACGGGGCTCTCGCGGACGGCGACGCCGCCCGTGCCGCGGAGCTGTTCAACCCGGCCACCGGCGAGGTGAGCGGCTCGGTCGCGCTGGCCTCGGCCGGCGACGTGGACGCGGCCGTGGCGGCGGCCGTCGCGGCGTTCCCCGCCTGGCGGGACGCGTCGCTGACCAAGCGGGCCGGGGTGTTGTTCCGCTTCCGCGAGCTGATGTACGCCCATCGCGACGAGCTGGCCGCGCTGATCTCCGCCGAGCACGGCAAGGTGCATTCCGACGCGCTGGGTGAGGTGGCCCGGGGGCTGGAGGTGGTGGAGTTCGCCTGCGGCATCCCACACCTGCTGAAGGGCGGTTACTCGGAGGGCGTCTCGACCCGGGTGGACTCCTACTCGATCCGGCAGCCGCTGGGGGTGGTGGCCGGGATCACGCCGTTCAACTTCCCGGCGATGGTGCCGATGTGGATGTTCCCGATCGCGATCGCGTGCGGGAACG